>JAVVFI010000139.1:0-12069 GCA_032250555.1 Sedimentisphaerales bacterium
AAGAAATATAAAGTCCCTGAAAAGATGCAGGCATATATGAAGCGTGCGGGAATCAAGGGCAAGAATTTTTATCACGGAGCCGGCTGTGAGGCCTGCAGAGACTCAGGTTATGTCGGGCGTGTGGGAATTTACGAGATGCTGGTAATTAATGATGAGTTAAGGAGCATGATTAATAAAGATTCATCGGTCGATAATATGCGTAAGGTGTTTCATAAAAGCGGCTCTCACAGCTTGTTTGACGACGGGCTTGTGAAAGTAAATCAGGGCATGACGACAATAGAAGAGGTGCTCAGAGTAACCGAAGTGTACGGGATAAATGAAAACGAGGTCTTTGTCGAAAACGACAAGTAAAAGAGCTGGGATTCTGATTCGAACAAAAGATATATAAGACTTAAAATATTATGAATAAAATATTTGTTATTATCGGTTTGGTATTTCTGATTGCCGGTTCAGCTATGTTTGGTTGGATTCGTATCGAAAAACAGAAGGAACAGCAGAGAATAGCTAACTATAAATCGAAGCCTGATTCAGGGACAGCAGAGTTTATCGAGCAGTTCAGGACGGAAGGGTACGACAAAAGCAAATTTGAATCTCAGCAGCATGACAGACTCCAGGCTGATTTGGACGAATTGGCATCCGGAGAAAAAAATATTTCTTTAGATGCAGATATTCTTTACGGTGAGAATTGGCAGGATGAATTACAGAAATACAAAAAACGAAAAGAACTTGGTGAGTTTATTCTGACAGGATCTATTGTATGTATATCTATGGGAGGGACAATATTTTTATGGTATTTGTTAGTATGGTTCATCAAGGGATTTGTAAAGGCTTTATCCGGTTTGAAAAAGCGTTTACAGAATATTAATAACAAACAGCCAAAGGAAAATGTCGAAGAGGCTGAAGAGACATATATAGAGAAGGATTTGATAGAAAAAGAACAGGAGTATGAACAACCACCCAAGTATCAGGAAGACCAGCTTAAGAAAAAAACAAATGCTCCGTGGGGTTCCAGTAAGAGTAAGTTAGAACAGGATAAGAATGAACAGGTTCTTTCGACGAAACAGCATTCCAGTACAAATAACACAGACCGCAAACATACAAAAAAGCAAATTGAAATCGATACGACTGAAGATGCTGAGAAAATTGCTGTTTTACTTTCCGACGAGGAAACCAATGAATCTTTAGCAAAGCTTGAGGAGTCACTAAAAGCACAAACAGAGCAATTGGAAGAACGGACAGCACAGAGCGTTCAAGAGGCCTTAAAAGAACATTCTCAACCGCTCGACAGTACACTTAAAGATCTTGCTCAGCAGGTCTCAGCTATTCGTGAATACGCTTCATGTCAGCAGGAAAGGGTGGAAAAACTTCAGGATGGTTATGACTGGAATATTATTAAAACATTTTGTCTGCGAATTATTCGCTGCATTGACAATTTGGAAAACCGTATCGAGAGACTCTCCAGTAAAGGGACTAAAACCGAATATCTCGAGGACATAAGAGATGAAATGGTGTTTGCTCTGGAGTCGAGTGGAATAGAGCAATATCAGCCGGAAATAAACAGTGATTATCGTGGCCAGGAAAAGTATGCAGAGGCCGTTAAACAAAAAGAACATTGTGACAACGCTAAGCAAAAAGGAAAAATTGCAAAAGTTATCAGGCCGGGCTATCAATACGTTATAAATGAAGAGAATGTAAAAATAGTACGCACGGCTCAGGTTAAGCTCTTTGGTTAGGCTTATTCAAAAGAAGTATGATAAGAAGTCAATACTTTGAGCTAAGAAATAAAAGGGGTATAAAATGGCTAACATAGTAGGCATAGATTTGGGAACAACTTTTTCAGCGTTAGCGACACTTAATGCTATCGGTAAACCTGAAATTGTCCCGAATGCTGATGGTGAAAGGCTTACGCCGTCTGCAATATTCTTCGATGAAGAAAACTCTGATATAATCAGGGTAGGAATCGAAGCTATTAATTCGCGGCGGCTGAATGCTGAAAGGTCTGTACGCTGGGTAAAGCGGTACATGGGTGACTCGAAGTATCACAAGCGTATTGACAAGAAGGACTGGACGCCTGTGGAATTGTCCTCGCTGATTCTAAAAAAGCTTAAGCAGGACTGCTCGGTTGGAAACGACCAAATCAATGATGTTGTCGTGTCCGTTCCCGCCCACTTCGATGAGGTTCGCCGGAAAGCGACAATGGACGCAGGGATTATGGCCGGTCTTAATGTGATTGGAATAGTGAATGAGCCAGTTGCTGCCGCTTTATATTATGCTACCACGCGAGAGGTTTCCGGAAAGGTTCTTGTATATGACCTCGGTGGAGGAACCTTCGATGTAACAATAATGGATGTCAAAGGCCATCAGATGGATATTGTTTGCTCGCAGGGCGATCACGCCCTCGGCGGTGTTGATTTTGACCAGAAAATATTAGAGCTGCTGGAGCAGTGCTATCGGGATAAATTTAACAGTGAGTTGATTAGCTCTGAAGAAGACAGGGCAAAGTATGAAGATGAAGCCGAAGATATTAAAAAAACATTGTCAAGACGGCCGGTTGCTAAAAAACTGCTTTACGGTCCGGCCGGCAGTATGAAAGTTGAAATTACACGCGAGATGTTCGAAGAGTCCATTTCTTCATTGATGTCTCGAACCGATATCCTGGTTGAGGTGGCACTTGAGGAAGCCAAGCTTAAAGCTTCTGAAATTGACACTGTGTTATTGGTAGGTGGAAGTACGAGGATGCCAATCGTTCTGCAGCGTCTGGAGAAGATGTTTGGTTTCGCCCCTGAGACGGCGGTAAATGTGGATGAATGTGTTGCGCTTGGAGCCGCATTACACGCCGGATTAACAATGCTCAGGGAAAAATCTGATGACGTTCCGGCTGGTGTTTCTAACGGCTTAAAAGACATTAACCTTACTGATGTTTGTAACCACAGTTATGGTACTATATGTGCTCCTATTGACGAGAAAACCGGCAAGCGTGTAATTGAGAATCGTATCATTTTGAAGAAGAATACACCTTTGCCCTGTGAGAGTTCACAAATGTTCTATACTCTTTCTGATGGACAAACAGACCTTGAGGTAACGATAACCCAGGGTGAAGATACTGCTGTTGAGTATGTAAATAAGATTGCAACGCATAAATTTAAGCTTCCTCCGAACAGGCCTGCTGATCGGCCTATCAAGGTTACTTACAGCTATGATGTCAATCAGAGGATGCACTGCAAGTTCGAAGATGTTGAATCTGGCAAAGTCCTTGAAGTTGATTTGTCTCTGGATCAGATAAGCGAGATGTCTGAAAAAGATGTAAAAGGCAAAAATAAAAAAATGAAGTCTTTCAAAGTCGAGTAGATAGATGGACAAAGTTGTGATGTCAATTTTAATTGGAGTAGCAGCAGCTATAACGATGATTCTTTTTAGTTTGATTCGTCGTGTAAATGTTGCTGAATTAATAAACCGATTGACGTCGGGAGATTTCATCGGTCATCTCAGTATTTCTGATTTACTTAATAACTTCAAGGTGACGGTTTCGCCGCAAAAAACAAGCAGACCATCTATCGAGCTTTCCCATGAACTTGATTTGAGTATTCTTAATTGCCGTGCCAAACTGTCGCAACAGGAAGATGATGACGGTATTTATGACGCCTTTGAGGTTGAAATCTGCGGTTCAATCCATGCTCGTCAGGATGTGGAGTCGGCGAATTTAAGCATTTCTATCGAGGATACAACTGATAAGGAGCCTAAAACACACTCGGTACAAGCTGTGGTAAAACAATGGCAGGAGCCGGATTCATCTGTATTCCGTTATAATGCCAAGCTCGGCAAGCTTCCACATCAGGTCACTACCATATCGGAATGGACATCCATTGCCATTTTCCGTCTTGACTGGCTGGTACTTCCCCACAAGGGAAAAAGAGAACTTATGTTCATTATATCAATATTCCCCGCCGAAGGAGGAGAACAGCTTGCTTGTGCCCGCTGCTATTTAGAGTATCACAATCGTGAATTCGGTTATCTTGATTTGAAGGAAAATAACCAACGTTCCAAAACACTGGCTGTTGCACTGGCATTTACCGTAAGTGCAGCGGACGGCAAAATGTATGATTGTGAAATTGAACTTATAAAAAACTGGTCGAGGGAAAACATAGACCTGTCTGAGACATCCAGCAAGGAGCGGCGTAAACTTGAAAAAGCATTAAAAGAAACCATTACGTTTTTCCAAGAAGGAAATAAATTAAACAGTCACGATATATGCCGAGAGATTGTTGAAATTGCTCCACCTGCAGACCGCGAATCCATTTTGAATCTTTGTTTACATGTGGCACAGGCCAACGGTTCTGTAACTTCAGAAGAATTGACTCTTTTAAAAGATTTGGCAAGCTGGCTGGAAATTGATACAGATAAGTTCAGAGAAATGGTTCAAAAAGTATTTCCAGTAGATATGTATGAAGTAATGGATATTGAAACCATTCTCGGAGTAACTTCAGACATGAACAAAGAAAAAGCCCGCCGGCGTTTAAATAAAGAGTATAGCAAATGGAGTGCGAGAGTAACAAATGCCGATCCCGACATCCAAAGCCAGGCCGACCAGATGCTACAGCTCATCGCTGATGCAAGAAGCCAATACATAGGCTAAAAGCTCCGAACACTGGGAGATGTTTTAGCCAAGCCGCTATGTTAGACACATCATATCAGATGTCAGACCGATTAGAAACTGCATATAAATCAGTTCGAGTGAGCCGCCAGCACAAGTAACATATCACAGATTAAGATTTTAGAAAAGCACATCCGATTGATGTAAAACATCCAACAGGCTCCGAAGGTTCTGTTGCCAGAGTTCAATTAATAAGTTATTATTGAGGTTGTTATGGAAGATACTGAGTCAATGGATACTAACGGGAAGTGCTATGAGAGTTAAGATTAAGTTAGCCCTGATACTTGTTATTATTCTCGTATTATGTGTGGTTTTTACGGCATTGATAATCAGCCGGATGCCACGTGGAGACGAGAAAGCAGTTTCTGAGTTCATACAGCCGGAAACGGCAGTTGGCCAACAGGACAGTTGGCCTATGTTTCGAGGCGGTCAGCAGCTCTTAGGCCGGGCTTCCGGGTCTTTACCTGATTCGTTGAAATTTGTTTGGAAATTCAAAACCGGCGACGAAATTAAATCATCGCCGGCAATCGAGGGAAATCTTGTATTTATCGGCTCATCTGACAAAAATGTTTACGCAATTGATTTAACCAGCGGACGGCAAGTATGGGCGTACAAGACTGAGGATGCTGTCGAGGCAGCGCCTTGTGTGGTTGAGGATTCAGTTTTTGTTGGATCATCAGATGGATTCCTGTATGCGCTTGAGGCTAAAAGCGGCTCACTTAAATGGAAATACAAAACGGATGGAGAGATTCTTGGGGCTGCTAACTGGATACACTCACCTGACGGCCAGATGCTATGGATTCTTGTAGGCAGCTACGATGGCATATTGCATTGCGTGGAAGCGGCGACCGGAAAACCCGTGTGGACTTATGAAACGGACAATTATATAAATGGCTCACCTGCGGTTGATAACCAGAAGACCGTTTTCGGAGGCTGCGATGCTATGATTCACGTTGTGTCACTGATCGACGGCAGTGAAATAATGCAGATAGATGCCGACTCATATATTGCAGCTTCGGCGGCATTTGTCGATGGACAGGTGTATGTGGGCAATTACGATAATGTACTTATCAAAGCCGATATTGGCGCCGGCAAAATTGCATGGAAATACACGGATTCGGACTCTCCGTTTTTCTCTTCACCGGCAGTCGGCGACAACGTAGTGGTATTTGGAGGACGAGATGAGCGTGTGCACTGTGTTAATCGCAATGATGGCAAGGTAGTCTGGACATTTCAGGCACTGGGAGAAGTTGACAGCTCGCCGGTCATCTGCGGTGACAAAGTGGTTATAGGCTCCGAAGACGGCCGACTTTATATGTTAAGGCTTTCTGATGGAAAACAAGTGTGGTCGTATGACATCGGCCAGCCTGTTACTTCTTCGCCGGCTGTAGCCAGTCAGATGGTTGTAGTCGGCAGTGATGACGGTTATGTTTATGCATTTAGTTCCAAGCGATAAAAACGGAGCATAGATTTATGAATATCGTCCACATTACTCCAAGCGCAGGAGACAGCTTTTATTGCGAGAACTGTTTGCGTGATGCTGCTTTGATTAAGGCAATAATGAAAGCTGGACATGATATTCTTTCTGTCCCTCTTTACCTGCCTTTGTCGCCTGAAGTCAATGAATCGGTCGCTCCGGCTCCAATCTTTTTTGGGGGTATCAATGTTTACCTTCAGCAAAAATCTTCTTTCTTCCAAAAAACCCCCCGCTGGTTTGATAAAATACTGGATTCACCCGGACTATTGAGATGGGTTGGCCGTTTGGCCGGAATGACAAGCGCTAAAGATTTAGGCCAAACAACTACGTCGATGCTGCATGGTGAAGAGGGAAGACAGATAAAAGAGCTGGACAGGCTCGTCGAATGGCTTAGTGCGCAGGATACAAAACCTGATGTTGTGTGTCTTTCCAATATTATGCTGGTTGGTCTTGCCAGGCGTATCAAGCAAAGACTCGGTGTGCCCGTGGCTTGTCTGCTTCAGGACGAGGATGGATTTTTGGATGCATTACCATCACCATATTCGGATCAGGCCTGGGGGATACTTGCCGAACGTGCAAGTGACATAGACGTATTTATCTCGGTAAGTAAATACTATGCAGATGTTATGCGGCAGAGACTTGAGATAGCTTCTGAACGTATGTTTGTAGTTTATATGGGTATTTCATTAGAGGGATATGAGTTGAGACAAACAGAGCCTGAAATCCCCACTATCGGGTTTCTCTCAAGAATGTGTTTTGACAAGGGATTGGATACGCTGGTCGATGCCTTTATTCAGATAAAGAAAAATGAGAAATTAAAAAATGCAAGGTTGAGGATAACCGGCGGTAAGATGACTAATGATGAGAAATTGCTTAGTCAGATTCGAGAGCGGTTAGCTTCTTTTGGTCTGCTTGGTGATGTGGAATTTTTGGAGGATTTCGACTCTATTACCAAATCCGCTTTTTTGCGAACTCTTTCAGTGCTGTCAGTTCCGGAAAAACAGCCTGTAGCTTATGGATTGTATGTGCTTGAAGCTCTTGCGGCCGGTGTGCCGGTAATAGAGCCATCCAGCGGTGTTTTTCCGGAATTGCTGGAAATCACCGGTGGTGGAGTACAGTTTGAGCCTAATAATGTTGAGGCTTTGACGGCTGCAATGGAAAAACTGTTGCTTGAGCCGGATTGTGCCAGGAAACTGGGAAAACAGGGCAGAGAAGTAGTCTTTGAAAAATTTAATATCGAGCAAACTGCTGAAGAAATAGTACGTATATATGGAGAAATAACACAGTAACATGTGCTGGGATTATTATGCTCGAACTTATTAATGTAACAAAAAGTTATCAGACTCCGGGAAATAACGATGGCGTCTGTGTTTTGAAGAACATAACACTTAAAGTGACAAAAGGGCAATCTCTCGTAATAGTCGGGCCTTCCGGCAGCGGCAAGAGTACGCTGCTTAATATTATTGGCGCCCTTGATCGACCATCTGAAGGAAGGGTATTATTTGACGGCAGGGACCTTGCAGAGCTGAACGAGGTTGAACTTGCAGGGATTCGCAACCGCCAGATAGGTTTTGTTTTTCAGTTACATCATCTTTTGCCGCAGTGCACGGTGCTTGAGAACGTATTAGTGCCGACGCTTGCCGGTAAAACTCAAATCTCAAAAAACGAGATTCATGAAAGAGCGACAAACCTGCTGCAGCGAGTTGGGCTTAAAGATCACATGTTACACAGGCCGGGCCAGCTTTCAGGTGGTCAACAACAGCGTGTCGCTGTTGTCAGGGCTTTGATTAACAGGCCGAAGCTTTTGCTGGCTGATGAGCCGACCGGCTCACTTGATAAGGATGCTGCGGAGAATATCGCCGAACTTCTGGTTGAGCTGAATCGCAGCGAAGAGGTTACATTGATTACCGTAACACATTCGCTCAAGCTTGCAGGACTGATAGGCAACGTGATGGAATTAAGCGATGGCCTGCTGAGAAACGGGAGTCGTCAATGAGTTTGTGGAACCTTGCCAAAAGAAGTCTCAGTTTTTATTGGCGTACAAATTTAGGCGTTCTACTGGCGGTGATGGTAAGCGCTATGGTTTTGACCGGAGCGCTGGTAATCGGTGATTCGGTTCGTTATAGCCTTAAATCGATGGTAGAGGCTCGGTTAGGCGGAACGCAGTTAGCTCTTATTCCTAATAAAAGATTCTTCAGAGCAGAACTGGCAAACGATATCGCGAAAGAGCTTGATACAGTTGCGGCTCCTGTTTTGCAGTTACGGGGGCTGATTGCCGACAGTGATGGCGGTAAGCGGGCGAATAGGATTGAGGTTCTCGGCGTTGATGGACGTTTTTTTGAAATTGGAACAGCGCAAAATCCTCTGGGAAATAATCCAAACCAGGCGATTGTTTTAAACAATTCGCTGGCGGATAAACTTGGTGTCGGTGTCGGGGATGAAGTTTTACTGCGAATTGAAAAGCCATCTCTTATGCCGCGTGATGTCCCCTTGACTCCGGATTCAGATTTGTCGATGGCATTTCGTCTGGTGGTAAAAGCAATTGCCGATAAATCAGACTTTGGAAGTTTCAGCCTGAAAGCCAACCATATTACATCGTTGAATGCCTTTGTGCCTTTACAGTGGCTGCAGGAACAGCTTGGCCGCAGCAACGAAGTAAATATGATTTTACTTGCAGCCAATGCAGGGGATGACATAACAACTGAAAAAGCGAATGAAGCCGTAAAAAAATGCTGGCAGCTTGCTGATGCGGGCCTTGAGCTTCGCCGGTTAAAGAATAAGGATATGTTTGAAATACGCAGCAAGCGAGTATTTATTGACGAATCTATCACTGCTGCTGCTAATACAGGTGATGAATCCTTTGGTGTTTTAACTTATTTTGTAAATAAAATAAGTTCAGGTGACAAAGCAATCCCATATTCTATGGTGACTGCTGTGGGTCAGCCGTCGAAAGCTGGCGGTCTTATACCTGAGGATATGCGGGATAATGAAATTCTAATCAATCAGTGGCTTGCAGGCGACCTCGGTGTTAAAGAGGGGGATGATATTGAGCTTACTTATTTTGTTCTCGGGTCGATGAGATCGCTGCGGGAAGAGAAAACGAGCTTTCGAATTAAGGCAATACTATCAATGGACAGTCCGGCTATAGATCCTAATTTAATGCCGGATTTTCCGGGTCTGGCTGATGCGGAAAACTGCAGGGATTGGGATCCGGGAATTCCGATTGATCTTGATGAGATACGAAAACAGGATGAGGATTATTGGCAGGAGTATAAGGGTACCCCAAAAGCTTTTGTTACGCTCAAGGCCGGCCAAAAGATGTGGGCGAACAGGTATGGTAATTTGACGATGATTCGTTATCCTTCAGCAGCTAAAGTATCTTCAGAGTTTATAGCGAGCAGCTTCTTAAACAATGTCAATCCCGCTTCGATAGGACTGTTTTTTCAATCGGTGCGTTCGCGCGGTATAAAAGCAGGGGACCAGGCTAACGACTTTGGTCAGCTATTTCTTGGTCTTAGCATGTTTCTTATTATAGCGGCATTAATTTTGATGGGGCTTCTTTTTGTATTCGGTATTGAAAGCCGCCGTGAACAGATTGGTATGTTGCTGGCAGTGGGTTTTTCGCCGAGGCTTGTAAGACGGCTGTTATTGATTGAAGGCAGCATATTGGCTGTACTGGGAGTTGTTGTGGGTACTGCAGCGGGACTGATTTATACAAAAGTTATGATCTATGGACTCACCACGTTATGGCAGGCGGCGGTAAGCGGTTCATCAATATATTTTTATGCGAAACCTTCTTCTTTGTTCGAGGGGGCGTTGGCAGCAGTTGCTGTTTCTCTGTTTGCGATATGGTTGACATTGCGTAAACAGGTATCCCGGCCGGCCCGTGAACTTCTTGGAGGTGGATTGGAGCAGCAATTCCTTACCGACAAGAAGGTCTTAAAGAGTAGAATCGGATTATATGTAGCAGCGGCAGCAGCAGTTGGAGCGGTATTGCTTCTTGCTGTGACGGGAAATGCTGACAGTGCTGCTGTTGCCGGTGTATTTTTCGGAGCCGGGGCTTTGCTTTTAATTGCCGGGCTTGGATTAACTCATTCTTTATTAAGAATTATAGCCGGTGGTTGGAACAATAAGATGGCGTCTCTGGCTGGATTAGGATTGCGCAATACGACAAGGCGAAGCGGACGGAGCTTAGCGGTTGTCGGTTTGCTTGCGTGTGGAATATTTTTGGTTGTTGCCGTCGGAGCTAATCGGCATAGCCCATTAGCTAATGCTCAAGAGCGGGATTCAGGGACGGGCGGCTTCACACTTTTGGGTGAATCGTCTGTAAGTATCCTCCATGATTTGAGCAGTCCATCCGGGCGTCAGTCAATGTCTCTGGATGATAATGTACTGGAAGGTGTGCAGATAGTTCAGTTACGGATACATGAGGGGGATGATGCAAGCTGTCTTAATCTCAATCGTGCTCAGATGCCGCAATTGTTGGCACTGCAGCCGGAAAGATTACAGGAACGCGGCTCTTTTGCTTTTAGTAAGACAATCGAAAGTGACAGTGGAAAAAAGCTGTGGGATTTACTTAATGAGAATCTCGGTGATAATGTGGTACCGGCTGTTGGTGATTATGCGACGGTGTACTGGGCTCTCGGCAAGTCTGTCGGAGATGAGCTTGATTATGTTGATGAGAAAGGTGTAAAATTTCGCCTGCGTCTGGTCGGAATGTTGAAGAACTCAATTTTGCAGGGAAGTTTGATTATTTCTGAAAATAAGTTTATCGAACGATTCCCGTCGGAAGATGGATACAGGCTTTTGCTTATAGATGCTTCGAAGGAAAAAACTGAAGCAGTGACTGATTTGCTTTCTACACGATTGAGAGACTATGGTCTGTCACTTACACCGACTACTCAGCGATTGGCTGAGTTTAGTGCTGTTGAAAATACGTATCTGTCAATTTTTCAGTTATTAGGAGGTTTGGGGCTGATTCTCGGAAGTTTTGGGCTTGGCTTGGTCGTGCTTCGCAACGTGCTTGAGAGGCGGGGTGAGTTTGCAATGCTGCAAGCGGTTGGATTTGATAAAGCCGCACTGAAGAGAATGGTGTTTTACGAGCATGGAGGGCTTATGGCAGGCGGTCTGGTTTGTGGAATTGTCGCTGCGCTTGTAGCAGTGAGTCCTGCCTTAAAATCTCCCGGGGCGGAAATTCCATATTTTTCACTGATGTTTACAATTGCTGCTATAGCTGTCAGTGGGTTAGTGTGGATACGTGTTGCGACGGCTTTGGCACTACGTGGGGAGATGTTGGACGCGTTAAGAAATGAGTAAGTATCGAGATATCTAAGAGAGATAAGTATGAAGGAAACTACTGTCGCAAAGGCATTACCAATTGGATTAGCCATTCTTGGAGTGATATTGCTGTTTAGTTGGCTTTTTTCTGATGCAGCGAAGGCCCTAAAGGAGCGTCTGCCGGGTGAGGATAACAGGACGAAAACTCCTGTAGAAAAAGACGAACCCATCAAGATAACCGGCCGGTTGGTTAAATACGATGGTGCGCCGTCTGATTTGCCCGGTGCCTGGCCTCGATTTCGAGGTACGAACTTTGATGCAATAAGCAGTGATGAAAATATTACTCTCGCGAGATCATGGCCGGATGAAGGGCCCAAAGTCCTCTGGTCTGTCGATGTCGGTGAGGGGTACGCAGGGGCTGCAGTACTGGCGGGGCGTGTGTATGTCCTGGATTATGACCAGGAAAATAAAGCAGATGCTGTTCGGTGCCTGTCGTTAGATGACGGCAAAGAAATATGGCGATATTCTTACGACGTCAAAATAAAAAGGTTTCACGGAATGAGCCGAACCGTCCCCGCGGTAACGGATAAACATATCGTAACAATCGGGCCGAAATGTCACGTAACGTGTCTGGATTCAATGACGGGGCAGTTTAAGTGGATGC
>JAVVFI010000013.1:0-27094 GCA_032250555.1 Sedimentisphaerales bacterium
GCTCGAATGGGATCAGGCAAAGCAGGAAATAGTTAATGACCCCCAGGCACAGCGAATGATGTACAGGCCGCAGCGCCACCCGTATCATCTGTAAAAAACCGGCTGCCGCAGCAACAATGTACATAAGTCATAAGGCCATAGAGTTTGTGCTCAGGGTGAGTCTTTTTGAGTAAGTAATCCCCAAAAAGATTTTTCGCAAAAAATCTGAATTTTAGAGAAAAATGCCTTGCAAAGGTAGTTCGGTTACATATAATATATACCGACCGGTCGGTTTACAATTAATGAGAAAACGAAAAATGCGTGATTCCAAGACCACACGTGATAGGCTTCTGAACGAGACGGCCCGCCTTGTCGAGAGGCAGGGATTCGGACCCACCTCGGTGAATGACGTGCTACAGGCAGCCGGTGTTAAGAAAGGCACGCTCTACTATCATTTCCCCGGCAAGGATGAGCTGGGCCTGGCGGTCCTTGAACGTGCCAGGGATGATTTTCTCAAATTCCTCGACTCGGCTCTTGCCGCACCCACGCCCATGGAGGCGCTGGAGCGTTTTTTCAAGGCAGCCCTTCGGAAACATCGAAAAACCGGCTTTGTCGGCGGTTGTCTCTGGGGCAACACCGCCCTCGAAATGAGTGATTCCAGCCCTGCCTATACCGCTCTCGTGGAGAGGGTATTCGAGGAATGGATCTGCCGCATCGAGCGTGTGATCCGCTCAGGGCAGGAAGCCGGACAGATCCGGACGGACCAACCGGCTGCTGAGCTTGCCCGTCTTGTCGTGGCCGGCATCGAAGGCGGAATCATGATGTCTCGCCTCACAAAGCTGGACAGCCCGCTCCGGAGCTGCCTGGAATCTCTTCGCTTGCTGCTGGCTCCGAAAACTATCCCGGCTGCATCACTGCCTGCCAGTTCAGCGGAACAGGAACAAGACCTAAACGACCAACAAATCTCGAGACCAGCTAAACGAAAGGATCGCAAATGAAAGTTCTCGCAATCAGCGGCAGCCCTCGCAGAAGCTCGACAACGGACCAACTCTTACAAGCCGTTCTGTCGGGCGTGCAGGGATGCGAGATTGAATTCGTGTCGCTATCGGGCAAACAGATCGGCCCTTGCATTGCCTGCCTCGGATGCGTTAGCGACAACGTATGCAAAGTGAAGGATGACCTGGCTGCCTTGCGACCGAAGATTGTCGAGGCCGATGCCTATGTGATCGGCGGGGCAAACTACTTCAACACCCTCAATAGCCTCACACACTGTTTCATGGAGCGATGGTATCAATTCCGCCACCAGGAGGGCAAGGCCGTTGCCGGCAAGCTCGGTGTGGCCGTCGGAGTCGGAGGCAGCTCCGGCGAGCGGGCGGTCGAGGACATTAAGGAATTCTTTCAGTACAATCAGATTGACTGCGTTGGCGCAGTCTCTGCGCAGGGGGCTGCGAGTTGCTTTACGTGTGGGCATGGGGAAACCTGCAAAGTCGGCGCGATACACATGTTCTTCGGGCCCGGAACAAAAATCACCCCGGAGATTATACCGGGCCTTTCAAAGCAGCCCGACA
Source organism: Sedimentisphaerales bacterium (assembly GCA_032250555.1). GTDB lineage: Bacteria > Planctomycetota > Phycisphaerae > Sedimentisphaerales > Anaerobacaceae > NIOZ-UU13. The sequence goes on from JAVVFI010000013.1 coordinate 1,548, forward strand.
GAATCGAACTGGCGCGGGCTTTGGGGCGTAAACTGAGCGAGCGGCTCCATAAATTTGCGGTTGCTACATGACCGGGGCAGAGAAAGACGGGGGGGGTTCCTCTGCTCCTGCTCTGAGTCAACGCTCGCTCTAAATTGAGAAAGGACAAAACCATGAAGACAATGATAACGGGACTTTGTTTGACATTTCTTTTATTTCCCCAGTACGAAGTTAATGCAAACCAAAACGAAGCAACTGACATTGCGGCGTCGGCCCAAGAAGTTCACCCGCTGTCGGTCGGAACGACGGTGCCTTCCCTGACGCTTACGAGTGTGGACGGCAAGGCGTTCGACCTGAACAAGGCAATAAAGAGCCGACCCACGATCCTGATCTTCTATCGCGGCGGTTGGTGCCCCTACTGTAACCTGCAGTTGGGACAGTTGCAGACCATCGAGCCCAAACTGCTGGACCTCGGCTATCAGATTCTCGCAATCAGCCCTGACCGCCCGGCAAAACTCGCTGAAAGCATAGACAAACATAAGCTAACGTACACTCTCCTATCCGACCATGCCATGAAAGCGGCTCGGTCTTTCGGCATCACCTTCCGCATCGATGATGCGACGTTTGCGAAATACAAGGGATACGGCATCGATCTCGAAGCGGCGTCCGGCCAGAAACACCATCTGCTTCCGGTGCCCTCGGTGTTCGTCGTGGGCACCGACGGCGTCATCAAATTCAGCTATGCCAATCCGGATTACAGAGTGCGCCTGGCACCCGAAGATTTGCTGAAGGCCGCGCAGGACGCTGCAACAGGCACAACGAACCGCGTCGAACAGATTTTCTCGCGCGTCCGCGAGCACCAATTTCATCCCGTTCGCAATGGATTCACCTTCGACCGCCACTTGGACAAGCATGGCGTGGCTAATCTCAAGGATATCGACTGGCTCATTCGCACGCTGGCAGTGCGCGATCTTGTGCGACTTGGGCAGAGCTCGTCGGCAAAACTGGTGGACGCATTGGCCGATGATGATGTGCACGTGCGGCAGGTGGCGGCGATGGTACTGGGGATTACTTGCGCGACAAATGCGGTTTCCGCCCTGGAGAGCACACTGCGCGAGGACAGTGATTCGGTTATTCGCTCACAGGCCGCTATTGCATTGGGTCAGATCGGGCATAAGGGATCGCTGGCGCACCTGCGTCAGGCGCAGACCAGCGACAAGTCACGCGACGTGCAGCATCAGGCGGAACTTGCCGCATATGCGGTTGAGCATGGAATCGGTGCTACTGCCGAACTCGCCGCCGCCTATCGCAGCCTCGACGAAAAGAGTTTCAACAAAGTTCATGTAGGCGAGTCGGCCGTTGACTTTGAATTACCCGACACAGAAGGCCGGGTGTGGCGGCTGTCTGATTTCTGCGGGAAGAAACCCGTAGTGCTCATCTGGATTTTCGCAGACTGGTGCCCGGTGTGCCACGGCGAATTCCGCGAGCTGATCGAATTACGTAATCAATTCGAGGATGCGGGCGTACAAGTCTTCACGCTCGAATGCCACGATACGTTTCCGGCGCGCGTGATGGTCGGCAAGGAGATCGAACCGAAATACTGGTTCAGCAAAGTCTCGTTCAAGGACGCTTACACGAAGAACATCTGGTGGCCGCACCTGGTTGACCGCGCGGCAGCCGTCGGTGCCGAGTATGGCGTCCAGCCGATGGCCTTCGTGGTCCATTCCGAATGGATTAATCGCCCATCGGTGGTAATCGTGGACAAGGAAGGAATCGTGCGGTTTGCCTATTACGGTACGTTTTGGGGCGACCGCCCAAGCATCCACCAAGTACTTGAGATGGTCCGAAGCAACCAATACGAATTCGAGTCAGACAGACGGCTTAAAGCTAAAAATCGGAATTGAAAAAAGGCGGATGCACACGCAAGTGTCTTATCTGACCTGGCTACTTTATCTCCGGCATTCAACACTAAACGGCAGTTCGTCCGTTGCGTTCGGAGACGCTGCCTTCTACGATCGTCTCTGTCGGGCCCAGAAGCCTGTAGCGTATCCCTCGCCAGCAGATAGTCCTGCCAAAGGCCGAAGAAATAATATAAAACAGCAGCAGTAACGACCACAGCCAGCAGGCAAGAATGTCGGCAAGGGCGGCGGCCCTCATTGCCTGCCGCTCTTTTTCGAGCAACCGTTCAGCGGTCCTTTGCCGAAGTATCGCACGGCCCAGTTGATTTACGAAAAATACAATAGGCACTGAAACAAAAAGGTCCAGATTCGGATTTTGAATATGTGCGGCGTAGATTGCCATACCGGCCGCCCCCCATATTCCCAATACCGAATACACACTGCTGCACAATCCGAACCACCATGTTTTCGGGGCGTATATGCGGGTTATCAGAAATTGTCTCCGGCTGAACTCAAAGAGTTTACTCCATGTAGTAGATTCATGCGTAGCGACCAGACAAGCGGGAACGAAAGCTACTTTCATTCCGGCTTTTTTGACGGTTGTACTTAGTGATAAATCATCACTTAGTGCTTTTGCCCATATTTTATCAATACCAAGGCGGCGAAATACATCGACGCAAATAGCCATTGATCCGCCCCAGGCTTGATTGAAATGTGTGTTGCCGAGCAACTGGACTATTTTGGCGTTCACAGCAGACAGGGCCAGAGTAGCCAGATTGTTCTTTGTAGGTATAAACCAGCGGTAGCCGGTAGCTACCCCGTTCTTGGACTGCCTCAGAGGGTAAACCAGATGACTCAGCCAATCACTGCGGACACAGGCATCGGAATCGGCAAAGGCAAGAACCTCAACATCATCACTTATCCTTTCATAGCAGTACAACAAATTGTGTATTTTTTGACTGCATGATTGGCTCTTTCCTGCAATGAATATCTGTACGTCCAGTGCTTTTGAGGTTTGGCTGAGTTGATTTTTCAGTTTATTTAATTCGCTGTAAGCGGGGTCAGACTCATCGCCAACGACAAACCAGAGCAGATAATTTTTATAATCCTGATCGAAAAATGATTTTATATTGTTTTGAAAATCTGCGTCAAGACCTTTGCAAGGTACAATCAATACAGCTCTCAGCGCCTGCCATAAACGCTTTTTTTGATATTTTGCCTGTGCATAGCGATAGTTATTATATGTCTGGAGTAAGAAGAGTAATTGTGAGAGAATTGCTCCTATCGCTATATAGTAGTACCAATCCATTCTTGTCTCTTACAGCATGCTTTATGATTGAGCTGAGCTTTACGATATTGAAGCCAGCGGAACTACGGAGTCAATTAGCAGCTCAATAGTGTACGATTTTGCCAGGTCAATTGAAAGCAGGCAACCGTGATTATGATTCGAGGCGATAATTATCAAATTGTCACCTGCTTGATTCCATCCCTGTTCTTGTGGCTGGTGGCCGAGAATGAAGAAGTCAATATCAAATATTCCCGCCAGTTTATCAAGTACGGCCTGACTGTGTTTTCTTCCCCATGTTAAAAGGTAAGCGGAACCCGGCCTGACCACATCGTTAATTTTTATCTGTCTTTCCAGAATTTTTGGTTCGAATTTATCAATGGCACGATCACTTGGCAGCGAGTGCGATATCCATATTCTATTATTGCATCTGATAGCTAAAGGCTGAGAGAATAGAAATTGTCTAATCGCCAAAGCGACGTCATCGCTGGCCAGCTTGAACTGCCGCTCTATTGCCTGACGCATAGCGCGGTTCATTTCTTTACCGTCTTTCATCACTTCGCTGTTGTTTATAAAAGCAGTGTCGTGATTTCCCATAATCATATGGACCTGGTCGGGAAATTTTAATTTATAGCGAATGGCTTCAAATAATAATTTATATGATAAACAGCCGCCCTGTGAATCTTCAGGGCCTCCATGTATAATCTCCTGGAGAATTATATGTCTATCAGGATAGTTTGACAAATCGGCAAAAGCAACTATTCTTTCAAAGTTTCGAAGATGTCCGTGAATATCGCCAGTGACAATCAAGCTGCCTTCGGCGGGCAAATGAACCACATTGCCGCGTCGAAATTTATCTGCATTGAGGATTTCAATACCTTTGTTCAGTAAGTCAATTATTGTTTGGGGCATTATTATTTGAGGAGTTTTTGTTATTTTTTATCTTGCCGCCGAATATGCTGTGTACCATCAGGTCCAGCCTTGACATAATCGTCATCATATTACGTGGACGCTGAGCTATGTCGTCTTCGATGCAATCCATTACAAGTTTTGAGATTCCCACAGGTAACTGCTTTTTTATTTCGTTTGGAGCTCTTCGCGGCTCGATGATTGGTAAACCGAATTTGTTCTTTTTAGGTATCATTGTCGGGGCGTGCTTTCCAGTGAGCGCCCAGTACATCGTTGCTCCAAGGTTAAAGATGTCGGTTTTTGGGCCGAGTGGTTTGCGCTTCACCTGCTCGGGCGCAATATAATCCGGAGTGCCCTGGATTCTCTGCTTAACAGTTCCGATTTTACAACTCTGACCGAGATCTATGATTTTGATAGATCCGGCCTTGTTTATCAGAATATTGTTGGGTTTTATGTCGCAGTGAACGTAGCCATGCTGATGCATAGCATTAAGGCCGCTTGCTACCATCCTGAATACGAGCAGCACATCTCCCAAGCTTAAGGTGGAACAATCTTCGAGGTTCTTGCCCTCAAAGTATTCCATAGAGAGCAGCATTTCTTTGACCTTGAACATACTGCGCATTTTTCTTAGTTCGAAACATTTGCGGACATAGGGATGGTCTATTTTGTGTGCTACTTTATATTCAGTATCGACCTGCTCGAAGATCCTTGAATCCTCGGGTTTTTCGAATGTGACTCGTTTGAGAGCAACCCTTGTGCCGTCTTCATCGTCAGTTGCCAAATAGATTGTACTGCGCGCACCCGTGCCGATCCGCTTTATGATGCTATAACCACCGAAGTCGAGTATATCTTTACCCATACTATTAATAATAACCTAAAATATAAGAAATCACCCATTTTCAATAAGATGCGCTAAAAGGGCCTTATGTTCGGCAAAATTGGCAATTTAGCGGCAGAACTGCTTTTGATATAGGACGTAAAACAGCCCCAGAATCTTACATAATTCCTCTATAATTAACTTAAAAAACTAATTACAATCTTCTTTATATCGTACAATAAACCAAGCTACTTGAGCATAGCAGAGGCGGAAGTATACAACAGAATCGGCTTTTTATCCAGCTAATAGGGGAAATTTTCAAAATATCAGGTCAAAAAAAATAGACATATTTGATGGGCCATTCGACATATTATGGTTTGTTATTTACAAACACCCTGCTCCAGAAGCTGAGTTATTATGCATTAAACATTTATTAACCGGTTGCGATATTACCATGATGTTTCATTGTTTGGACGCCATTTAAGATAGTTTTGGGTTGAATATGGCCGGTGATATATCAGGATGTGTTGGACTACAGTGTCCAAATTCATTATAATTTGCTGACAGTTTCCCTCAGAATGTGACTGAGGAGGTATTAACATAAAAAAACGTTTTTTTACAAATAAGTGAGCAGAAGGAGGTTTAAATGTTATCAAACGATAAAAGCCTGGTTTCGAGGCGTGGATTGCTTGCCGGAAGTATGGCAGCGGCGGCTGCATTAGCATCAGGTAGGGATGCGGCAGCAGGGAATCAGAGGAGACAAGGAAGGACAAACAGAAGGAGTCGCACTCCAATCGGGCTTCAGCTCTATTCGGTGCGCAAAGAGTGCGAGCGTGACCTGCCCGGTGTGATAGCCGCTGTAGCTAAGATGGGCTATAAAGGTGTTGAGTTTGCCGGATATTATGACCGTAGTGCGAAAGAGCTTCGCAAGATGCTCGACGACAACGGGCTTAAGTGTTGCGGCACACATACCGGTCTTGACACGCTTCTTGGAGATAATCTTGCTCGTACCATAGAGTTCAATAAAACAATAGGAAACAAGTACCTTGTCGTTCCCGGATTACCCGGGAAATACAACAATTCTCATCAGGCCTGGCTGGATACCGCAAAGTTGTTCAACGAACTGGCCGAGAAAGTCAAGCCGCATGAGATGCTGATCGGTTATCACAATCATAGTGCCGAATTCAAGGCAATGGCCGGCGAGCTTCCATGGGACACCTTCTACGGCAACACTAAGAAGGAAATCATCATGCAGCTTGACGTTGGCAATGCGATTGGAGGCGGTGTGGACCCGCTTCCATATCTCTATAAATATCCGGAGCGGGCGATTACCGTGCACGTCAAAGAGCATAGCAAGGCCAATCCCAAAGCACTTGTTGGTGATGGCGATGTAAACTGGAAGGCTTTCTTCGCCCTGTGCAAAGCGGTGGGTTCGACCGAATGGTTTATTGTCGAATATGAAAGCGATGCCTATCCGCCGCTTGAGTCAGTTGAGAGGTGTCTAAAGAACCTTCAAAGGCTGCGGCTTGTATAGGGAATTCTTGCTACAAAGACAATGGAGACGCCGTGTTCTTTGAGGCTGAGTTCAACTTTAAGGAAACGTTTAGTGAAAGAGCCGTCATAGATATAGGCGGCTCTTTTAGAATAAAATTGGCACGAAGCAGTTGCTGTTCTGTTTTCTTTTAAGTTAAGACAAAGCTATAGTTATATTTTGCTGAAAGGATAATCAATTGAACTATCAATTGGAAATTCCACCTCGAGTAATCATTGGAGCCGATACTCGTGCCAGCGTTGGCCAAGAGGCCATGAACCTTGGTTGGTCGCGTGCCCTGGTGGTGTCTGATCCATTTCATGAGAATGCCGGACGTACGAGCGAAATTGCCGAATTGCTTAGCAAGGCCGGTCTGGAAGTCTCTGTCTATTCCGGTGTGACCGGTGAACCAGATACTGAAATGGTTACTCGAGGATTGAAGCAGTTTAAGGCTGATAAATGTAACGGTATAGTCGCTCTTGGCGGCGGCAGCGTAATTGATACAGCAAAGACCATATCTGTTTTAGCGGAGAATGATGGGACTGTTCAGCAGTTCATGGGGACGGACACAGTTCCTAAGCCGGGCACAGGATTGATTGCACTGCCGACGACTTCGGGTACCGGCTCTGAGGCAACCAGAGTGGTAGTTATCGGGGACTCACAGAGTAACCTTAAGATGTCCGGCAGGAGTAAGGCGTATGTTCCAGACGTCGCTATCCTTGATTACAAGTTGACTACAAGCATGCCGAAATCTATGACGGCAGCTTCAGGTATCGATGCATTGACTCATGCGATAGAAGCCTATGTTTCAAAACAAGCCAATGATTTCACCGATCTTCTCGCTTTGAGTGCAGTGAAACTTATCCGGAATTCGATAAAGCAGGCCTGGCTTGATGGCTCTGATGAAGATGCCCGGCAGAATATGCTGATGGGATCATTTCAGGCAGGAATTGCTTTCTCTAATTCCTCAGTCGGCCTGGTGCATAGTATGAGTGAGCCGCTCGGCGCCTGCTTTCACGTTCCGCATGGCCTTAGTAATGCGATGCTGCTGCCGGCTGTTACGAAGTTCTCTATTGCCGGGGCTATTTCTCGATATGCGAAGATCGCTCGATGTATGGATCTTGCCAATAGTTCTATGACTGATGAAGAATGCTGTAAAACGCTGATTGATGGACTGCTACAACTCAATCGCGAGCTTGAGATTTCTTCGCCAAAATCTTTTGGTGTCGAAAAGATCAACTACGAGGGGCACATTGAAAAGATGGCAAAAGACGCAGCGTCAGCGGGCAGTACAGGTAATAATCCAGTAATACCGACTATTGACCAAATCAAAGAGATTTACTGTGAGACTTATGATGCCTTATAGGATGAGCTGATGAGTATAATCAGATTACGGATAGTGTCATATTTCATTATATTTCTCATGAGTATTACGTCTATTAATTGCGCCGACGTGAAGCGAGAAAGCATCAAGGTCCTGTTACCACCCAAGCATGGGGATGCCTATGTCGTGGCGCACCGAGGTGCTCATAATGGTATTCCTGAGAATACGCTGGCCGCCTATGAAGCGGCCATAGCGATGGGAGTGGATTTTGTGGAGGTTGATCTGCGGACGACGCGGGACGGTCATATCGTGAGCATTCATAACAAAGAAATTGATTCCTACGTTATAAATGGGGAGCATGGATTGGTCTCAGAGATGACCCTTGAGCAGCTAAAGCAATTGGATATTGGGAGCAGGATAAGTCCTCGCTGGAGCAACGAGAGGATTCCTGCTTTTGAAGAGATTCTCGATCTCTGTAAAGGCAGAGTGGGCATCTATCTGGATTTGAAGGATGCTCCAGTCGATAAGCTGGTTCGTTTCGTGAAGGAATGGGATATGGCAGGGGATATCTTGTGGTATGCCGATATCGACGAACTTGAGCGGATTGAGGAGTTGTGCCCCGAGTGTATTTTGATGCCCGATCCGGGGCCTGAAGAAAACTTGCCAAAGGTCATTGAGCGTTTTCAACCATCAGTTATTGCTTCTGTGTGGCGTTATTATTCACAGAGTTTTGCCGCGAAATGCCATCAGGCAGGTGCGATCGTTATCGTGGATGAAAGTGCCCCCACCTGTTGGGAGGATGCCATCGAATGGGACGGCGACGGCATACAAACCGACCATCCAGCACAACTGATTGTTTTCCTGAAACAACGAAAACGATAGCTCACAGCCATAAGTAGCGGATACTGTCCGTTGAGCCTGATACGTTTCGTTTCATGAAGATTACGAATTATTATGAGACCATAAGTTTCGATATTCGAAATCGAAAAATGTTACACTTTAATCATCAGAGGCCTCAAATATCTTATATAATAGAAATTTCTACAGAGGGATTTTGTAATCATTAATGTCGTTTAGTTCTTTGAAATTATTTCTCATTGTCCATATAATCTCTCTATGGGTGGCGATATTTTTTCACTTTTTAAGGGTATACTTTTTTAGCTTGGCTTGTTTCAAACTTTTCTGTGAGTATGGAAAGTTCAAAATTGTCAATTTAAGGAGATTCATTATGAGTAGCACAAAAACAATAATGTGCTTTGTTCTTGTATTTCTTTTGTGTTCAGTTTTTTGTTTTGAGGCTGAAGCGTCACAGCGAAAAACCGATTACGATCCAAAGATGGAGCAAATCCGGGAGGATGCCCAAAGAGCTGAGAGGGAAGCTCTTGAAAAAGCTAAAGCAAAGCTGGAGGAAGATATCTCGGAAATTGACTTACCGGAAGATACAACACAGCGAATCAGTGTAAAAGAAATCCGTATCATCGGCAACACACTTTTAACAGTTGATGAATTGTTGGCTGATATGCCTTTGATTTACAACGCTTCGGCCGAGACATTAACAATAGCCGATAGTGACAACCTTTACGATTTCAGGATTCTACATGATATCATTTTGGAGCCCGGACAGACTCGCCGGATTTCAACAAGGACTATACAGGGTTTTACTCAGTATCTTCTCTCGGTTTATCAGGATAAGAATTATGCGGGTATGTATGTTTATGTTCCCGCAAATGCGATGAGAGAAGGGCGGGAATTACAGGATGAAGTTCTGCCTTTAAGAGTTATTGAGGCGCCCGTCAGTAAAATTACAACTACGTATTATACTTCTGAAAATGAGATAGTTGAAAAGGGCTTCTTTGCAGTTCTGCGGTTAAAGCCTGGTCACCGACACAAATCGGAGAGGTTACAAATCAGAAAGAAATGGATGATTTTATTAACTTGCTTAACCTGAATCCTGACAGGTATGTTAGTGGTATCGTATCTAAGGGAGCCGAGCCAAATTCCATTTCTCTGGGATATAATATTTACGAAGCAAATCCCTGGAATTGGTTCATTCAGATGGACAACTCCGGCACAAAGCCAAGGGAATGGGATCCAAGAATGGGTTTCATCAATACGAACTTTTTAGGCATAGACGACACGTTAACAGTAATATATCAGGCGCCATGGGATTCTACTTTTGACGATAATTATGGAGTATTCTGCAGTTACGATTTTCCTTTATTAGGACCTCGGCTGCGTCTTAACCTTTACGGAGGTCACAGTGAATTTGATATAAGCTCTTCCTCCGGTCCAATTGACTTTCTTGGCAGGGGTACATTCTATGGCGGAATGTACAGTATCAGAGGCTACGATGAATATGAACTTGTTGCTGACGGTGGAATGTTTGCTTCCGGACAATACGAGTTTGATCTTGTGAAATATGAGGAGTCTAATTACATTGACGGAAACGAGGGTGAACAAAGCAAACCATTCCTGCGAAAACTTGCTCCTTTGGTTTTTGTTGACTATGGAAGAGCCAAGATAAGACACCCTGTCGGAACAGAACGAGCAGATGAAGATTTCTTTTCTGTAGGCGCAGGCGCACTTATTGAACTCGGTGACAATTTCAGCGGTGCTGTCTATTACGGCTATCCCCTCAAGTCAACCGAGAATACACGAACAGGTAAAGGACGTTTGAGTGCCGGTGTGATGTTGAGGTGGTAATAGTGAAATTTATCCGACTGAGCAGTCGGTATGGAAATATAAAATCGTTTACGGATATAAAATAAAAAACGGGGATTTTTGAATGAGGAAAAAAATGGTAAAGCTTAGAAAAATGTCAAAAACTTATTATTTGGGGTGACTATCCCGGATTATAGTTTGAACTGTTTGAGTAGAGAACTCGATGAAAGTAGTTTCGAAACCGCTTCTATAACACCCGATTTGGTTTGACATAAGACGAAATCCATTTTATTCTGTCAGTTTAGAACGTATATTTTGATTTGTAAGCAGCGTCGCTGTTATTGCAGGGGATCATATGTAATTTCTCCTGAAGCCTAAGACGAGGAATCCGGATGAAACTATTCATTCCCAAAGAAAGTGAAGCGGCAGAAACTCGAGTCCCATTGCTTCCAACGGATGGCGGCAAATTAGTTAAACTCGGAGCAGAGGTGGAGGTTGAAGCCGGGATTGGTGAACCCATCAATATTTCTGACGATACGTATAAGGAGGCCGGGGCAAAGATTTCCAGTGACCGCCGAGCGTCTATGTCCAGCGCCGATGTGGTGTTACGCATGAGTGTACCGGCCGGTGAAGATATCCAGCATCTCAAAGAAGGGTGTATCCATATAAGCTGTCTGGACCCCTTCAACAATCTCAACCTGGTTAAGGAAATCGCCGCCAGGAAGGTAAGTGCAATAAGTCTGGAGATGATACCGCGGACGACTATTGCGCAGAAAATGGACGTTTTGAGTTCGCAGGCCAATTTGGCAGGTTATGTTGCCGTTGTCTTAAGTGCCGAACGCCAGCAAAAAATCTTTCCTATGATGATGACGGCTGCCGGTACTATTCAACCGGCTCGAGTGTTTGTTATCGGCGCAGGTGTGGCCGGCTTGCAGGCAATTGCCACAGCCAGGCGGTTGGGCGCGCGGGTCGATGCCTTTGACGTGCGCCCGGAAGCGCAGGAGCAGATTCTGTCATTGGGCGCCAAGCCACTGAGAGTGGATCTCGGAGAAACAGAAAAAACGAAAGACGGTTACGCCGGGCAGCTTAGCGATGAACAAATCAGGCAACAGCGGGAAGCTATGGCAAAGCAATGCGCCCAGTCGGATGTTGTTATCACAACAGCCAAGGTATTCGGAAAAAAAGCACCGCTGATTGTTACCAATGAAATGCTGGATGGTATGAAGCCCGGCAGCTTAGTGGTTGACCTTGCAGTGGAGACCGGTGGTAACGTAGAATCTTCCGAACCCGGCAAAGAGATCGAACGCAAAGGTGTGACGATCATCGGAAGGCCTGAACTGCAACGTATGGTTCCGGTGCCGGCCAGCCAGATGTTTTCGAGCAACCTGTACAATTTCATGGAACACTTCTGGGACAAAGAGACCAAAAAATTTACACTCAACCGAGATGACGAGATCATTCAGGGCTGCCTCATTACTCACGAAGGCGAGGTTGTTAACCCGGTTATTAAAAAAGCCATTGGATAAAGGAGGCCGTTATGGATTTAAGTCCTGCGACGATGCCATTGTTGTTTTTCGTATTCATGCTGGCAATGCTCCTGGGCACTGAACTGATCAGAAAAGTTCCTTCACAACTGCATACACCTTTGATGTCGGGTTCGAACGCCATCTCAGGAATAAGCATCGTCGGTGCGCTAATCGCCGCGGGTCGCCATGACAGTGGAACGGTTGTAACAATCCTCAGTACCATGGCCGTGACGTTCGCTATGATTAATGTGGTGGGTGGATACTTTGTCACCGACCGCATGCTGAAGATGTTTAAGGGTAAAGACAGGAAGGGGGACAGGTAGTGAATCCTGAACTCATCAGAGGCCTTTGCTATATCGCAGCATCGATTTTCTTCGTATTCGGTCTGAAGATGCTGAGTTCACCGACCACCGCCCGGAAAGGGAACATGGTCTCTTCCATCGGCATGCTTATAGCCATTTTAACTGCGGTGTCAGCGATGACAGAGATCAAATGGATATGGATTATTTCCGGAGTTGTCATCGGTTTGGCTATTGGAGTATTTGCGGCACAATTGGTAAAGATGACTTCCATGCCACAAATGGTCAGTTTGTTCAACGGCTTTGGCGGTCTGGCCAGTTTATTAGTCGGCTGGTCGGAATTTCATGGGAAATGGGTTGCTAATGATGCGATTAACCTTTTCACGACAGTCGCAATATTTCTGACGATTCTAACCGGCGGCGTCACGTTTTCAGGCAGTCTGGTAGCATACGGTAAACTTTCCGGAACAATAACCGGAAAGCCAGTGTTGTATAAGGGACGAAATATCATCAATGCGATCATAATGATTATTGTTGTGGTTTTGGGAATCTTATTCTGCATGCAAAAGCTTGATCAACTTGATACAACCGGACTTAGAAACATATATATTCTGTTGACCAGTGTTATTATGCTAACATTGATAATAGGTGTTCTCGTCACCATCGGCATCGGTGGCGCCGACATGCCGGTTATCATTTGTTTGCTGAATAGTTATTCCGGCCTGGCCGCATGCGCTGCCGGATTTGTCATTAATAACAACGTTCTGATTGTAGCCGGCTCACTAGTTGGTGCTTCCGGTATCATCCTGACTAATATTATGTGTAAGTCTATGAATCGTTCGCTTGCAAATGTTTTGTTCAGCGGCTTCGGTTCAGCCGCGTCTACCGGGAGCGATGCCTATCAGGGCGAAGTAAAACCATTGAGTGTTGATGATGCCTATCTGATTCTTGAAGCAGCACACAATGTGGTCTTTGTGCCGGGTTATGGTATGGCCGCAGCTCAGGCTCAGCATGTGGTTAGGGAACTCGGAGAAATACTGGTAGAGAACGGGGCAGAAGTGAAATACTGTATACATCCGGTCGCGGGACGGATGCCGGGACACATGAATGTGTTGTTGGCTGAAGCTAATGTCCCATACGAACTGCTTATCGAGCCACAGGATGTGAATCCGACAATGGGGATTGTGGATGTTGCTGTTGTCATCGGGGCAAATGATGTTGTCAATCCGGCGGCCAGAGAGGACAAGAGCAGCCCTCTCTGGGGCATGCCGATTATCGATGTGGATCATGCCCGGACCTGTATCGTACTGAAACGGTCGATGAATCCGGGATTTGCCGGTGTTGACAACCCGCTGTTCTTCAAAGAAAACACGCGGATGCTGTTCGGAGATGCAAAGACGTCGATCGCATCATTAGTGTCCGAATTTAGAGGTTAGCAAAACTTCAGTCTTCCAATACTTTCGAATCTTCAGTCTGGCCCCTGAGCACAATATCGGAGGATATTTCTGATAGTGATTTACAGCCGGTCATGAGCATGGCTTTTGCGAGGGTTTTTTGTAAGTACTCCATCTGCAATCTTACGCCGTAACTGCCCGCACCGACGGCTGCGCGGACAATGTCGAGTGTTTGTCTGCTTCCTGTATTGATTTCGAAACTGACGTACGAATTTCTGATTTTACCTTCCGTTATTCTAGGTGCAATAATGAAATCACGGTAACTGCCGTTACAGGATGAACCGATGATCATCCGCATTGCGTGAGTCCGTTTGAATGATATTGTGATCAACGTAGCTGACCGCAACTTTCGACTTGACCATGGGGATTCCCATTGATTCAAATTCCAGGTACACCACGGTTCCGGTTGCATCCTGGGTCAATATCTGATCAATCGCCAAGCCGATTTCAGCCCCTTCTTTGAGTTCTCCTTCTACTAAGTGTTCGCTCAGGATTTGTTCGGCGATTGTATCTTTCATGACTTCAATTCCTTCTCCATTTTTTACCTCTGCTTGACATAAATGTCGCCCAGAGCCACCCTGTACTAATTAATACTTAGCCCTCTTCTTTTTGCGGACCAATCATCTTCTCCGGTACAACAGCATGGTCAAACTCCTCGGCGGTCAAAAAGCCCAGAGAAATGGCGGCCTCTTTCAGCGTCGTGCCTTGTTCATGTGCCCGTTTGGCAATATTGGCGGCTTTGTCGTATCCGATATGGGGATTTAGTGCTGTGACAAGCATTAGAGAATTTTGCACGTATCCGGCGATGACTGATTCGTTAGCTGTAATCCCGGCGACACAATTATCGCCGAAACTTCTGCACCCGTCACTCAGAAGCCGCACAGACTGCAGCAGATTATAGATGATTACCGGTTTATATACATTCAGCTCAAAGTTGCCTGACGCACCGGCAAAAGCTATTGTTGTGTCATTACCCATGACCTGCGCAGCTATCATGGTCAGCGCCTCGCACTGAGTCGGGTTTACCTTACCGGGCATGATAGAACTGCCGGGCTCGTTGGCTGGTAAACAGAGTTCACCTATACCACAGCGCGGGCCGGAGGATAACCAACGGATGTCGTTGGCAATTTTTGTTAAAGACACGGCAAGCGTCTTGAGGGCTCCACTGGTTTCTACCATGGTGTCGTGGGCTGCAAGTGCCTCAAATTTGTTGCCAGCCGATACGAAGGGCAAGCCCGTCAGTTGGGCTATTTTTTGAGCAGCACGCACTGCAAATTCCGGATGCGAGTTCAACCCGGTTCCAACTGCTGTTCCCCCAAGAACCAGTTCATAGAGACGGGGCAGGCACTGCGCAATGTGTTGGCAGCCACGTTCGATTTGTGTTGCATAACCAGAGAATTCCTGACCCAGCGTTAGGGGGACCGCATCCATCAAATGCGTACGACCAATCTTAACAATGTTTTTGAATTCGCTGGTTTTATTTTGCAGGATAACTGTCAGAGCCTCTACGGATGGGAGCAGCTTTTGTGTAATCTCGGTGGCCACGGCAATATGCATGGCGGTGGGGAAGGTATCGTTGGACGATTGCGACATGTTAACATCGTCATTGGGATGCACGGGCGTCTTACTGCCGAGGAGACCACCGGCCAGTTCTATGGCCCTATTGGCAATCACCTCATTGAGATTCATGTTCGTATGCGTACCGCTGCCGGTCTGCCATACACTAAGGGGAAAGTGATCGTTAAGTTTGCCCTCGATAACTTCGTCCGCAACGCAGGCAATCAGATGCATCTTGTCTTCGGACAGCAGACCTAGTTCACAGTTGACCTGGGCAGCTGCTTTCTTAAGTATTCCAAATGCCCTTATTACTTCATGGGGTATCTTTTCTGTTCCGATATCGAAATTCTGTAGTGATCGTGCGGTCTGGGCTCCATAGTAGGCATTTTCGGGCACATTCATTTCACCCATAGTATCCTGCTCGCTTCTAAAGATCATAGCATCTCCCCTTAAGGCAAAACTCGGAGCCAATTATTACATATTTGATATCAGTTTTTACTCATTTGCTCACTGCACTACAGCGCCTTCAAAATTTGGCTTTGTAACAGAGAGATTATCTCTGTCAGCCGCCAGCAAGCTATGCTTTTATATACTCTAATCGCATCCCGCAGGTTCTTGCAAGTCTAATTTTACACAAATCCATCAACTAACATCAGTTTTAACTTGCATTCAAAAGGTGCATATGCTTTTCTATTGGTGTCAATGCCTGCGTTATTGTTGTAGCGGGTATTCGATTTGTAGAGTAAGGAATCTTAATATGTACGAACAGATTCTTGTCGCACTGGATGGCTCCGAGTCGTCACGATGTGCAGGGCAGGCAGCCATCACCGTGGCGATGGCCACAGGCAGCAGAATAATCGCCTGCCATGTGTATGGCGCCGAGATCCATCGACGCCGCTTTTCTGAGATGGAACCTGGTCTGCCCCCGAAGTATCACGAGAAAGAAACTCTGACAGACCTGCGGACAGCCCACGAAAGGCTCATGCAGGAAGGATTTCGGGCTTTGTCCACAGGGTACGTCGAAGATTTCGTGGCCTCATCTCGAAAAGCAGGTATTGCCGTCGAATCTGTGGCCATTGAAGGCCGCAGCTATACCGGCATTCTCCATATCGCCAAAACACATAGATGTGATTTGATCGCGCTCGGCGCCGATGGCCTGGGAGCAATCGGTGACAGTATGTTGGGCGGTACGACTTTACGTATTCTGCACAACGCGTCATGTGATGTGCTCGTCACTCGTTGTGCGCCGCATAAGGGTCCGATCCTAACTGGTATCGATGGCAGCGACGAAGCCTTGAAGGCTGTCTCCAAAGCAGTCGCTCTCGGGCGTGTCATGGGAAGACCAGTTCATTTTGTTGCCGCATACGATCCCGATTTTCATACCCGTGTATTTGGTGTCATGGGACAATCACTGTCACCTGAGCGTCAGAAGGAGGTCGGCTTAGCCAGCCAGGAAAAGCTGCACGATGATATTATTAATGACGGCCTGGGAAAACTGTATATGGAATTCCTGCATGAAGCAGAACACCGCTTCAGTGCCAAAGGTGTTACCATCAAGACATCTCTCGTAACCGGCAAGGCGTATAATGCCCTGGATTGTCAGGCAAAGGCCTCCGAAGCAGATCTGATTGTGGTATGCCGGCATGGGAATCACCGCGAACTCTGCTCCAACCTGGGCTCCAATGCCGAAGGGCTGCTGCGGACCACCTCAGCGAACGTTCTGCTGGTAGGTGGTGTTGGCGAAAGAGTGTCCGGTCCAAAACCTATGATCAGGGTGGAAGAAACCATCACGTCTAAGTCGCCTCTGGCATGGGATTCTGAGGCTGAGGGCCGCTTGCAGCGCGTGCCTTCCTTCGTACGCAGCATGGCGAAACGTGCGGTCGAGAACGCAGCGCGAGAATTGGGCAAGCAGCGTGTTTCGGTTAACGACTTTGACAGTGTGGCCGCTCAATTTGGCATGGGCGCACGAGGAGGTGACGCATGAATCCGGTTTCCGAAGCCGAATCGATCACCTTACGCAATCGCAAGCCTCTAGCGCCGCCATTCCATCGTCATATTGCCAAGAGCAAACTCATAGATCGGACCTGTCAAGTTGGCGATAGTATAATCATCTACGATATTATTGATACCAAGCCGGACGGAGTTGTACATGTGACTCGCGCAACGCGTTTTCAGTTCGAGTAGTCAGCTATGGATTCAATCATCGCAAAGGATATCGTTCGACTTCATCGCACCGGCCGCGGTTTAAATGGCGTTTCCGTATCGGTCAAAGCCGGCCAATGCCTCGGTGTGCTCGGGCCCAATGGTTCGGGCAAGACAACATTAACCCGCCTCGTAGCCGGTCTTGACAGGGCTAAGGACGGACGTCTGTCTGTGCTGGGTGAACCGGCCTTTCCAAGGCCGCTTCACCTGCGCCGCTGTTGCGGTGTTGCCCTTGATACGCCTGCCCACTGGGAGACACTTTCCGGACGACAGAACTTATGGTTTTTTGCCAGGCAGTTTGGTCTAAGCGGCCCAGGCCTGAACCATCGCGTGAACGAACTGCTTCAGGAGGCGGAACTTGCAGACCAGGCAAATGAACCGGTGGCCTTTTATTCATTCGGCATGCGCCGAAAACTGAGCATCATTGAGGCGCTGGCTCATGACCCTGATTTACTTATCCTTGATGAACCGTCTGCAGGTGTTGATGTGATGTTTCTGGATCGATTGGTACAGTTGATACATCAGCGCTGCGAAAATGGCAAAACTACATGGATTACTGACAATGATGCTGACTGGCTTGCTCGGGCTGCTACAGATGTAATCCTTCTTTCCGAAGGCCGGGTTCAAGCAGGAGGCACCGTCCCGGAACTGATGGCATCAGTGGGAGCACGCAACCGAGTGGAGATCATGCTTGAGCAGTCCAGTTGTATCGCCAAGCCAACTTTCAGTGGAATTGAATCATTTCTCTGCGAGGATAAAAAAATTAGTGCGGACATCGACGGCAATCCGGAACTGCCGGTAAAGCTTCTCCAGTGGATAACTACATCCGGCGGTCGTATTCGCTCGATGGAGATTCACTCGATGACGCTGCAAGAAGCTTTAATGCGGCAGTCGGGGCAACAGGAGGCCGACTCATGATGCATGGAAATGTTTTTCGCCTTCAATTGGCGTCAGATTTTGGGGATAGACGGCGCATAGCCCTGCGTATCGGGGTCAGTGCTCTGCTGGCGCTGCCTTTCATCTTTGTAGGTATGCCGGCACGTGCGCAGGCAACTGGTATCGTGATGGTGGTCCTCTTCACAGGCTTCTTCAGCGCGGCAGTTGGGCATGCTCGTCTGCGTGCCGATTTACGGTATGCACGTCTGACGCTGCTACCGATGTCACGAGGAGTGCTTTGGCTTGACCTGGTTCTTGCCTCAGTACTGGCCAGGCTTGCACCTGTTATGGTGGTGATGGCTGGTTTCTTAATCGTCAATGGGCAAGAAGTGACGCTTGTCTCTTTGATTGGTCTTCTTGGGATTCTGTTTGCCTCTCTGTTGTTGCTGACTCTGATCGGTATGGGTACCGGGCGGCTCGCACGAAGCAACGGTGAGGTTCACCTGTTCGGTGCGCTGGTGTGTGCAATGCTTGCTTTTATCTCCGGAGTCACCCCACTTCCCGAAAAACTGACGTGGTTGGCAGCTATCACAGTATGGAATCCTATCTCGCATTTGCTAACGGCCCTTATCAGACTATCAAGCGGGCCGGCTTCTGTACCTCGAGTGGAGTTTGTTTTCGCATTACTCATGATTGCGACAGTCACAATTATGGCAATTCTGAGATGGCTTTCAGGAGGTATGCGAAAAACAGGAAAAACTTGACGTCTCGGACGTCGGAGTTGATAATAGGAAATCTTTAAAACATAAATAGGATAAACTTAAGCAATATGGATGATGTTAGCTTATTAACCAAGACCTATGTAACTTTGGGTTTGGTGGTGCTCGCCCTGTTCGAGTTCATAACGGCCATGTATGTTTACGGTCGCAAGGGCAGTAAAGCGCACCCCAAGCTGATTCTGACGCTGCACCGTGTGGGCGGATACATATTTCTCGTGTATTGGCTCTGGCCTATGATCGTAGGCGCAGACCTACTGACCCGATTGAGCCGTTACACAGACGGCTGGCAGTTCGACGGGCCTCGTTTTTTTCACGCCTTACTGGGCGTTACTGTGTTTGTCACGCTTCTGTTGAAGATTGCTTTCATCCGTTTCTATCCGAACTTCCGGATCTATGCCCGGCTGTTGGGTATTCTGATAAGCGCAGCAGTCATCATTACGTGGCTGATTGCCGGTGGATTCTGGTTATGTATGATGGGTGGCCGAAGCATATACTGAGTGATGAGGCAGATTTCTATTACTTTTTACTTCGGGCAGCGACGGGCAGCGACGGGGCGACCGTGAATAAAGAAAAAATAGGTCAGCACACAAAACAGAATCCCGGCAAAACACACAGCCGCTACGGACCAGCCGCTGAAACGCGGCACATCGTCGCGAGCAAGAAAGAATGCATCCTCCGGGATGCCCACGTCGAAAAGTTTACGAAATCCTGCTCGTACGCTTCTTGAAAAGGGCATACGGTGATATGGGCGCAGTCGGCCTATGTGAAAATCAATACCTCCCCATTCTTCATTCACTGCCTCGGGTGTGCGCACTACAAGTTTGGCTCCATATTCGTCCAGGAGGAAATACGTATAACGAACACCATGTTTTGCAAAGGTTGCTGCCTTTGTAAAGTTGGCCTTTCCCTGGATTTTTACGAACGTAGATCGAGGGAAACGTTCCATAGACAATTCGTCCACAGATTCTATGTGTATCGGTTCTTTTGTACCGAAGTCATAGCGCAACTCGGGTATTTGGAATCTGATCATCATGGTTACTACGAGCAGCAAGAACACTTTGAGAATAATCAAAAAAATGCGTCCCGGTGACATGCGTATATATTACCTCCCGGCTTAAAGCCCATCCTGTTAGTCGTACCAAAGCCCAAGGATTAGCAGCACGATAATAAACAACAGCAGAAATACCGCAATGCTCACCCAAACCCATACGGTTCGAACCGCCCAGCGGGGATCTTCGGATGGTTCGCGCAGCGGATATAAATCTATTTCCTCCTCATGAGCATCAGGTGTTTGGGTGTCACCATCGTCTATCGTCACTTTTTCGATTTGTTCGCTCATGTTCTTATCCTTCAGGATTATGGAGAGGGATTCCCCCGGAATTCCGAGGAGTCTTCCTTTGTGTTATTGTCGGACAAATAGTTTACTATTTTCTGCATCTCTTCGTCCGTAAGACGCATCCCATAGGCGCGCATACGTCCTACAACACGGTCCCAGTCCGAACGTCTGTGTAGGTGGACTCGCTCAAGGGTGTGGCACGAGATGCACTTATAGGAAACCAGGTCCGCCGCTGTTTCGGGTTTGAGTTCGGGCCGCTCCGGGCGTCCTGGCAGATCGTCTGCATACGGAGGTTTGCCTCTGACCATATTAATTCTGATATTCTCTGCTCGTTCATCGGGATGATATAGTTTATCGTAGGATGCAATGCGATTAAAACCTGCGATCCGTTCGCCTGAGGGGCTGACAAATCGAGGGCGGGATGCTTCACGAACATATCCTCCCAGGCACACGGTAAGAAACGATAATATGCCCATGAGGACAAAAATCGCCCGGCCCGAACCGCTATGACGATTCAGAAGGTGTGTTCCCCATAATCCAGCCAGTACAGCCGCTGCCAGCGAGCCCCAGAAAAAAAGCCATGTCATCTGGATTGCCATGCCCAGGTAAAACATTAAGTAAATCAGAGCCACGGCATAAACCGCCGGCATGGGAATCGTAAATTCGCTTTTCGATTTTGAAGCCCTGCGGCTAAAAACCAGACCGAGCCCAATCATAGATGCTACAATTAGTTGTTTGACCCACCACCAATCGATCCCGCCGGCCACTATATCGCCCCTGCCGATCATGAGATTGTCGTATGCTTCCCTGCCGTGATACTTTAGCACCCAGGCATAGAAGAAACCGATGAACGGCAATAACAAAAAGCTGGTAAACGCCACTTTGAAAGCAAGCCGTCCCCCGCTTTCATAACGGGCCTGCATCTTGCTCTGTTGTGAACGGTACAGCCAAATACCGCAGACGCCCGCTACGACGAATCCCGCATATGCAAAATTCGCTGCTGTGCGGTGCAAAGTCAGCATCAAAAAAGTCGGATTATAGAAAGCTAATTTGTCCCAACCCAGAATGCCGGCCGTGCCCGACCATTGACTGACCTGTCCTTCGGCAAATCCAGGCGTGAGCATATACGAACTCATGCCATTGATTATAAAGAATTGCAGGAAGAACATTGGGGTTAGCAGTGCGCCCATAAAAATGTGGAGCTTCTTGTGTCCCCACATAGTGTCCCAGAAGAAATAATGCAGCGTCAGAGTTGTCGCCAGCATGAAAAACAGCATCTCTTCTAAAATCATCGTCCAGAAAAATTGTACAAAGATCTGAGACCAGAACTGTGGGAACAAGCCGCTCAACGCAAAAACCAGGCCGATGGCGTTAATCGTGCCGATATTGTAGATACATACATGCCATAGTTGGACGCGTTTGGCCAACATATCGAAACGATTGTCCTTGCGCACGTATGCGACTATCTGCAGCACCGTGACCAAAAAAGCGAATCCGATTGCTAATGACCCTACTGATGTGTGGAAGATGCCCAGAAACCCGATGGAAAATTTAGATCCGCCTGGAAAACGGATAAACGGATTGGTTGCAGCCAGGAAATTCATCGATGGTGCTCCTCCAAATAGAGTATAATCCTTTCCGCTTCCTTATCCGTTAGGGTAAGTCCGTTTTGTCTTGCCTGTTCTACGTGGCTGCGCCAGTCATCGGGGCGGTTACGGTCAAGATCGGCGGGCACTTCATCGCGTGGGTGGAGCCACTTATCATAAACCAGATAGCGGTCGGCTTCGAGGTCCGTCCACTCGGGTTTAATGATTTCTCCATAAACAGTTTCGGGACTTTTAATATGTTCACGTATGAAACCTCCCATTGCGAAGGCGAAAAACGCTGCCAGCCCGGCTACGAACATAGCCCACTGCCACCCTGCATGTTCCGGATCACCTTTGCCGCGACGTGCCCATATCCACCAGATAAATCCCAGTATTACCGCAGTAGTGACTAATCGCCAAAGCAGAGCACTTTGACCCAGCCACATCAACGGCGGATGCATATAAATAATCAGAAGAACTATCAGGAGGCCGGCAGTTGCCGCCCATGCAACTGATTTTGGTATCCATCGTTTAAGAACAAAAATACCACCGATGACCAGGAAGATCGCGATCATCGCCATCTTGGTGATTATGTGAACGGATGAATGGCCGCCCATCATTGCCATGAACGCCGCCGGCGCTTCCCTTTGAATTACACGGGCGTAAAACCAGCCGATGATTGGCATGGGGAAAAAGCAGAAAAAGCCGATTCCGAAACACGTGCTCGAAGCCCAGCCAAAATAAGATGTATTCTCGCTAAATGGATTCTTGCGTTTCTGGCTCATATACCGCAGGGCCAGCACACCACCGGTCAGCATCAAGACATAGCTGAAATTGCCGAAGGTGCGATGGATGAGCAGGTAGGGAAAGCTGGGATTGAGCATGGCACTGAGCGACCACGCAACAGGCTGATCCACCTGAGGCAGTGGTACACCGCCCGGAGTCAACATGTAAGAACCGAGCGAATCCCACACAATCTGAACCATGTATCCGGACACAGCCGCACATACGCCCATTGAGATATGCAGCCGTTTTTTATTCGCCCAACGGTCCCATGTGAGGTAGTATAAAAAGAACAGGAAAAAAACTTCGATGAGGAAGAACATGAATTGGGCAATCAGCGGCCAGAAAAAGAGATTCGCCCAGCGAGCCCAGAACTCGGGGTATGTGCCTATGATAAACATCGCAATCCCTGTGCCGAGAGCTGCACCAGGTGAGAAAAGGATCATTGAAAACCAGATGAAGCTTTTGCTCAAACGTTCCCACCTGGGATCGTGTTTGCGATAGCCGATGTACTCAAACAAGGGTGCTAACAACATATAGGCCGTGACGACCGTGGCTATGGGAATATGGGAATAGGTAATTTCTTCTATCCAAACCCACCGAGGAAAAACTGGCGTCTCAATAACGGGTAGATTCATGATCAGCCTTACCTTTTCATGTGACGGAATTAAGCATTACCCCACAGGCTCATGTTATATGAGCAACACAATGACTCGGTCAACAACATTAGCAACAAATCTACAAACTTTTCATTATCCTGTCAAGTGGCACATGTTTAAACGATTGAGACTCACTTCTAAATCAATCTGATACCTGTAAGAGGCATTCCGTTTGTAGCTATTTTTTTCTGGATTCGATGCTGACGTGTGGCCAGGGCGGTTATTAGCTTCTAAGGCGGGATGTTTTCGAGGCTATAATCACTAAATTGCCCCCATGATCGACAAGCGTAACGGTTTCCGGTTAAATCAGCGCATACCTCAGCCGTAGTACACAAGCTGGTTGTTTCAATTTCCCGCGATTCAGGCTGCCAGATGAACCAGCGACCTCAGTTTATCGGGTTGTTTTTCTTTCACCCGCTCGTAAGCAATCCCAAGGATCGCTATCAAAGCAAGTCCGCACCGAAGTTCCATCTTCTTGATGCCACGAATAAAATGTTTCTCAAATCCAAACGATTCATCAAGCCGACCGTTGAGACGCTCAACGCTGGAACGTTTCTTGTAGACATCTTTCCATTTGTAGCTGCTGCGGGCAAGGGGAGTAAAGATTCTTGGATTACCTTCAATATTGATTCTGATATTGTCGCTGATACAGCACCGCTCTTTACCTTTGCACTCGAACTCATAATGCTTAGCGGGACAGCGGTACTTCAACTTTCCTCGAAACCACCAAAAGCCATCGGGCGTTTGTTCCATTCAACGGGACAGTGACAATAAACAGTCCCCTTGTAATCATGGCTTACATTGCTTTGGCCATGTACTAGTCTTGCATTGTCAATCTTCCATAAGTCACGAATATCTATAACCGGCTTTACATGATGTTCGTTCCACAATGTTGTTATCAGTTCCGTATCGTCATAGCCTTTATCACCAAGGAGCAGCTCGGCGTGTTCAAGTACTTTTGGCCTGTTTAAGGCCAAATCCTTTACCATCTCTCTGCCGACTGTTATGTCTGATGCCGATGCCCTGGTAACCTTATAAGCGACCGGTATGTCATAGTCGGCATCTACGATAAGGTGCAGCTTAAAACCGAACCAGCTCTTAACCGATTCCCACATACTGCCGTCTTTACGTTTGCCTTTGTATGTCTTTACACCCCTGTCAGCATCAGCTTCACCTCTAAGGTCAATAGACTTACGCTTACTTTTTTTACGCGAGCGAGAACTGATCGCCTTGCTGTCTATCGCAAGAGTATTACCAAAGTCCGGCAAAATATTACGCAGCTTTTCAACCAGATTATAAAAAATCGTATTAACTAAATCTGTATGCTTGATAAGCAGCTTGAGGAAATTTGTGTAAGCGTTAGAAGACGGTACTGCCTTGATGCCTTTGAGTAAGTCAAAGCCACATAGCTGGCGAAGCTGGGCATTTCGCATAAGTTCTCTGCGAAGCGATTCGATGCTGGGATGCTGATAGACAATGCCTGCCATGATCGAATTCCATATCGCTCTTACAGGATAGTCGTCCCTGCCGTTGCTGCGTAGAGACTCGAGGCTTTGCATGAGATTCTCATCCGGCAGGTATTTGACCAGCAGAGAAAATCTTTGTAAATCTGCTAAATCTTCGATTTCTTTCCATGAAAATAACTGTTTTTGCGGTATAATAGCCATAGGCGATTCCTTTCGTGTAAGTTGTTTGGTGACAATACTTTAGTGTGCCGCAGCAAGCTATGTCAGAGATGGGAGTAGGCCTCCCGCAACCGGCTTACAGGAGCAGGTTGCAAACCGCCGTAAGCGGCTTTGGTTAAGAGCCCTGGTCATGAGCGTTACGGAAAAGATGCTATGAAAAGCATCAGGTGTGGATTAAGAAGACGAATACAAGTGAACCACCGTGCAAGCGTCGAAAGTCTTAGATGGGGTCAAAACTGGGGACTTGACTTTTTCCCAGGATAAGTCTGGCGGATACCTGTTTACTGGCCAGGCGGCGTCCGGCGTAGAGGTGGCGTGAGCTTAATCCGGGCTCTGACATGGAACTGCGGGAACCTGTCGCAACGATGTTAAGAGAAAGGCACAAGCTGGGTAACTGCGAG
>JAVVFI010000140.1:0-12058 GCA_032250555.1 Sedimentisphaerales bacterium
AAGCTGCCCGCCGAGATGTTCTATGATTTCCAGCATCGTTCGGCTGTCGAAGACCGTCGAGGCCTCCGACAGACTGCCAAGGGATGCGCGGGGGACGCCGAGCTTCTTTTGCACCTTCTTCAGTTCACTGGCCTGCTGCAGAGATCGCAGTGACGTACAGATGGGATTGAACATATACAACAGCAGCAACGAGATGTATTGATCCATGTGCAGGATCCGGTTGCCGGCACGGTCTCTCTCACATCCGACGTCACTAAGAGACTCGAGCATTTTGGAAATGGCCTTGAAGTACTTGAAGCCTTGTAGTTCGTGCTCTTTTATTTTGTGCCTTTTTTTGCTCATCAAAGGCATTTAAGCAGGGTTGTGAGCATCGCGCAAGTTTAAAATAGGTAATTTGTAAATATTTTTTTTGAGTATTTTTTCACCTACTTTATATCGCAATTCTTGTGCCGAACAGGATTGAGGCAATCCCCTATATATAAAACAGGGCCGACCCCGATTTTCACTTCATGCCAATCAGCTATCATTCAGAGTATGGATGCCTAAAGGTAATAGAAAGAAGGGGTATATGGCGAAGCTAAAGCGTAAAGGTTATACGATTCTATTGATACTGACGGCAGCATTGGTACTTGCGGCAATCTCTACGGTTATCCCTCAGAGTTCCGCAAGCGAGCCTTGCAAACTCGGCTACAAGGCCCATTGCTCGTTCACGCCTATAAGTACACTTATTTGTCTTGCGCTTGCCGGTATTGTGTGCAGGGTCAGGAAAAGATACTTCACTCAATCCGAATAGATATGGCGAACAAGACGGATGCTATTACGATCCAAGAAAGGGGGTATCGCAATGGGCAGAATTATTGTCTTCATTTACGGGGTAGTTGTTTATGTAATCTTTTTCGTGACTTTCCTGTATGCGATCGGCTTTGTCGGCAATGTCGTTGTTCCCAAGTCAATCGATACCGGCTCAGAAGAGCCTTTCGGCCAGGCCCTGCTCATCAACGTCATTCTTCTCGGCCTGTTCGCTGTCCAGCACAGTGCTATGGCACGAAAGGGATTCAAAAATTGGTGGACCAGGATTGTTCCTGCACCTGCAGAACGCAGCACCTATGTGCTGAGTGCCAGCGCCCTTCTGATTCTACTTTTTTATCAATGGCGGCCGATGCCGGGTGTGGTTTGGAATGTCGAGAGTTCTGCCGGCTATTTTATTCTATCAGGTCTTTTCTGGATTGGCTGGCTGACTGTATTATTATCTACTTTCCTGATTGATCATTTTGATCTTTTCGGATTACGGCAGGTTTACCTATATCTGCGAGGCAGGGAATATACGCCTGTAGAATTCAAGACACCGGTATTTTATAAATTCGTACGCCATCCGATCTATATGGGCTTTATAATTGCCTTTTGGGCAACTCCACAAATGACCGTAGGGCATCTTGTATTTGCTATTGGGACGACAGGATATATTTTCATTGGTATCCTGCTGGAGGAAAAGGATATGATGAGCCAATATGGGGAAACCTATAAGGGTTACAAAAAACAAGTGTCAATGCTCCTGCCACGGCCGCGAAAATGGGCCCCGTAAAGAATTTTCGCAAAATTTTTGTTGAAATGTGTGGAAATAGTGTTAGAATGTTTCGTTTAGGATATTTCGGAGCATTTAAGTTATGAAAGACAAGATACATCCAAAGTATGAAAAAGTGGTAGTTCACTGCGGCTGCGGCAATACGTTCGAGACCAGCAGCACGTCAAAAGAGATACACGCAGAAATCTGCTCAATGTGCCATCCATTTTACACTGGTAAGCAGAAATATGTCGATACAGCCGGGCGAATAGAGCGATTCCAAAAGAAATACGGCACGAGCTATCAACAGAAGACCAAAAAAGACCAGCAACAATAGCTTGTTCTACAGGTAACAATTCGGGCTCCCATTCTGAAAGGCATCAGGGCGGGGGCTTTCGTTCTTTTGCCCGGGCCTGTAATTGCGCAGAGACAGCTTTAATGCAGGTGTGAACCAGGTGAACAGAAGATTTGCGGCAACGCAGAAGGATTCCCTGTTAGCTGGGTCAGGCAAGTAGATTTGCAGGAGCACTTTTAGCGGAATGTAATTATGGCTGACAATAACGATAGTTTATTAGCAAAACTCGATGAAATCGATACCCGCTTTAGTGAAATCGACAAGCTGATTTCCGATCCGGAGGTCGCCAGCAATACAAATAAGCTGATATCGCTGTCCAAAGAGCAGGGCAAGCTCAAGTCCATAGTTACGAAATACCGCAAGTATAAAAAGGCGGTAGCGGGGATTGAAGAGGCCGAGCAAATATTAAATGACGATGACGCGGATAAGGAGTTTAAAGAATTAGCAAAAGAAGAGCTTCAAGAGTTTGAAGGCCAAAAGGACGCTCTTCTCAAGGAAATTACAGATACTCTCATCATGGCCGACGATATGGATATTAACTCGGTGATAATAGAAATCCGGGCAGGGACGGGTGGTGAAGAGGCGGCATTGTTCGCGCGCGATCTGTATAATATGTATATTCGATATGCTGAGAACCGGAGGTGGAAAGTCGAGCAACTTGATTTCAGCTCATCAGAAAAGAATGGTTTTCGCGAGGTGATATTCGGTATTAAGGCCCCCGGGGTATGGTCTGAATTAGGGTATGAGGGCGGCGGTCATCGTGTACAAAGGGTTCCTGAGACGGAATCGCAGGGCAGAGTTCATACCTCAGCGGCGACTGTGGCGGTATTACCTGAGCCGGAGGAGCTGGATATAGAGATAGCTCCCGATGAAGTAGTCGAGCATGTGAGCAGGTCGAGCGGGCCGGGCGGACAAAACGTGAACAAGGTCAGCAGCGCTATCAGGCTCGAACATTTACCAACGGGTATCACTATCAGTATGCAGGATGAAAAGAGCCAGCATAAGAACCGAGCGAAGGCGTGGCGGGTTTTGAGGAGCCGGGTTTACGAATATCATATGAGCAAAAAAAGGGCCGAGCGCGATTCACAACGTAAAACGATGATTGGCTCGGGTGACAGGTCTCAAAAAATCAGGACATATAATTATCCACAAAACCGTGTGACCGACCACCGGATTAACCTGTCGCTTTACAGTCTTGATAAGATAATGGGCGGTGATATGGGTGAGATAATTGCGGCTCTGAAAGAATACGACAGGCAGCAGCGGCTAAAGAACCTTTAAAGACGCAAGACCAAAGACACCAGACTAAAGACTAAAAGATAAAATGCCAAGAGATTTCAAAAATATTAAGGCATGGCAATATGCTGATGATTTAGTTATATTAGTATATTCTAAAACCAAGTCTTTCCCCAAGGAAGAATTATACGGGGTTACATCTCAATTAAGAAGAGCTGTAGTCTCAGTGCCTACCAATATAGCTGAGGGTGCAAGCAGAGAGCACAAAAAAGAATATCTTCATTTTCTATATATAGCCAAAGGCTCAATAGCAGAGGTAGAATATCTTTTGCACCTTTCAAGGCGAATAGGATATTTTAAAGACGATGAATATAAACAGATGGAAGACCGGAGACAGGAAGCCGCTAAAACATTACATGGGCTGATAAATTCAGTTAAAAAAGACATTAATAAAATTGAATGCCGTTCTTGAGCCTTGTGTCGGGAGTTTTAAGCAATGATAGTAGTTGTTACTGGAATGGTTGGCGTTGATAAGAAAAGCTACCTTGAGAGAGTATGCCGACTCGCCGGGGACAATGGAAAAGAGGTGCTGCTGTGCAATGTAGGCGACCGGATGTATGCCGAGGCGCCGGATATTCCGGCGGGTAAAATTCTGGATATACAGATGAAAAGGCTGAATTCGCTTCGCCGGAGTGTTTTCAAGGATATCATCGCAAAAGCCAAAAATGCCCCGAATTTGATAGTCAATACTCATGCGACTTTCCGCTGGCGACACGGGTTGTTTCCGGCGGTCGATTTCGACCAGATGCGCCAGCTTAACGCCGATATGTATATCTGCCTGATCGACGGGGTAAGCGCACTACATACCCGGCTTGACTGTGAACACTCGGCGGAACATACGCTGAAGGATTTGATTGTCTGGCGGGAAGAAGAGATTCTCGGCACTGAAATGCTGTGCAAAGGTATTGACGAAAGGATCCCTCTTTATTGTCTTGCCCGCGGCATGGAAGAGCTAACTACCGAGACGTTCTACGGGCTTGTCTTTAACGATCAATCCAAAAAAGCATATTTGAGTTTTCCTATGACGGCAGTTGAAGGCATGGAAAATGTGAGGGAGAAAATCGACGAATTTCGGCAAATGATGAAGCAATCGTTTATCTGCTTCGATCCGGGCGACCTGGAAGAATCGTATCTTCCTATAAAGGCCCAGCGGGCAAGCGAAAAAGGACTGGACTATGTCGAGGTGACGGTGCTGGGGCGGAAAGTCCGGCTGGATTTGCACGAGGTCAGGCAAATCGAGCGCGATATTAACAGCCAGATATACGCGCGTGATTTTATGCTGATTGACCAGGCGGATATGATAATCAGCTTAATTCCAGCGCTGGATGACGGGCGAGCCTCTATATCCAGCGGTGTTGAGAGGGAACTCCAGCACGCTCACGAGGCGGCCAAAGAAGTTTATGTCATCTGGACGGCAAAACAGAATCCATCGGTATTTATTACGCAGACGGCAACGAAAGTCTTTGACAATATCCCCGCGGCAATGGACTTTTTCAAAAAGAAAGGGTATATAAAAATAAGTTAGATGTCTATTATCGAACCGCAAATATCGGAAAAGGAATTGGCCGGCTGTATTGACCACACACTGCTTGATGCTGCGGCGACGAAGGAGCGCATCGAACAGTTATGCGAAGAGGCAAAGTTGTACGGATTTCATACGGTTTGTGTCAATCCACGATGGCTTTCTTTAGCGGCTGAGCGATTGCATAATACGAAAGTAAAAGTCGGGGGTGTGGTGAGTCTTCCGCTCGGCGGGGACACGACGAAAATCAAAGTCGCCCAGGCCAAAGAAGCTATTTTTGCAGGCGCCGATGAGGTTGATATGGTAGCTGATTTGGCGGCCATAATCGCAGGTGACACAAAATATCTGCAAACTCAGTTGTCAGGTGTGCTGAAAATCTGCCAGTCGATGAGACCTGCGGTGGTGCTCAAGGTGATAATCGAATCGGCGGCCCTTAATAACGAACAAAAGATATTCGCCTGCCAAGTGGCTCAGGTGTGCGGAGTAGATTTTATTAAGACCAGCACAGGAATGAATCCCGCAGGCGGAGCAACCGTTGAAGATATTAAGTTAATGAAGGAAACGGCCCCGAAATGCAGAATAAAGGCGGCGGGCGGAATCAAAACGGCAAAGCAGGCATTTGAGATGTTAGCCGCAGGGGCTGAGAGGATAGGCACTTCTTCGGGAGTACAGATTATAAATGAGTTCAGGGCGGGACAACAATGACAGGAGGGGCGGTCGGCAAAACGGACAATATTATTCTCTGCAAGCTGCATTGCAAGGAGATCCGTGCGTCTATAGATTTGCCGGCTTTGAGTGAAAGATTTTCCAGGCTAAAATCGGCCTCAATTCTTGGCGGTAATAACGCCAAGGCGGACGCGGACGGATTCAGCTACTGGGCGGCCGAGCCGAAAGAGATATTCGAATTTAAGACGGGACAAAAAAATCCGTTCGGAAAACTACACGAAGTCCTGAATAAATATAAAATCGCAGACCATAAGGGCAACTATGCGGGGTTAGGGCAACCACACGTGGTTGCCCCTACAGGGATGTTTTGCGGCGGGTGGATTGGATATTTCAGCTACGAACTCGGCAGGTATATTGAAAAGCTTCCGGAAACTACAATAGACGACCTTAAAATGCCGCTGATTCGGCTTTGCTTTTACGACAGGTTAATTGCTTATGATCATGTCGAAGGAACTGTCTGGCTAATTGCTCTTGAATTGCAGGGTGAGACTGAAAAACCGCAGGACAAACTTGCCTTTCTGGAGGGGCTGCTGAGAGAATCTCAAACAATCGTTATCTCGGGACCTGTGCCGACCGACCTTGAAACGTTAGATTTTTCACATATTCGCTGCAATATGGATAAAGAGTACTACCTGCGGACGATAGAGAAAATAAAACGCTATATCTATGATGGTGAGGTCTATCAGATTAACTTCTCACAGCGATTCGAATGTGAATACGAAACAGAAGCGATAAATCTCTATCACTGGCAAAATCATTATAATCCAAGCGGTTACGCCGCATATATTGACGGCGGAGATTTTCATATCGTAAGCGCCTCTCCTGAGATGTTTATTACAATCGATGACGGTTTTATCCAAACCAAGCCGATAAAGGGCACCCGACGGCGTATCGATGAAACTATCCGGAAAAACTCACAAGCCAAAAAAAGGAATACAGATAATTTCAATGAGCTGCTTAATAGTGATAAAGAACGTGCTGAGCTGAATATGATAGTTGACCTGGAGCGGAATGATGTGGCTAAAATCTGCAAACCGGGGACAAGGAAAGTGACTCAACCGAGGACGATAGAAAGCTATCCAACGGTTTTTCATGCGGTGGCTACGGTGGCCGGAGAGCTTCGGGGTGAAATAACCATCTGCGATATTTTGAAGGCTATGTTTCCAGGAGGCTCTATCACAGGGGCTCCGAAAATCCGCTCGATGGAAATCATCGACGAAACCGAGCCGACGGCAAGAGGTGTTTATACGGGCAGTATCGGCTTTATCGGTGTTGACGGCAGTGCATGCTTGAATATTGCGATACGGACGATTATTATAGAAAATAGAAAGGCCTTTGCTCAGACCGGCGGAGGAATAGTAGCCGATTCAGACCCACAGGCCGAATGGGCTGAGACTATTACGAAGGCAAGGGCGCTTTTGGCAGGAATTAAAAGCGTGATGCGTCGTGCGTGATGCGTATTGCGTATAATGCGCCCATGTAATAAATATAGTTCGAGGACATAATATGGAAAGGAAAATAAAAACATACAGAGATTTGAATATTTGGAATACAGGAATCGAAGTCGTTAAAGATATATATAAATTAACGGAAAACTTCCCAAAACAAGAAATTTATGGTTTAGTTAGTCAGATGAGGCGGTCAGCAGTTTCCATCCCGTCCAATGTGGCAGAAGGCTTCAGGAGATATCACAATAAAGAATATAAACAATTTCTATATATCTCATTAGGAAGTTGCGCAGAGCTTGAGACACAAATAACAATAGCAATGGAATTAAAATATATACAAAAAGATAAGGAAAATAGATTACTCGAAAAACTGGATCATATTTGCCGAATGATTTCAAATCTGATTAAAAAGCTTTAACGCAATACGACATACGCAATACTCAATACGAGAACAAGATGCCTGAAAAAGTATTTCTAAATGACAAACTAATCGATAGCGAGAAGGCCCTCATATCGGCAACGGACAGCGGCTTTTTGTATGGAGCAGGGCTTTTCGAGACGATGCGAAGCTATGAAGGTGTGATCTTTGCGCTCAAGGACCATCTGGACAGATTGTATTCAAGTGCCGGTGCTTTATTTATCAATAATCCATTCGATAGGGAATATCTTACCGATGCCATCTACAAAGTGCTGAAAGCGAACAAGTTGACCGATGCGCGCTTGCGGTTGACACTCAGCAACGGCCCGATGGCAGGAGCTGAGGAGCAGCTTAAGCCCACTTTACTTATCACGGCTACGAAGCTCCAGCCTTACCCGGGGGAATATTATAAAAACGGTGTTATGGTGATACTTTCGGCATCCAGGCAGAACACTTTCGAGCCGACATGCGGACATAAAACGACAAGCTATTTTTCGCGCATGATTACGCTAAACATGGCACATCAACAAAGAGCGGCCGAGGCATTATGGTTCACTACGGACAACCGCCTTGCGGAGGGGTGCGTAAGTAATGTGTTTGTTGTTAAAGATTCCGTCATTTACACGCCGGGGATTGAAACGCCTGTTCTTGCGGGGGTAGCGAGAAAGACTGTGTGTGAGATCGCTTCGACAAACTCTATTAACTTAGTTGAAAAAGACCTCTATATAGATGATGTGCTGGGAGCCGATGAGATTTTTCTGACAAATGTAATTATGCAGATTATGCCGGTAAGCAAAGTAGAAAAGCACACCGTAGGAAACGGCAAGGTCGGGGTGATGACTCAAAGATTGCAGATCAGTTTCGATGAATTTGTTAAAAGCCAATGCGGGAAAGATAAATGAAGATAAAAGATATTGCAGAGCAGATAGAAAAGATAGTTCCTCTTCACTTAGCGCAGGACTGGGACAATGTCGGGCTGCTTATCGGTGATGCGGGGAAAAACGTAAAAAGAATTCTGCTGACTATCGATATAACCGCCGATGTTGTCGCAGAGGCAAAAAAGCTCAAGGCCGATCTGATTATAAGTTATCACCCGGTAATCTGGGATGGTTTGAAGAAAATTACCACGGAAGGGCCGAGCAGCATCGTACATGAATTGATTCGCCGTAACATTGCGGTTTTTTCGATACATACCGCATTGGATGTTGTTTCAGGGGGAGTGAACGACGGTCTTGCCGAGATTCTCGGTATTGAGGGCGGGAAACCGATTGGAGATTATGTTGATAATCCATCGGAAGATAATTACAAGCTGGTTGTCTTTGTTCCGGCCGAATCTCTGGCCGATGTTTCAAATGCCGTTTTCGCTGCGGGGGCGGGGGCAATAGGAAATTACAGCGACTGCGGTTTCAGTACCGACGGAACGGGGACATTTTTACCATTGGAAGGCTCAAGGCCGGCTATCGGCAAAAAAGGGAAACTGGAAAAAGTTCTTGAGATAAGATTCGAGACGATTGTTCCGGCTGAAAAACTCGACAAAGTAGTAACGGCGATGAGAAAGGCCCATCCTTATGAAACGCCGGCCTTTGATATTATCAAACTTTATAACAGTCAAAATAAATTCGGGCTCGGCAGAATCGGCAAATTAGCAAAGCCGTTACGCATAGAGCAGATTATCCGGAGAATAAAGAAACATACGGGCGCTGAAGCGGCAGGCCTGGTAGGAAAAGAAAAACGGCTTGTGAAAACAGCGGCGGTTTGTGCCGGCTCGTGCGGGGCGATTATTAATTTGGTAATCGCGGAAAAGGCTGATCTGTATCTAACGGGTGAATTGAAACACCATCAGGCATTGGCGGCACAGGAAGCGGGGTTGACCTGTATCTGTCTGAGCCATACCGTTTCGGAACGGTTTATATTGAAAAAATTTGCCAAACGGTTGCAAAAACAGCTAAATTCAGCGACAATACGGATAAGTAAAAAAGACGCAGACCCATTTAGATGGAAAAATATATGACAGAAGAACAACTGGAACAAACAGAAGCACCATTGCCGGATACTGAAACCAGTGAAGATACCGAAGAACAACTGGAAGAAATGGAAGCGCCATTGCCAGAGACTGAAACCGGTGAAGATACCGAAGAGCAATTGGAAGAAATGGAAACGGCATTGCCAGAGGCTGAGGCCGGTGAAGATGCTGTGGAACAGAACGATTTGCCGGAACAGGGGCAAGGTGATGAGCCGACGGTCGAGACTGTCGTGGAAGCTGTTCTGTTTGCCAGTGATGAATCACTCACAGATAACCGGTTAGCTAAAATTGTTGAGACATCCGGAAAACAGGTGCGTCAATGTATCGCGAACCTGAACGAGAAATACCAGGCCAACAATAACGCATTCAGAATAGAGAAAATCGCCGGGGGTTATCAGATGCTTACGCTGAGCACTTACAACTACTGGCTGAAAAAATTACTTCGAGCCCGCAGTGACGGCAAGCTTAGCCCCGCGGCGCTGGAGACCCTTGCTATAATCGCATACAAACAGCCGGTCATTCGGGCCGATATCGAGGTCATTAGAGGTGTTGCAGCGGGTGAGGTACTTCGGACGCTTTGTTATAAGGGGCTTGTGAAGATAGTAGGCCGGGCTGAAATTTTAGGCAGGCCGATGCTTTACGGGACGACAAAGAAATTTCTGGAAGTCTTCGGTCTTAATACCCTCAAAGACCTGCCCAAAATAGAAGAGCTTAAAAAGCCGCCAGCCTGATAGCCGCAGATATTGCGATATTACATTTGTGCCGCTAACCTATTTTTTGCGTAACTTCCTGAGAGCAAATCGAATACGCGCAGCCACACGTTCGGCTAAGTATTCGGAGCCCTCGGGGGTAAAGTGAACATTGCCGTTTGGCTGTTGAATTTCGCTTATTTTCTTCATAGCGTGAGCACGCAGGTCATTAATAATCACACCGTTTTTTCTCATAATTCTCCTGGCGGCTTTGTTGTATTTTATTTCATCGCCTTTGACGCGTCCTGACTCACCATCAGGAACCGGTGTTGTGCTGGCCCAGATAAGCTCGGCGCCGGTGGCCTTGAGTATTTTGACAAGCTTGCGCAGGTTTTGTTGATATTCTTCAAATGTTAAATCAAGTTTGCCATTGGCTTTGTCTCTACGGTTGGGAGTTTTGGGATCGGTGCTTCGATAACAAAGGTCGTGCAGGCCCCAGTTGAAGTGTATGACATTCCATTTGCCATCGCCGAGCCATTCGTTAATCTTTTCCAAGCCTATGCCTGTGTGCCGGGCATTAGTTGGAACTCGATGGACGTTGGCCTTGCCGGTGAGTAGCTTGCGCACCGGCAGTGTATAGCCAATCGAGATAGAATCGCCAATCAGCAGAACCCGGGGGAGGCCTGGCTCATCTTCGATGGGGGCGAAAACAGGATTTACACGGGCTGGTTTCTTTTTGGGCTGATTCGGTTTTGATTTAGCTTTTAAGTAACCTAAGGAAGTGAGGAACTTGTCGGTTTCTTCGATAGTTTTATTAAATGAGCTGTTATCTTTATCTCTTCCATAGTTGAAAAAGCCGTGACTTTTTTCTTCGAACGGAACAAGACGACAAATATTACCGGCCTCTTTCATCGCCGAGGTGAAACGCTCAGCACTGTCAAAAGGAACAGTCGTGTCGGCAGTACCGTGATAAATAATGCACGGCGGGAGGTCTTTTGTTACATGCTGCAAAGGAGATATTTCCTTTGCACGTTTGAACCTTTCATCGGATGCCCTTTTCTTCGAAAACTCCACGAGGTCAAGGGCCGGATTGAAGAGTACCATCGCATTCGGCTTTGAACTGATATTTTGGTCTTCACTTTCATCATCAAGGCCTTTAATCACGCCCGTGCAAGCCGCGACATGGCCGCCGGCGGAGCCGCCGCCTGCTACGATTTTGTCCGGATTGACGCCAAGCCGGGCTACATTGGCCCGGACCCAGCGAATGGCGGATTTGCCATCGGCAACACATTCGAACGGCGTGGTGCCATGTTTGCTTTTGATTCGGTATTCAGCGGAAATTGCCATCATCCCGCGCAAGGCCAGGTAATCGCACTGGTGATAAAACTGGGTTGGAGTACCGCCGACCCAGCCGCCGCCGAAAAAGAATACTATGGCCGGTACCGATTCGTTTATCCGTCTATCGGGCGGTTCAAAGATGTGCAATTTCAGTTCGACATCGCCGATGGTTTTATAGACCACCAGTATCGGCTTTATCTCAACTTCCTGAGATCTATAGCGGTTTTGAGCTGCAGAAAGCAGAGTTGCGGAAAAACAAACCATTAATATTATTACAATCTTTTTCATCGTTTTAATTCCTTGCTTAGAAAATTATAGATTATTTCCATGGCAGTTCTTCATCAGGTTTAACCGCGTGATCGGGGCGAGGATGCTCATCGTTGAAAACATACAAATCATCCTTCTTTTCGATGGTAACAAAACTTTCATCAATCGAGCCGTCCGGTTTTGTTATCTTATCGAGTGAAAGCTTGAGGTGTTTGGCAAGAAACTTATAGGCACCGGTTCGTTTGGACAAGCCATAATCATGTCCCTCATCGGGAAGGTGTAAATACTCGATAAGATTTTGTGCGCCATAGAGGCTATATACATTTTTGATATAAGGATATTCGACATTCGGGGTGTTCTTGGTCCAGTCCTTGCCGTCGGAGATCAGCAACTGCGGGCGGGGTGCGGCCAGCGC
>JAVVFI010000141.1:0-12023 GCA_032250555.1 Sedimentisphaerales bacterium
AGGTACCATAATTAAGATTACATTGTTGATAGGAACCATTTCGGGGCTTATGCCAATCCGGTATAAGCCCCATTTATTTTATAATCATTAATTTATTGAGCGAATAATCATAACCACGAAACTATATATAACTTGTGTCGGAATTAACACGAAACCATTCTCATATATGAGAATGTGGAATATCCTGATAATCTATTTTTTACTTGACGAACTGGTGGCCGATTTGATATAAATAATATGGTTAAATATGTGGATTAAGGTTTACCTTTGCACTGATTTTCCTTTATTATTGAATTAGCTCAATGAGGTAACTTTAGCTATAGAATAAGAAGTATAAGGTTATAAGTACGCTTTATGCTTTATATTTTTATTGAACAATATAGCGATTGATTAACACTTAAATATTTGGCTGTAGAAGGAAGGAGGTACTGGCAAGCCGTAACAATCATCCTGGGCAGATGATTTCGTAAGTCAAAAATTGCTACAATCTTTTTGTTTAAACCTGTCTAAAAACAGGCACGAGCAAGTAAAACCAATTATTAATAATTACTCTTTATCCAATTCTCAATTGGTAAAAGGTATTTTAACATTCTTGTAAATGTTTGTTGAAGACAGCGGATGTTTTGGTGTGTGGCCAAGGCATGATTATTCCGAACTTTTTGTGTATTAAAAGGAGGATTATTATGTACAGAAAATTATTTCTTTTTATTTTGGTGCTTACCGTGATTTCTGCAAATGTTTCATTTGCAGGCCAAGTTGTAGAGGTAGGAATCGCAAATACTAATGACTCTGTGGAAGATCAGCTTGACCGAGGTATGTATATGGGCAGCAGTGACCTGGAATTTCCAAATGATGGTGGTTTACAGGTCATAGGCCTGAGGTTTCTGAATGTTGAAATCCCTAAAGGCGCTAACATCGTTGATGCGTATATTGTATTCGAGGTCGATGAAGTTGAAAGTGATGAGCCTGCACATCTTATTATACAGGGCGAGTTGGTTCCTGATTCGCCTCCGTTTGAAGCTACAGATCGTAATGTCGTTGACAGGGCAAAAACGGTAGCAACAGTGGAGTGGGACCCAGAGCATTATCCTACAACAGGTGTAAAAGTGCAAACTTCTAATATCTCTGCTGTCATTAAGGAGATAGTTGATCAGGACGGCTGGGCCGGCGGCAATAACCTGGCAATAATTATAAGCGACAATCCAGTTAATCCCTCAGTTGGCCTCAGAACTGTCGAATCCGGTTCAGGAGCTGCGGCAGCATTGTTACATGTAGAATACTCCAGCAGTAAGGCTTATATGGCAGATCCAAAAGATGGTTCCATATATCTCGATACATGGGCAAGTCTTGGTTGGTCACCGGGAGATACTGCGGCCTCGAGCGATGTGTATTTCAGTGACAATCTTGCTGACGTAGAAGCCCGTGCTGAAGCTGCCTTCCAGGGCAACCAGACCGGAGCATTTTTGGTAGTTGGATTTCCCGGAATGCCATATCCTGACGGTCTTATCCCGGGAACTACATACTATTGGCGTGTTGACTCACTTGAAGCCGATGGGACAATGTACGAAGGAGATGTCTGGAGCTTTACGGTTGCCCCCAAGACCGCATATTCCCCTGAACCTGCTAATGCGGCCGAACTTGTAGGCATAAATGACAAACTTAGTTGGCAGCCTGGTTTCGGTGCGAAATTACATTACGTATATTTCGGTGACAATTATGACGAGGTGGCCAATGCCGCAGGTGCTTTGCCAAATGCAGCTACCGAATATAATCCTGGCGAACTTGAAATGGCTAAGACATACTACTGGCGTGTCGATGAATTCGATGTTCTCGAAACGCATACAGGTGATGTCTGGAGCTTTACTACTGAGGGAGCTGTTACGGCCCTGGATCCGGTTAACGGAGCTGTGGATGTCAAGCAATTACCGACTCTCACCTGGACACCCGGAGTTTTTGCTGATACACATGAAGTCTATTTCGGTTCCGATCCGGCTTCTCTGGAACTTAAAGCCAGTGGTAACCTCGATTCCGCGAGCTTTGAACCGGGTCAGCTCGAGTGGAATACTACTTACTATTGGCGCATTGATGAGGCCAATAATGCTAATGCCAACAGTCCATGGACAGGAAATGTCTGGAGCTTCACTACGGCCAACTTCCTTATCATTGACGATATGGAGGGTTATAACGACATTGATGAAGGTCAGCCCGGAAGCAACAGGATATATCTTGCGTGGGTAGATGGATTCGGCGACACAACAAATGGTTCCCTCGTTGGTTATGCTAATCCTCCCTTTGCCGAGCAGTCTAATGTTCACAGCGGCAATCAGTCGATGCCGTTAGAATACGACAACACAGCCGGTAAATCCGAAGCGACTTTAACATTGACTTCCAATAAGGACTGGACAGTCAAAGGTGTCGACACACTAACAATCTGGTACAGAGGTAATGCCACTAATTCTGCTGAGACGATGTATGTTATGTTAAACGGCAATGCTAATGTCGATAACGACAATCCTGATGCGGCATTGGCGGCCGGCTGGACCGAATGGAGTATCCCCTTGCAGGCATTTGCCGATCAGGGCGTGAACCTTGCCAATGTAAATTCGATTACTATTGGTCTCAAATCAGGCACCGGTGGTTCGGGTATGATATTTGTCGATGACGTTCGTCTTTACCCTCCTGCAGAGTAAGCAGCAAGTTACAATTAATTACTTCATTAATATTGTGATTTGAATAAATTCGGGGCCTATGCCAGGTAGGTATAGGCCCCAGTTGTTTTTATATCCTATTAATGGACAGGTTTGCTTCGGATTTCTCTTGACGCCGGGATTATTGAAGTGATATAAATAAGATAGCTATAGTCTTTAGTGAATGTGAAACTGCTATAGGCATTGCTGGGTGAAGTTGTGAGTGAGGTGCTGGAAGGCATATTAATGATACTCTTCGTTACTAATGCATTTTCATCAAAATTAACACCTCGTTTTTTTTAGAAGGAGGACTATTATGTGTAAGAAATTAATTTACCTGGTTTCTTTAGTGTTGGTATTAAGCCTGGTCAGTACAAATGTGGCATTGGGCGGTAAGGTGTGGGAAAACAGAGTCACCAGCGGAAATGATGATGCCGAAGAAGATGTGAACGGCGGCGGTATAGATTTAAGCAGCAGCGACCTGGAAATTTTTAATGATGGTGGTGATCAGGTAATAGGTCTTCGCTTCGTGGACATCCCCATTCCGAAAGGAGCAATCGTCGATAAGGCGTTTATTGAGATTACTTGCGATGAGACAAAAGGCGGTACACAACCTGTCAATATAATCATCACCGGAGAGCTAAGCCCCGACACTGTGACATTTTCCAACGCTTCAGGCGACATCAGCAATCGACCGAAAACGACGGCCAATGTGGCGTGGGCTCCTGAAAATTGGACCGAAGTAGGCCAAACAGCCCGAAGCTCTGACATTACCACTATAATTCAGGAGATAATTGACCAGGGTGGTTGGGCCTTCGGTAATGCCCTGGTGCTAATCCTTACAGATGATCCAGACAATCCATCCTCCGGTGTTCGATGCGCCGAGTCTGCAAGTGACCCGTCAGGCGCACCATTACTGCATATAGAATTCAGGGGCAAATTTGCAGTGGATCCCATCCCCGCTGACGGAGCACTTTATGAAGATACAACGGCGATTCTAAGCTGGTTACCCGGATTAAATTCTGTTTCACACGATGTCTATTTTGGTGAGAGTTTCGCAGATGTGAGCGAGGGTACCGGTGACGCATTTCAGGGTAATCAAACTGATGCATTTTTAACTATTGGTATTCCCGGATTCCCTGTTCCGAATGGGCTTGTTCCTGGAACAACTTACTACTGGCGGATAGACGAAATTGAGGCTGATGGCACCACGATAAACAAAGGTGATATCTGGAGCTTTACAGTTCCCTCCAAGAAGGCTTATAACCACAACATATCTGATGGTGCTGCTTTTATAGACACGCTCACAGAACTTAGCTGGACACCGGGTTCCGGCGCAAAAGTACATACCGTATTCTTCGGTGACAATTATGATGAAGTCAACAATGCTGTTGAAGGTCTTCCACAAGCGGCTTCAACTTACGATCCCGGCACTCTTGAATCAGATAAGACCTACTTTTGGAGGATCGATGAGTTTGATGGTGTCGAGACGCATAAAGGCGATACTTTGAGCTTTACTACTATAGGCGAAAAGGGCATTGGCCTGCGAGGAGACTATTACTCAGGCACGAACTTCGATAAACTTGAACTGACCCGAATAGACCCTGTGATTGACTTTCCATGGGGCGGCAATGCGCCGGATGCTGCGCTTCCGGCCAGCAACATCTCAGTGAGATGGACAGGTGATTTCTCTGCACAGTTCACTGAGACATACACATTTTATACCGTCACAGATGACGGCATCCGCCTTTGGGTGAATGGAAAACTCATTATCGAGAACTGGACCAACCACGGAGATACCGAAGATACGGGAACTATAGACCTTGTTGCCGGTCAGTCTTACAGCATCGAAATGGAATATTTCCAGGCCGGAGGTGGTTCAATCATGCAACTTGGTATCAAAGGCCCGCATACAGAAAAGCAACTTATTCCAACTGCCCTGCTATGGCCTCCGATAAAAGCCAGAGATCCAAATCCATCTAATGGTGCTGTCGATGTAAGACAGAACCCGAGTCTTCTCTGGAGTGCAGGAGAACCGTCAGTTTCGCATCAGGTCTATTTCGGAATTGATGCCGATGTTGTTAAAAACGCCGATACCAGTTCCCCCGAATATAAAGGCAGCAAGGAACTTGGCTCAGAAAGCTATGAACCCGGACAGCTCGAGTGGAACACTACCTACTACTGGCGTGTTGATGAAGTCAATAACACAAATCCCGGCAGTCCGTGGTTCGGTAAAGTCTGGAGCTTCACGACCGCTGACTTCCTGATTGTGGACGATATGGAAAGCTACAATGACCTTAATCCCGATGAACCGGCTTCTAACAGGATATATCTTGCCTGGGCAGACGGATACGACAATCCGGCGGTAAATGGCTCTATCGTTGGTTATGCCAGCGCTCCATTTGCCGAGCAAACCATTGTTCACGGCGGCACCCAATCAATGCCTTTTGAATACAACAACAGTGTTGGAAAATCCGAGGCGACTTTAACATTGACGGACGTGCGTGACTGGACAGAGAAAGGTGTCGATACACTGACTGTCTGGTACAGGGGTAATCCGGGTGGTTTCGTAGAAAATCCGGACGGTACAATTACAATGAGTGCAGCCGGTACAGATATCTGGGGCACGGCAGATGAATTCCGCTTTGCTTATAAACAGTTGTCAGGAGACGGCCAGATAACCGCTCGCGTAACCGATGTCGGAACCGGCTCGAATAACTGGGCCAAAGCCGGTGTTATGATTCGCGAGACGCTCGATCCGGGCTCAACACACGCTATGCAGATTATTACGCCCGGCGATGGCTCTGGAATAGGCTTCCAGTGGCGTCCGACCACAGGCGCTGCCTCGGACTGGACGGGCAGCACTGAGCCCGTTGTATCGCCGCCTTATTGGGTTCGGGTAAAGCGCACCGGCAACCTGCTTGAGGGCTTCCATTCACCAGATGGCATTACCTGGGAAAAAGAGGGCGAGATAGCAATCTCAATGGCACCGAATGTTTATATAGGCCTGTGCAGAACATCGCACGCATCCGGCGAAGTGCGTTCCGCAACATTTGATAATGTTTCGACAACAGGCTCAGTGAGTCCTTTGACATGGACTCATGAGGCAATCGGCGTAACTATGGCTGCTAACGACCCGGATGCAATGTATGTCGCTCTAAATGGCGGCACAAAGGTTTATAATGATAATCCCAATGCGGCTGTGATGACCGACTGGACCCAATGGAACATCGATTTACAGGCATTCGGCGTGAATCTTACCAATGTCAATACTATTACTCTTGGTCTTGATAACAGCAACAATCCGGCTGCAGGCGGTTCAGGCCTGATATATTTCGATGATATCAGACTTTTTCCTTCAGCACCATAAGCCAAGAATTTACTGATAAGTAAACTCTGTATGTGTTTACAGCAGCGTTAATTCGGGGCCTATACCTAATTATGGTATAGGCCCCTTTTTTATCGGTTTTTTAACACTCTGAAGACCGTTACATTTCAAATCATCAGCTAACTTGTCAAGGTGGAAAATCAATATTTTAACGTAGTAAACCCGCAGGCATATTCGACCGATATTTCAAAGAGTTTAATTCGAGGCAGGGATGCGAGGGTCCCATAAAAAGGAGGTAAGGTCGAAGTTCAATATGCCCTTATGGCCGGAGTCGAAAGACTTTTAGGCCGGGCGGGAGAGTGAGCCATCGTATTTGACGCCACCATAAAAGAATATCTGAAAGAAATCGACGCATCACCGCTTTTGAATGCGGAACAAGAACGCACATTAGGCAAACTCGTTGCCGAAGAAAACGACCAGCAGGCCAGAGAACAGCTTGTTCGCAGTAATCTCAGGCTGGTTGTCAACATCGCAAAGAAGTTCGGCCGGCGGGGGATGAGTCTTGGCGATTTAATCGAAGAAGGTAATCTCGGTCTTATAAAAGCCGTTGATTATTTTGACTACAAACGCGGGGTGCGATTCAGCACTTATGGCGCATGGTGGATTAAACAAAGTATCAAACGTGCGCTGCTGGAGAACATTCAGCCGGTGCATATTCCAACCTATATGGTCGCGTTGATAAATCAGTGGCGGCACGTCTCGGCAGAGCTTGAGAGCAAACTCGGTAGAAAGCTGACCGTAGAAGAGATGGCTGACATCATGAAATTGCCGGTGCGCAAAGCTAAAGTCATACATCGTATCGTTGAGGTGCTCAGTTCTGTAAGCGAATCTTCCAAGAGTGACGTATCGGAAGACGACCAAATGC
The DNA here is from genome assembly GCA_032250555.1 of Sedimentisphaerales bacterium. Taxonomy (GTDB): domain Bacteria; phylum Planctomycetota; class Phycisphaerae; order Sedimentisphaerales; family Anaerobacaceae; genus NIOZ-UU13. Next base: position 6,941 of record JAVVFI010000141.1, read on the forward strand.
TCGAAGCGATTCTGGAAGATCCGAATGCCTGCAATCCGGAAGATATATTATCCGCAGTCGAAGAAAAGGTAAAGGCTTTGAGGTTGCTGAATGACATCGACCCGAGAGAAGCAGATGTCCTTCGCATGCATTACGGTATTGATGGGAACAAGCCGATGTCACTTAAGGAAATCGGCAGGAAATTAGGCCTGACACGGGAGAGAATCCGCCAGATTCGGCGTGATGCGCTTACCAGGCTTTATGAATATATGAATGAATAACTTTCGCCGAATAACATCCCGATAAAACTTGCAATTCTTTTGAAATCTATTAAAAATAGACCACAATAAACGAGTACATCGTCTGTTTAAGTAATGATAATGTCAATGGTTATCCGGGAAGGAAAACAAATGACAAATGAAGGAATTGATCTGAAACAATACATTCGCAGCATACCCGACTGGCCCAAGGAAGGGATTTTATTTCGAGATATCACTCCATTGCTGGCCGATCCCGCGGCACTCAAAACTGCGACCGAGGCACTATGCGCCGATTTTCACGGGGCGGGAATCGAATATGTCGCTGCGGTGGAAGCCAGGGGTTTCATATTCGGAACAGCGGTAGCGGAAAAGCTCGGAGCCGGTTTTATTCCCATAAGAAAAAAAGGCAAGCTGCCTTCCAAAACCGAAAGTATCACTTATGATTTGGAATACGGAACCGATACTCTGGAAGTGCATGTTGATGCCGTTAAGAGTCAGGCCAAAGTTTTAATGGTCGATGATTTACTGGCCACCGGCGGGACAATGTCAGCAGGCTGCAAACTCATCGAGAAAATAGGCGGCCAGATAGAAGGTATCACTTTTCTTATAGAGCTTACCGCTCTTGGCGGAAGAGCAAAATTAGCCGGCTATAACCCCAAATCAATCATTTCATATGATTAATTTTTAAGCAACGTTTATCCAATCTCGCTTCTAAAAGGTCACTTTCACTACATCAATAAACAAATAAGCCATAAAGGACAAAAAGAATTTCCCTCTTATTGCCTAAAACAAACTTCTCACAGTATTTTACTCGTGAACATCTCAACTCCTTTTTGGTGATTTTTTTCAGTATATCCGATAAGTTTCAGGATGACTTTAGACTTTGTGCCTTGCTTTTCCACATCAATAATCCCAAGATTCAACCCGCCAAAGGGATTCTCCTTGCGCGCGCCTCTTCCCGCACTGAGCAGCTTCACTTTGGCCTTAGGAACGCCTCCTCTAATGTCAAGAGACGAAGATAAGCGGAAGAGTTTTGGGCCGACAACCGAAGCCTGAACCATTAGTTTTTTCATTTTGTTGGATATCGCACTGGAAGTGAACTGATACAATGTCGGGCCGCCCTTTCCCGGCCATTTAATCGAAAATGCGCAGCCAATATGCACATCCCCGCTAACCAATACCATTCGTTGTCTTGGATGGGCTTTCTGATGTTTGTAGATTACTCGCAGAAAACGATCGCGCGCAGATCTGTTCGGACCGTAAGACCAGTGGTCGGCAAAATCAACTTTTGCACCGAGGACTGAAGCGCCGGCGTCGGTTAGCCAGTCGGGAAGATGGATAACCGGCACACTTACGACAATCAGGATGAGGTTTTTATCAGCATTATCGGCCAGGTATTTGCGTAAATTTTTAAGCTGTTCCGGCCCGTATAGACGCCGCGGCTTTACGGAGCGCTGAGAGCGCAAATCCATGACGAAGACACCCACGTTGCCGTACTCAAATGAGTACTGGAAGGACTTCGGAAAAAGCTTTGCGGGGGCCTTCACTCGTAAAGCCTGATAATCGAAGTACGCTTTCATAGAACCGGTTCTAAGATTTGTATAGTCAACACCACCGCTCGGCATAGTATGAATCTTCTTGGAACCCCAATCGTCGATGATTTCATGGTCGTCGAGAATCGGGTAACATGGGTAGTTCGAGTAGAAGTTCTTGACTTCTCTCATCCAGAAGAATTGACGATATCGCTGCTGGTAAGCCTTACGAACAGTCGCTGCCGACCATTTAAGAATGTGCTGGGGTCCATAAGGGAGCTTTGAACTGGTGTAGTGCTGGTCGAGCAAAGAACGCCGCTTGGGATGGTCTGAGTAGATCTGATCGCCGCAAAGGAGGATTAGCTTGGCGTTGTGTTTGGACAGTTCGGCCCTTGTCAGCTTGAGCATGCGCATGGAAGGCTCTGACAGTTTCCCCGATGTCTCATCGAATGGTTGATGGCAGCTCATAACCGCAATCGAAAAACGCCCGGGAGTATCCGCAGGCTGATTGGGCGAAGTTTCAAAACGACCTTCTCCGATCAGAGTGTTACCCGGTTTGCTTATAACACGATAGCGGTACCTCTTCAGCGGCTGAAGCGGAGAAAGCCCCGGAAAATCTTGAGGAAAAAGCACCGAATACGTGTTGTCATTGCCCCTGTCTGGAATAGTCAGCGCAGCAGTTTGCATTCTCTTCGGTAATCCAGACGGCCAGACCTGGATAGTGTGTGCCCCGGGCCGTGGGGTTCGCATCCAGATACGAACCGATATAGGCCCTACTTCTCCGACACCAACCATTCGCTCGACTTCACTCTCTCCAAATTTCCTTAAGTATCGATTGGACATGAGAGTCTCCTTGCAAATAGAATAAGTTATAACAACCCAATTACTTCTTCCATATAATTAGGCGATTATGAATCACAAACTATAGATGCTTTTTAGAAATATTTTTGAGAAAATGTTCGATTCAAGCCATTTCGAGTAAGTTGTCTCGTAAAAAAACCAAAAAAGTCGAATACTTATGCCGAAAAGCTATCTTTTCCTGCTATTTCTTACACAGCGTCCCGGTTATCCTGAATCCCGGAACCTGGTTTTCAATAGTATCACATATCATTCCGGCCTCGCAGGTATTGCCGTAGAACGTGTCTTTCTGGATATACAATTTCAGGATATTTGATTCAATACAAAATTTTTTAATTTTTTTGGTATTTTTGTTGCATTATAGTGCATATCATGTCATATTACTACATATCTATGAAAGGTGTATAATATGCAATTAATGTCAATAGATGATTTAGCTGCTTATCTGGGTGATTCGAAGCGTACTATTTACAAGTATATCGCCAGCGGCGACTGCCCGCCTTTTATGCGGATAAGCAGCAAAAATATCAAGTTCGACCGGGCTGACGTCGATGCCTGGCTTGAGTCGAAAAAGGTTATTCCAGGAAAAGGAGACAAAAAAATGAGTGAAATATCTTTTGTTGATCGGGCGAAGGCCACCCTGAAAAATTCTATTACTAAAAGCATGCTGCCCTGGACACCACGCGCCCAGGCCGTCCTGAAACAGGCACAAAAGCAGGCCTTTGAAGATGGATTCGATTTTGTTGGTACTGAGCATATATTTTACGGAATTGTCTCTGTGGAAGATTGCATCGGAGCAAAAGTTCTTGAAAATCTCGGCATAGAACAATCCACGTGCTTTCAGAGCTACGAGAAGTTGTTGAAACCATCTGGCGAAAAGGGCAAGGGTAAGGCCAAACTTTCTGATGATGTCAATAAAGTTATTAAATGCGCTTATGAGCAGGCCACCCAGTGGGAACATACCTATATCGGAGCAGAACATCTGCTTGCCGGGATACTTCTGGCCGGCCAAGGCAATGGATTTAAGATACTGGCCGATCTTGGCGTCACTCTGGAGAAAGCACGCGAGGAGACAGCCCGGCTGATTGTGTGTCATCCTGCAAATCCATAAAAAGTAATCAAAAATCAAAAAGGGAAAGGAAATATAAATGTCAATAAATTCATTTTTGCCAATCTTAGCCCAGGAGAAAAGAATCCGTTGGGAAATCTTATTTTTCATAGGCTTTATGGCATTTGTAATTTTTTGTATCCATCGTATCGCAAAGTATTTCAACGATGTTAAGACAGAGCAAAAGTTGATGCGAATGGAAATTGCAAAAATTGCCGATGAGCTTGAAAAGGAACGAAAGCAGGAACAAGGTAACATAGAAAACAATCCTTTAGATAAATCAGTTTGATATTTTTAAAGCGGAGATGATGCGGTCGTTGTTGTGGAAGTCTTTTTCGATTTTAATTTCAGAAAAATCTCCGGCTTGTTCGAGCAGCTCTTTAACGGCCGGCCCCTGAGCGTAGCCTATTTCCAGCATTAAGGCGCCATCAGGTTTTATGAATTGACCTGCTTTTTCAATAATCCTGCTATAAACATCAAGACCATGAACTCCAGCAAATAAGGCCTTTTTCGGCTCGTAATCTTTTACATTTTTGTCAAGCTTTTCATACTCGGCAGAGCTTACATAAGGGGGGTTACTGACAATTAAATCAAATTCGTTAACATCGAGGCCGGATATAATGGGATCGAATAAATCACCGCAGAGCAGAGTAATTCGGTCGTTTAGCTGATGCTTTTTTATATTTCCGACAGCGACTGCAAGGGCCGCATCGCAGATGTCGGTTGCGATTATTCTGGAATCGGTAAAGTTGTTGGCGATTGCCACTGCGATACAGCCGGAGCCGGTGCACAAATCACAAACGTATTGAGTGCTGGTGGGGCGTTCCCGTAAAAATTCTATGGCGCGTTCGACGAGTAATTCGGTCTCAGGGCGCGGGACCATGCAATCGGGGGTAACATCTAACTGGAGGGAGTAAAATTCGGTCCTGCCTACCAGATATGCTATAGGCTCGTTTTGGCCGGCCCGTTTTACTAAATCCCGCAACTTGTCCAACTGCTCGGGCGGGACGGGTCTGTCGAATTGTGTATATAATTCAATTCGTGTTAATCCCACAGTATGAGAGAGCAGCAGCTCTGCGCTTAAGCGAGGGGATTCGATACCCTTGCCTGTGAGATATTGGGTAGTCCAGTTTAAGAGCTTTTGTATTGTCCAGGTATCCATTTCCAGATTATAGCCGGGGTTGTGGAAAGTGAAAGCCAAAAAGGGCTGTAAAGTTAGTTGAAATTGGCTTTGTTTGGCTTTGAATTGGGTTTGAATTGGCTTTAATTGGGTTTGTTTTGGGCTAAATTGGCTTTGTTTTTTCATGACTAATTTACTTCTAATTCCCATGTATTCCTTTGTATAT
>JAVVFI010000142.1:0-11977 GCA_032250555.1 Sedimentisphaerales bacterium
CCGCAGCCACTCCTTTGGCTTTTGGGTCGCCGAGCTGCTCTTCGCTCAGTTCCCGGCGTACAAGGTCACGCAGTGCTTCGGAGCGGCTCTGATAACCCCGTTTGCCGATAAGCTCATCAAACATTGTAAGCAGCTCTTTATCAAGTGAGACACCGATACGTTCAAGTTGTGTCATCTTCATTTTCCCGATAACCACTAAATTTCACTATCCGTTCTTGGAACCGGCCTTTTCGGCCACACCATGATTATTTCGCCAATTGCCTTATGACATCAATCATCGACTGCGTGCCGTCCCGTCCCCGGCCGCCGGCCTGAAGAGAGGTAAACAACTGGTGTATCAAAGCAACACCCGGCAAAGGCAGCTTCAACTGTTCGGCGTATTCCAGAACCAGCCGCAAATCTTTCTGCTGCAAATCGACCATAAAGGCGGGCTTGAAATCATTGTTAATTACTTTAGGACCTAAAGCTTTTAAGGAGTGACTTGCCGCAGCTCCCCCGGATGTCACTTTCAATGTAGTCTCCAAATCCAGTCCCGCCTTTTCGGCAAAAGCAAGACCTTCGGCAAGGCTCATTATGGTGTGAACAACCATCACCTGGTTGGCAAGCTTCGTCATTTGCCCGCAGCCCAGAGGGCCGCAGTAAACAACTGTTCGTCCCATCACGTCCATAATAGGACGTACCTTTTCGACAGCTTCCTTCGGCCCGCCCATCATTATCGACAGCTTGCCTTCTATCGCACCTATTTCGCCGCCGCTTATAGGTGCATCGATTAAAGTTACACCTTTAGCCTCAAGAGCCTCACCCATTTCTTTTGTGGCCGCCGGTGATATAGTGCTCATATCGACGCAGATAAGGCCCTTTGAGGCCGTCTCGTTTACGCCGTTTTGGCCAAGAAGCACTTCTTTAACATCAGGTGTTTCGGTAACGCAGGTTATTACGACATCGCTTTCCTTCGCAACATCGGCCGGGCTCTTAACCCATCGTGCACCTCTATTAATAAGTTCCTCGGCCTTTGCCTTTGTCCGGCTATGGATCGTTAAAGAATACCCCGCTTCCTGCAGGTTCCCAGCCATCGGCTTACCCATAATACCGGTGCCGATAAAGCCAATCCTTTCTTTAGCCATCTGTTTATATCACCTCAAGCCGGCGAAGAATAGTTTTTGTCCAGCGGCCGCTGCGAAGCTGTGAACAGATCAGCAACAATAGTATCACCAGCCAGAAACCGCTGAAACGAAGGTAGAGAAGGACAATGTCGAATATATTGCTGGCTCCAGCGGAAGTCCACTTCACCAGCTCGCAGGGCGTATAAACCGAGCCGATACCTACACCGACAAAGATTCTCTGCCAGGGCAGCAGAAGAAGAAGCATAAGAAGCGACAGGAAAAACGCCCGGCATATATGGTTTATCCCGCCAAGCCTGCCTACCAGCGAAATCTTCATAGCCATAAGTATCGTCAGACAGTAAAACACCCCGCCCATTATAAGTATGGCATTAACAACCCGGATACCCATTGCTAAATGACCGAACGTTACGCCCAGAAAAGATTTTTCCTCTATTGCCTCATCCAGACCGTTTTCATCGGTGGCCAATGCTGACTTTAGATCGTTAGGATCCTGAAGAAGATTCTGGCTCACACCCCCGGCCATCCCCGGACACTCGCCGCGTATATAACCCAAATTCACAAACCAAAAGGATGCCTGCAGCAGCAGAAGGCATACAAGTACAATGACAAAAAAGAAATTTTTCCATCCCCTGAACACCCCAATCGCTTCAAGACAATCAGTCGTGTCTAACAAACTGTTCGGACCGCCATGGTTCTCGTCCATTTTTTAATCTCCTATCCAAATTTCGTGTTATTTAAATCAAAACTGCATGACACACCCAAACAACTCTGGGAGTGTTGGAAAAAAGCCTTCTTTGCCTCTCTTTCCTCACAATAGTGTCATATACCCAGCGGACATCGATAAGCATCGGATATCCACCAAGTATTATGCTTGATATTCGACAAAAGTGCAAGCAATTTATCTCAAACTTGAAAAAACACACCGCCCGGTTTCAATCGGCTGAGTTTATATGCATTCCTTTTACAGCGCGTTATTTTGTCGGAAAATCATTCAATAATCCGATTTTTTCTAATGGAATCGGCTTAAAACCGAGTTTATAGGCACCGGAATCGTCCTTAAGCCGAAAGTTCATATTAGCCTTATCAACAAAACCGGGCTCTTCGTCTATCAAATTATCCTCCCAGGCCACCATCTTTTTATCAACACTATAAAGTTCCAGCCATTTACCGCCGGTGCAGATATTCCGCCGGACAATATTACCCTTCGGAGCAGCCGGCTCATCTTCCAATATGTTCACGAGCCTGGGATACCGTTTCCGCCAGAGTTCGGACATATAGGGCATAGCCTTTAACCGCTCTGTCATAGTAGTACCAACATGATATTTGGCCCAGGTCATCGCACGCGCATCTATATGCAGGGCCGGTTTACAGTCCACGAAAATATTGTTCTCAACCAGGCAGTCGCGCCCGCCACCGATAAACGCGGCTCTCGTAACCTTGTAGAAAATGTTGCCGTAAATCTCCGTACCGCAGAACATATCATCCAGATAAACACCGACACAACCTCGGTTCTCAAAGCCGGTGATTTCATGAAGATAGTTGTAACGGATAGCGGTCCCCCGCATTGTCCAGTCCCGGCCGGCATAAATTGCTCCGGCATCGTTCGACTCCAAACAGACGTTGTGAATTTCGTTAAATTCTATAACGTGGTTGTTGCCGCTGAACATAACTGCCATATGAGGAGCGGTATGGATAAGATTGTGCGTCGCCCGGTTGCCGACTCCACTTAACGAGATTGCGGGTGTGTACATACGCTGCCATCGGCCGTAGTGGTGAATATGGTTATTAAATGCGCGGTGTCCACCGGGCCTTAGGTTTTTTCGTTCACCACCCCGGAGACTAATGCCGCCACTGCCGGTAGCGTAGATTTCACAAGACGCAACAGAATTATAGTCGCCGCCTCCAACCTGTACTGCTGAGCCTCCGAGGTTGCGAAGTATACAACGAGAAATCTCGGTGTCTTCGCAGTCGCTCATCACAACTGCCGTACCACGAGCCGCTTCGAAAATCACACCCTGAATGGAAACATGCGAAACACCCGACATTTCCACAAGATTGTTCAGCACAGAAACGACCACACGTCCTTTTTCAATTGGTTTCGGCGGCCAGAAATAAAGAGTGCCCGTTTCTCTATCAAGATACCACTCACCGGGCGTGTCAAGCTCCGCCAGAATATTCAACCCGTAGAACCATTGACCGATACGGTAACCGTAGTTGTGATAAGGCGGCGCCACTGAAATGATGCGTTTATCGGTATCGATAGACTCGACCAGCTGGCGCTCATCACTCCAATCCCAGAACCAGTAGCCGTGTACCCAAACATCATTTTCACCGATCCAGCGTTTCGGCCTGTCACCTTCATACATGAATTTACCGGTCTTGCTGCCTTTCGTACCCCTGACGTTGACAGTGCCCGGTTCAATCAGTCCGGTGATTTTCACAAATCCCTCGTTCGGCCACCGTGCTAGTGTCATCGGCTTATCCTCAAAGAAAAGCTCCAGGCCGGTAGAATGCGCAGGCCCGCCGAATCTTTTCGGCGAAACCTTACCAAAGTCCGTAATCCCCTGTGCTCTCAGGTCGGTTTGCAATATCTTGTCGTGATACTTTTGGTCAATTCTTTTCAGAATAGCCGGTTTGGTAACCGGCTTAAATCCGTCAATCTGCTTACCGCCGATCAATCGTACCTTCTCGTTCTTATACCCCCGGTAAACAATCAGTGAGCTTTCTGTGCCGCTGTCCTTGTTAGTCAGCTCAAAACTTTTCGCCAGAGGATATACACCCCTGCGTATGTGGACAGTAATATCACCTTTCGGTAAATCTCCCGCTTCTTTAAGTTCTCGAATGGCATCGCGGGCCCTGGTAAGAGTCGCAAACGGCTTGCTCCGGCTGCCCGAGGCCGAATCATCACCCGACCGCGAAACGTAGAAATCTACCTTTGCAGATGCTGCCTGTGCTGACAATACCGAAAATAATAAAACTACAATGACTCTGTAAATCCCTTTACACATCTATGTGCCCTCCAACTAAATGTTCTTAATGTGGTAAATAGTAATCCTATCAATAACCAATCGACGATTATATCCGACCGGCTCGATTTTGCCAAGAACAGGATGACAAAAATACCGTATCCTTGACAGTATGATAAGACTTCGGTTAGACTTTTCATCGAAAAATCGTAGATAATAAACCCTGAAAGGAACGAGATATGAAAGTAGAAAAGATAGCGGAATTACTGGAAAAAGACAGCGAATATCTGCTGGGCTTTCAAAAACCTAAAATAAAAAACGACCAGCTTCATATTCCGGGTCCTGACTGGATCGAAAGGATCTTCGTACCATCAGACAGGTCAAATCCGACGCTCAGAAATATGCAGCTTCTTTTCAACACCGGCAGACTCGCCGGTACAGGCTATCTTTCGATACTGCCCGTGGACCAGGGAATCGAACATTCGGCAGGTGCTTCTTTTTCTCCCAATCCAATTTACTTCGATGGAGAAAATATCGTCAAGTTGGCTATCGAGGCCGGTTGTAACGCCGTCGCTTCGACACTGGGAGTCCTCGGTAGCGTTTCGAGAAAATACTCACACAGGATTCCTTTCATAGTCAAGCTAAATCATAACGAACTGCTAACCTATCCGAACAACTTCGACCAGGTGCTTTTTGCCAACGTCAGGCAGGCCTTCGATATGGGCGCCGTCGCGGTCGGGGCTACTGTGTATTTCGGTTCAGCCGAGAGCACCCGCCAGATCAAAGAAATCAGCGAGGTCTTTCATCAGGCCCACGAGCTTGGGCTGGTTACGATTCTGTGGTGCTATCTGCGCAACAAGGCATTCAAAATCGATGGAATGGATTATCACCTCAGCTCCGATATGACCGGGCAGGCCAACCACCTCGGAGCAACAATGCAGGCGGACATAATCAAACAGAAGCTGCCCGAAACCGACGGCGGCTACAAGGCCCTGAACAAGCAGGGAAGCTTCGGGAAGTTCAGTGAGAAAATGTACACCCAGCTCAATTCGGAACACCCGATTGATTTGACCAGATATCAGGTGCTTAACAATTATATGGGCAGGATAGGACTGATTAACTCAGGTGGAGCTTCCGGCCAAAACGACCTTGCTCAGGCTGTAAAAACGGCTGTGATAAATAAAAGGGCCGGTGGAATGGGACTAATAACAGGCAGAAAGGCATTCCAGAAACCAATGAAAGAAGGTATCGAACTGTTTCACGCCGTTCAGGATGTGTATCTGTGCAAGGATGTAACTGTGGCATGAAATCTGTTAGAGTCTTGTCCTTTCACATCGTGAGAAGTAAGTCGCCAAACTGATTAGAAATATGAGGTCAACATTGAACAGGATTAATTTCTCACATTCTATTTAAGAGTTAATGTGGTATTATAGGAAAGCCAATATAAAGGAGTAAAAGAAAATCGATAGTAAGAAACCTCTGCTATGATTGGGTTTTCCTGTATAAACTGTGGTCATGCATTCAGCGTTCAGGACGAGTACGAAGGCCAGCGGATTAAGTGCCCCAGGTGCAACTATGTCGGCCTTGTAGTTGACGATTCCGGCAGGATAAAAATCATCTGCCAAAACTGTGGCAATGAAAACAATGTCCCCGAGACTCTAGCCGGACAGGAAATACAATGCCCGAAATGTAATAATACGGTTGTCACCGCCTCCGGCAAAAAAGAACCTGCTGAAAGTGCCGACAACAATCTCAAAGAAAAAAGCCTTCAAAAACCAAAAAAGTCAGAAATATCAGAGCTCAGTCTTATAATTATCATTTCCGTTGTGGCCGCGGTCATTGTGATAGGGCCTATAATTATCGCGGCCGTTCGTAGTAGAACTTGATTTTTGAAACAGCTTCTAACAACTTATTTTTTGGAAACTGTTCTTAGCTGCTTCGATGGTTTTTTCAATGTCAGATTTGCTGTGGGCCAAAGAAACAAACATCGCCTCATAAGCACTCGGGGCAAGATAAATCCCCTGTTCCAGCATCGAAGAAAAGAATTTCTTGAACCGTTTTATATCGGTTGACTGGACATCGGCGAAGTTTTGTATTTTCTTGTCGGTGAAAAAGCAGCTCATAATCGAACCGACGCGATTCAAGGTAACATCAACACCGGCCTCTTTTGCGGCATCGGCAAGACCGGCCTCCAACATAGCCGCTGAAGATTCCAGCTTTTCATATGTACCGTCTTGTGCGAGTATATCAATCGTCGCGATTGCAGCCGCGGTAGCCAACGGATTGCCCGAAAGTGTCCCCGCCTGATAGACCGGCCCGACAGGGGCGAGCATGTCCATAATATCTGCCCGGCCTCCGAAAGCACCAACTGGCAGTCCGCCCCCTATGATTTTACCCAGACAGGTCATATCTGCTTCAACACCGAAAAGTTGCTGTGCCCCGCCGAGAGCCACACGAAAACCGCTTATCACCTCGTCGAATATCAAAAGCGACTCTTCCTTACTGCACAAATCCCGTAATGCCTGCAGGTATCCATCCGCCGGCGGAACTACACCCATATTGGCGGCGACCGGCTCAACTAAAACCGCCGCTATTTTGCCCTTATAGGCCTCGAACGCTTTCGTTACCGCCTCAATATCGTTATAGTCGATTATGATGGTCATCTTCGCAATCGAATCCGGCACACCGGGACTCGATGCTATAGCGCCTTCTGCCAGGCCTGAGCCGGCGGCCACAAGCAGTGAATCGCTGTGACCGTGATAGCAGCCGACCATCTTGATTATCAGGTCCTTTTTGGTATAACCGCGTGCCAGACGGATAGCACTCATTACCGCCTCCGTGCCGCTGCTGACAAGCCGAACCTTACCGATAGAATCGAAAGCGCCGATTATTTTTCCTGCAAGCTCGGTCTCGGCCAAGGTCGGGGCACCGAAAGATGTGCCCTTCTGGGCCGCAGCCATAACGGCCTTCAAAACTTCAGGATGGGCGTGCCCGAGTATCATAGGCCCCCACGAACCCACGTAGTCGATATACTCATTGCCGTCTATATCGCGGATTTTAGAGCCAGCCGCACTATCGATAAAAATAGGATCCTCATCAACTCCCCCAAACGCCCGAACCGGAGAATTCACACCCCCGGGAAGACGGTCGCAGGCGTCGGAAAATGCCTGCACTGATTTATTATATTTACTTTGCTTATCCATAATGTTTCACAATATAATAATATCAGTACCAAAGTTCAAACTATTTGTTTAAACTGCTGTCAAAACCCTTTTTAGCAATCCGGGGTGAGCTATTTTTCTTGCATTGTCTTCTTTGTTTGGTAAACTGACGGAGTTTTATAAAATTTATTTGGAGTAGCATATATGAGTTTAGTCAGGTGGTTCAGAAAAAATAACACCAAAGTGATGGCCGTTGTGGTCATCGTGATTATGTTTGGCTTTATCGGAGGCGGCACACTGCTTCAGCAGATTAGCCAAAGAGCATCAGGTCTGCACAAAACAATAGCTTACTTTGAAGGCAACAGGAAAATAACGCCCCAAAGCCTATCCGATGCACGCAGGGAACTGGACATACTCAGGGCACTTCGGGCCGACGCCCTGCTGCAAAACCAGGACCTGCGTGGAATCATACTGGGCGAGCTGCTGTTTACAGAACAGCGGACCAGCCCGGCACTCCTTAACCATATCAAGCAAACCATCAGACAATACCAGTACAGAATCAGCGACAAACAAATCAATGATTTATACAGGCGCTCGGTGCCGTCCAGCATATACTGGATGCTGCTCAAAGAAGAAGCAAAGTCTTCGGGCATAATGGTCTCGAACGAGCAGACCGGTGAGCTTCTCGGAAAAGTATTGCCTCAGATGTATCAAGGCCGGAAATACTCGCAGATAATGCAGGATATAATGAACCAGTACGGCCTGCCCGAACAGCGCCTGTTGGAAATATTCAGCGAATTACTGGCAATAATGCAGTACGCCCAGATGATATGCTCTAATGAAGATATTACAAGCTCACAGATAACTCAGGCCGTAGCCATCGAGCGGGAAAGCATTAGCACCGAGCTGGTGGAATTCCAGTCGTCCGTATTCACTTCGACCATCGATGCCCCGACGCCGGCCGAAGAGAAGGCACATTTCGACAAATATAAGAAATTTGTCGCTGACCAGATAAGCGACGAAAATCCCTTCGGCTTCGGCTACATGCTGCCGGATAGAGTTCAGCTTGAATATATAGTCGTCAGGCTCGATGACGTTGCTCCTCTGGTAAAGGCGCCCACCAACCAGGAAAAGGAAGATTATTACAACAGGAACAGACTGCAATCCTTCACTGAGCAGGTGCAGAGCGACCCGAATGACCCGAACTCACCGATGATGAATCAAACTAAAAGCTACGCAGAGGTCGTAGATGATATTACACAACAGCTCCTGAAAAACAAAATAAACGCAGAAGCAAACAGAATACTTCAGGAGGCCAAAACAAATACCGACCCGGCTTTGGATGATACGGACACAGACCCGGCGAAGCTCACAATCGAAGAACTTAAAAAGATGGCCGGTGACTATGAAACCACAGCCGAGCAATTAGGCAAAAAATACAATCTGAAGATATATACCGGCAAAACCGGATTGCTCAGCACCGAAGATACGCAACAGAATGAATACCTTGCAAGGCTGTATGTAGAGGGCTACGGCAAAAATCCCGTCTCGTTGTCCCAGATTGTCTTCGCCGTCAATGATTTGACAGCCAGCGAGCTTGGGCCGTTTGATGTCCCCAAACCCCGAATGTACCAGAATATCGGGCCGCTCAAAGACCTTTGGGGTTCACAATGGAGCGGTTTTAAGGACACCTCCGGACAAATAACAGCCCTCGTTCGGGTAATAAAAACCGCCAAAGCCGCCGAGCCGCAAAGCATCGACCAGACCTTTAGTACGAAATCACTTACTTTCGAGACAGACGCTAAAGACGATAAGGATGTCTATTTGGTAAGAGAAAAAGTTACAGAAGACTTAAAGAAACTTGCCGCAATGGAAATCGCAAAAAACAAGGCCGAAGAATTTTTAAGCCAGGCGGCTAAGGACGGCTGGGACGGCACAATTAAGAAATTTAATGAGCTGTACGGAAAGAAAGCCGGTGATCCGAACGATCCCGCCGAATCCGAAAACGTTACCGAACCGTTCAAACTGCAGAATCTCGCCGGTATGAGAAGAGTATCAAAAGCGGCATTACAAACTATGACAGCGCAAAGCGCTGGTAATCCCGCGGCGCCGCTCTTTTTGAGCGGACGCAGGAAACAGCAGCGATTCATAGAGAAGCTGTATTCACTCATACCGCAGGACAGTAGTTCCGTTGACAACGTCCCTCTGCTGATGGAGTTCAAGCCGGATATGAGCTACTATTGTATAAAAAATCTTTCAGTTAAACGTATCAGCCTCCAGGAGTACGAAAAAATCAAAGCGATGCGGTTACAAGCAGAAAGTTTTGTTCAATCCGAGAGTATGGTGGTAGTACATTTTAATCCCGAAAACATCTTAAAGCGAATGAGCTTCAAACAGGCCAAAACCGAAGAATCCGAAGAAGCGAACACGCCGGAAGAATCGGAGACAGCATCGTGATCGAACAGCGCCAAAAAGAAAACCACACCATCTTTCTGTTGACCGTCGGTCTGCTTGCCTGGCTGATACCCGGAGCCGGCCACCTGATGATAAAAGAAAATAAACGCGCGTTCATCATTTCTGTAACTATTATCCTGACATTCTGTGCAGGTTTATACGTTGGCTCAATAGGAATTATTAATCCCAGTGGCGCCAAGCCCTGGTACGTAGCACAAATTATGAATTCGCCGATAGTGGCAGCCCTGGGGTACCTGGCCAAAACGGGAGACTACGCCGTCTTTGGAAAACCGAACGAAATAGGACAGATATATACGAGCATCGCGGGGTTACTTAACCTTCTGTGTATTGTCAACGCCGTTTATCTGGCTCATCTGTGTAAAATAGAAACCGCCGGAGAATAAAAATGTTCTTAACAGATGCTTTTGTAATGGCAACCTTTACCGTACCGGAAAAAATCACGACAGACCCGCAATCTATGCTCTGGCTGCTGCCACTTGTCGCAACGATAGCTATCGTCTATAAAGCCACAAAGCTGCCGGAAATAAAAATCGCTAACTTCATCAAAGAATCTGTGATACTGTTCGGCTCAATCGTTATTTTTATGTCCGTAACCGCATTAGTATTGTATTCCATCGCGTGGCTCGTCATAGAGTAACTCCCCGCAAGACAAACTAATGCGCTTTTCAATATCGACAGATATCGGACGGATGTAAAAACGTGGAAATCATTACTTCAGGCATGCCGCTGAATTATTCGTCGTCATCGTCTTCAGAGTGTTTTTCAAGTACTTCTAATTCGACAAGAGCATTAAAAGCGGCCTTTTGCTCGGCTTCCTTCTTGTTCGTTCCCCATGCGCTCGGGAAATGATGGTTATCGATAACCACCCCCAGCTCAAAACATTTATTGTGATCAGGCCCCTTTTCATCAAGCAGTAAATAGACAGGCGTAACGTTAAACTTTTCCTGGGCATGCTGCTGCAGCAGCGACTTAAAATTGCCCTGGGCCTGCTGGGCGTCAGCGGAATCAATTATTGAGCCAAAAACTTTCATTATAAAAGTTTGTGCCGCCTCCAATCCGCCGTCAATAAAAATCGCGCCGATAGCAGTCTCAATAACTCCTGCGGCAAGAGAGCCGCTCAACGCACGGCTCGATACCATCCCCTTGCCGACCTTGAGAAACTTTTGAAGTCCAAGCTTCCTCGAAACCTTCGAGCATGTTCCGCGGGAAACAATCATGCTCTTGATTTTTGTTAAGTCGCCTTCAAGATAATTCGGAAACCGCTCGAAGAGTGTCTGGCAGATAACCAAAGCCAAAACGGAATCGCCGAGGAACTCAAGCCTTTCGTTGCTTAAAACACGATTATCGACAGCCGAGGAATGGGTAAATGCTTTTGCTAAAAGCTTCTTGTCGGAAAATTCATAACCTATTGTCTGCTCGATTTGCTGCAGAGTTTCTTTATCCATGCTAATCGTTACCTGCTTCTAATAAGAACCCTGCGAGCAGATTACCCCAGCGCTTTCCGTGGAAAGCAAGAGCAGGGGTAGCCGGCTCAACAGAGAATTTCTTATGTTAACAAAGCATTGCCCGGCTGTAAAGCTCCGATTTCTCATACTTTTTGAAATGTGAGCACCGGGCTTACTTCTTAACTTACCATCTGCAAGCCTGCCAGGGCAACAAACTTGTCATCGGCAAACTCAAAAATCCCGTCAAGGCCGGTTACCATGAAGATGCCTCTTGTGGCGGCGGCAACGCTGCAAAATACAAGCTGATGGCCGCAATCAGTCAGCATCTTGCGAAGCTTCAGCATCTTTGACAGGCTCGATGAAGTTACAATATCGACACCTGAAAAGTCTATTACGACATCACAATCACCCCGGTCACGCACCATTTCCGTAACGGTCTTAAGCTCATCGCCAACTTCCGGCTCCTGGGGCAGGTCCACGAGAATAATATCTTCCGACCAATCCTGTATGCCCATTTTAATCTCCTTCTTTTTCAAATAAACAGAACGTTTAGATTTTTCATTTTGCAACTTATTACAAAGCTGCTGTAAAACTATCAGACGTTTTTATCGGCATAACCGCACCCGATATTAACAAAGAAAAGCAAAAGAAACATTATTCGCCATAGGGCCGTCTTGCAGTATTTGGCAATTGGGTTTGAATTGGCACCCTTTGGGGTAGTAAGATCCGCGAGTATGACTATTAAAATGGTCGTAAGGTTCATATTCGGCGCAAGAGCTTTCATTTTTGTCCTCTGAAATTGGGTT
>JAVVFI010000143.1:0-11950 GCA_032250555.1 Sedimentisphaerales bacterium
GTGTCTGTGCCGATTGGTTCTGGTGTGCCTGCTTGAAAGCACAGGCCGAAGAGGCGTTCTGTTTTTTGAAAAGCTCGTTGCCGGTGATAATTTCCTTCAAGGCTTTTGATTTTGTTTTGGCCTGTCTTAAGAATCCGACGGCTCTTGTACCGTAAACTCCGCCCAGCAACGCACAGATACCAATGCCAAGCTCCAGCATAGAGTCGGCCACTTCCCACGCATCCGGCCTCTCGGCTCCCTGCCGCAGAGCAGTACCTGCAAGCTGGAAGTTCGATTCGGCCAGCACATCTTCGGTGCTCTCGGAAGGTGGAAATTCTTTCGGCAGACCGAAATAAGAGCTGAACGCCCGGCTCTGCAATTCGCTTAGCTGTGTTAACGCCTGCAATTGTTCCGAGGCGTTTTCATCCTCTGCGGTATCGGCGGCGATCATAGTCGTACGATTATGCAGCCAGGCGTTCTGTTTCTGTGTCTCAGTCGGTGCAAAACGCAGACTGTCACAGCCAACTAACATACAGCTTATTAGAGTAATTGTTATTAGAACCTTTCTCATTTTATCTCTCCCTTTCTTCTCATGTTAAAAAGATTATTCCACTGCATCGGCTCTGGAGATATGCTTTTCAATCGCCTGCAGGCGATACTCGTATGAGATGCTTTTACTCCAGAGCGATTCCAGTTTCTGCTCGAAATTCTTCTGGCTTTGCAGCAGCATACCCACATCACGCTGCAGCAGATCAAGCTGTCTTTGCAGGTTTACCCAACTGCCCACAATCAAGGAAGCCAAAAGCACAAGCTGAACCAGTACGGAAACATTTATCTGCCGGTTAAACTGCCACGATTTGGAATTTACATCAGCCATAATTTACCTCGCTTCTCAACATGCAGCAGGCATTCTGGTTACGGTTTGGCATAGAATATGTTCCTGTCGCCCACTCTGAACATTATTGCCAGTGTCCCGGCAGTCAGTGTTCCCTGCTGCAGATACGACTCAGCCAGGTTTGTTGCCTGTGTCTGTGTGCCTATTTCAATAGGTGCTGAGCCGGCAGGTCCAATCATTACTGCAACTACGTTATAGGCGTTATATAAAAAGTTACTTTTGACCATAACAGCCCACGCTGCGACTCTCGAACCGGGTGAAGTGACTAAGGATACCTCCTGTGCCTGTTCGGAGCCCTGGCGGGCGAGTCTTTCCAATGTCTGCCTGCCTTCTGTTATATTCACGCCATCGCTCATAATTATCAGCTCCTTTGCCGGACGATTTTCAAATTCGTACACTGCTTTTCAAAATCCATCTGCACACGCACAATCCGGCTTGTGCTTCGGTTATCGCTCCTGCATGACAAAAGGTCTCTGCTTTCCGGGCTTGTGCTCACTATGTCACCGACTCTGTAATCAAATGTGAGAAAAGGTGTCTGAATATAGACGGTCTCAATTGTCTCGGCCGAGACATCCGCCCTGTGCCTAACAAACTCATACAGAGCGTCCGTATCATCTGCTTCGTCGGCAATTCCAATCGCGTCATCGGATGAGTTTGAGAAGATGCTCTGGTTTGAAACCTTGCGATATTTGAACTGACGAGGCAGAGTAATAATATGCTCAATCACAGGAACCGTCGAATTAACAGGCCCATCGGAAACTATACGTGTTAATCTCTCATCGCTGATTACAGATGCGGTTATTCTGAATTTCAAAACTCCTTTCAAAGCCGCCACCCAGGTATCAGCATCAAACTGGTCACTGCTGAGCCAAAGTCCGCACTCGTCGAGCAGGATATTGAAAGCATGAAAATACTGCCACCAATACAGGCCGTTATTGTAAGATACCTGAAGGAAATAACCCAGTGACTTTCCTTGCTTGTCTCTGGTTAAGGTTGACCTAAAGCGTCTGCGGCGGTGGGTGAAGTTGCCGCTGCCGAAAATACTTGAAAAATCAAAAGCATCCCCCTGATTGTACGGAGCACCGCTGTAATCACCCGCCTCATTAAGGCACCATTTGCGATAAACATTTTTCACCTGGTAGAAATCAGGATTTGTCGAAGGTGAAAATTTGTCGTAGTTGATGTCTTCAAGACTGCTGTCCCAGGCCTTTATCAAATCAAAGGTTGCTTCTACAACTTTGAAGTCGCCCTGGCCGATATACCTGTGAGTTATTGGCCAGAAATATTTCCTGCTGTGCAGATTTGCAATATTTGTCTTTGATATGCTGAGCTGCTCACCTGCTTGCTGGCAATTCAGCTCGATGGTTCTGCCTGTTCCGGCTTTATAAAACTCAATCGCCTCAGAAGGCCCGGTTAGCACAGGCCTTGGGATGAATTTGAATCTCAACCCGATCCTTTCACAGCATCGGCGCAGAGCTTCCATCAGATTTAATCCCGTTACGTCAAGGTCGCGGACTGCCTGGTTCTCGGTCAATACCCTCAGTTGATCTAAGCCCGGCGTCTGTAATTGACCGGCCGTCAGATATTCACAAAGCAGATAATCTATTACTTCTGCATAGCTCCAGTATTTGCCTTGTAATGGTTCACCGCAAAAGACAGTATAGCTTTTACCGTTTACTTCCATTGGTTGCGGATTGGCATTGCCCCTGCCTTCAGGATTAAACACCGTATCAAGGCTCGTCAAAAATAAACTGGAATTATCTTCCTCTGACAGTCGCCGGCCATAAACAGTAACACGCCTTAAATTTGCACTGAAATCCTTCGCTGTTATTTCCATCTTTTCGCCGGTGTCGGTCAAATGCATCTCGATATTTTCTATTTGGCCGTGAAATAGCGGGAAGCTGAAAGCCGCCGCTCCGGGCGGTATGCCGTTGAAATATTGCCGTATGCGAACGGTCCTTCCCATAGCAAAGAAGATTTCAATATCTTCGGGAGTTGTTAAGCCCGAATCAGGATAAGCAGCGGGATTATAAGATAACCTGGCATAGCTGAATTCCGGCCAGTCTCCGCGAATAATCTCTACCGGCTCTAATTCCGGACACAGCATCCCATCAATTACGATCGATACAGAAGCGGCCGGAAGTGCCGCCCGTGTTTGTGCCGATTGGAAAAAGTCGATTCTATTGGACATAGTTTATCCTGCACTTCCTTTCGTGATACTCTGTGAGTATCGAGTATCAAACAGCTTCAGCTCTTAAAATATTAACTGCGTTGAGATTTATAGCATCGAGCTGAATTTTTAATTGTGCCGATGAGCTGTTCTCAATACCGACTGAGTCTTCTGCTATGATAGCAAACAAGTATTTACCTGCCTCAAGGGTGCCGCTTTGGAAGCTGTAAAACTTTCGTCCCTTATAATCAACTTCGGCAAGCGGATTTTGATAGTCTATTTGCCCGGTCCGGTTGTCATAATAAATATTGAAACAGGCCGGCTTTGACTTTTGCTCGATTGGACAATAGAACCAGACAAGTCGTATTTTGTTGCCATCAACGAGCCCGGAGATTGAATCGAAAACTTTGTTCGGCTTCGGCTCAGCCGGCTCACCGTTTGAATCAATCGAGAACTTTACCGCGGCCGCTAAGGTTTGCTCCTGATAGCCGCATCTGTTAAACCGGCGAATAATATAAAAGTATGTCGCACCACTGTTGTGTGAGATATATCCGGGCGGTGATATCTCGCAACTGTCCTGCTCAGTAACGGCCAGTATGTTTGAAAAATCTATTTCTTCCATATTGCAGCCGCGATAGAGTACAGAGCAGCCGGCGGTGCGGGACCAGAACCAGCCAAGACTCAAAACAGTACCCAGCTTAAAAGCGTTTGCAGTCATCCCGTTAAAAAGAGCTTCTCTCAGCCAGTTCATTTCTATGTTTGGCTGGCTTTCGCCTGTTATGCTAAGCAGTCCCTCAACACCAGTAACTCCTGTGATGGTCCCTTTAGTCTTTCTTATCGTTTTTGCAGTAGCACTTAAAGAGGACAGGCCCGCAGAAGCACCCTCAAGATTTATGATTTGTCCGCCTGTTAACTGTGGTCTCCCTGCCACGGCAAATATACAAAACGGCTCTCGGTGGAGTAAGGCTATTTCAGATGCGGATAAGGCTCGGTTGAAAAGATAAACATATTCGATATTGCCCGTTAGATATTGGTCAGTAGAAAGAGCAGCCCAGCGGCCAAAAGCAGGCTCACCACTCGACGTGTCCATAGCCGTTGCGGTACCGGAATAAGAACCTCCGTCATCTGCGCCATCAATATAAATCTCCATGTCATTTTGACCGCGAATAACACCGGCTATGGAGTACCATCGATTTGCTGCTAAGCTGCTCGCCCCATTTTTAGTGTTGCGGTCATTCGATGTATTTCCATCTCCGTCACCATATTGAAGCCACACTGCATCTGAAGATTGAATGATAAGAGCGGCCCCGTAATAAAAATTATCCGCATCATGTGTTACAAATATTGGGTCCCAGATACCGGTGGCCGAACGTTTAATTGAAGCAACAATCGTTAACGGTAAAGATAAAGCCCCGAGACCTGGTGTGCTTATTTTATCTCCGCCGTCACAATAAACACTCGAACCGGATTTACCTCCCTGCCATACAGGTCTTGCCGCGCCGCTGCCAAATGTCCCAATATTCCCATTGCCGCTCAAATCGAAGACCCTGTCGCCGGAGCCTTCATTCATCAGCCAGCACCCTATAAGAGATGCAGTCAAACATCCGGCTGCACTGCCGTCTGGTTTTGGTAAGAATTTTCCTCTTATTGGCTTTAGCTGTGGCACCTGGCTTTACTCCTCAATTATATTGATTGATAATTCCAGCACTGGACGTATGCCCTTACATCGTGACTGTCCGTAGAGCCTGTCTGTTGAAAACCTAATCTGAAATGTGCAAGGTCCTTGATAATGAAACTCAATTGCTGCGGGTTAGTTCCGTTATCGCCCTGCATCTCCCAGATAGGCGTATCGTCATAGTTGGTTCCGTCGAGAGATCCGTAAAGTTTGATTCTTACCTCGTCGGTCGGCGCAGCATCGTAGTTGATTTCCACGATAACATGAGCGCCTTCGTAACCGTTTGTTTCCAGATCTACATCCGAAGAATACGATTCGGTGGTTCCGGACAATGTTACATACCCGTCACCGGTACCTGCAATTTGACTCTGAGCTGCCCAGTTTTTCTTGATAGTTGACATTTATAAACCTCCTTTGACCGTCGCTTTGCATGATTAAGCTGCGAGGTCTTAATCCAATGATATGTCCAGGTCGCCCGCTGCGAATTTAACTGTATCTCCACTACTGATTGACTTGGATATACTTAATGAGCCGTGAGCTAACATATTGCCTCCGCTTGCGGCATCGAATAAAGCGAAGTGTGTTAACGTTCCCCAACTGCCGCTTGCCTCCGGAAAAGAAATTTCATTGGCATTGTCGATCGTCCCGCCCGATGCAGTGTTCCAGTCAGCTCCTGCCGTTGCAACTCGTGCATAAGAATTTCCGCCTGGCTCTGCCAGTCCGGATGCATCGTCCGCAGGATTCGCTGTTGATAAGCCGACATAGATAGTAGGCGGTGTATAGCTGCCCTTGCCGAATAGATGGTCTAATATTTCGTTCTCCCAGTAATCCGCAAAACTTCCCATTATGTTTCTCCTCGATATTGCCTGTTTATTCTCAGCTCGGAGTTCTCGTAATTGTTGCCGCCGCGTCCGCAGGGGTGTGAGTCAAAAAGACCGTTTGTCCGTCATCGTCATAATATTTGATTTCTCCGGTCGATTTGTTTTGTTCTGCTTTGTTGGCGAGCAGCTTATCACAGGTTACTCTGCCTGTCCCTGACCATACAATCTCGTCACTCCCAACAAGACTGTCACTATCAGCGGGATTCGCTCCGGCCTGCAGAAATGCCTGAATCCAATATCTGCCTGCCGGGATATTACCTCCGAAGTCACCGACATACCTGCTGCCCCCCTTGTCGGTAAGTGATAAGTTGTAATCGTTCGCGGTTCGGCCTCCTGTCCCCCAGCTCTCAAAAACCTGCCCTCCTGCATACCAGACCTCTCCTGCCCCATTGCGAACGACTGCGTAAAGCATATTGCTGCTGCTGTAATTTATGTGTATTTCGTTGGACATATCAAGCCTCCTCCGTCCAGGTCCCGTTCTTGGCTATGGTTGCCCAGTCGCCTGTCGAATCGGCTGCCAGGCTAAGTGATGCGCCGATCAAATTCGCTGATTTATATTTGTCCGCAGTCTGGCCGCTGTCGTCTCGAATTGTCGCCGCACCCGGATCAATACGCAGTTCATAAGCCCCTTGAACCGCAAAGCTAAATACCGTCCCGGCTGGTGCCGAAGCGGGCAGCGTCAATGTAACTGTTCCCGAAGCGCCAAGGTTGCTGTGAATACTTCCTGATTCCGCCGCCGTAAGTGTGTCATCTCCGATATGTGCCTCGATGATCTTCCTCACACCCCCGGCTCCATACGGCATAACGAAATTATGACCTGTCCGGCAATCGGTTATCGTATCAATGTCACCGCCCGATGTGCTCACTATTGCCAGCCGAACATGCGGCGTAGTTGCCATATCAGGAAAACCGGCATATTCGTTGCTTACAAGAGAACCCGATGAATCCAGATAGATATAGATATTGGCTTTGTCATCTGCCAGAGTATTGCCTGACGAGCCCCCATAGCTTATCAGTGAAGTATCCAGCCAGAACTTGCCTGCCTTTACACCGACATCAAGCCCGCCCTCGTCATAAACTCTTAAGTCATTCGCACGCCGAGCAGCTAACAGCAATCTATACAGCAGTTTTCGAAACTCTACATAGTAAGGCGCCGTACCTGTCGCTATATACTCAACACCCGTCTCGCTGTCAGACTGCAGATTTAACAGCTCATTATCAGATGGATAAACTTCTGCCATGATATTCTCCTTGTTTGTCTTTTACACGATATTCAATACCAGTTCATTCGTCTGTTTATCGAATGAGGAAATGCTTAACTGCTCAGCGGGCCTTGCCGCCGGTATTACCGTGATAGGCTCTGTCTCGCTGGCACTGCTTTTATTACCCGCCTCATCGATAATCTTAACGCCGAACTTATAAACACCGGCCATAAGCGGCGGGCTTGTCCATTCAATCGTATCGGCATCAAGACCGAACTGGCCCTGCCCGAAATTGCCCTTACCGAATCCAACCGCCGCTGCCGAATCGTAACCGAAATCACCTGCGCCGAATCTGCTCATTCCGAAACCCGCCTTGTCCTGCCAGGCCGGCCAAATCCTTATCGCCCGATTACTAAGCGGCTGGCTGTAATCAATCACGCCTGTCCCGTTATCAAAATATATTTCAGCAGTTGCCTCGCTCGGCAGGTCCTGAGACCGCAACAAACTTATTCGCACCCGCCCGTTCGCAGCCGACTCGCTGGCAAGCTCTTTGCTCAAATCCATATGCGCCTGCTCAGCCTCGACAGTAAAAACCTCAATCCGAACAGCGGATTTAAAAGAAGATGGTACCGGCACAATCATCTGCCTTTGCCTGCTGTCAGCCGTTGTCCCTGCATACTGGCCGTTCACATAAACCTGATAAAACATATCACCCTGGTTCGTTTTGCAAACCCACTTCACCAGCGCTGTTCGCGGCCTCCCGAAGCAATCACCGTTCGCCCAAATGCCGGCCGGCAATTCATACGCTCTTACATTTTCTATTCCCTCGCTGATAAGTTTCATTATTGCTCTTTCCTCTGTTGTCCGCTTTAGACTCTACGCAATCAAATTAATTGCGTATAAATGATTTCATAATCTACAACGATTCCTCTGCCGCCTGCTCGTTCCTTACTCACTTTGAAAGAGTCCATCCGGAGATTATTGAGTTGTTCACCGTCGCTTCTGGCCAGTGTATGTGTATCACCGTCCATGTATGCCGATATCGCGTTAATCCTGTTGTTCAACTGCGTTCGGCTCTTTGCCTGCAGCAGACCTATTTGTTTTATCTTTCTACCACGTCCTCCCATATCGATGCTCAGCACACCATCCAGCCCGGCAACAGCTCTTTCTATCGAGTCTCGACTAATGCTGCCTTGCTCAATCTCCGGTTGCTGCTCGTCAAACAAATTTTTTCCGTCTAACGTAACTCTCATCTGTTATCTCTCTTAGCAAACTAATCCCGAACTAATTTTCCGGAGGCCCCTATTTTGGTTATATCGGTCACCCCTTCGGAACCAATATCGATACTAAGCCGGCATCGTTCCCTCGCTCTGGCAAAAAGCTTCTGATAGTACATGCTTTTCCTCCAGAAGTTTTCGTCCTTTGCTTTACTGGCTAACATCGCGTACACAGTTGAGGTGACCGCAAAAACCGACGCTCTCTTTAAGACATCCGTATCGAGGATATCAGCCGCCTCTATATCGCTTGCAGGATTACCCGGGCTGATGCCGAAGTATTCGGTCAATTGAAAAGCGATCTCGTTAGTCTGCGGCCCGAACGTACAGACGCGATATGATATGTCCGTCCCCGCCGGCGGGGCCACACCTGCCAGCGCCGAATCCGATCTTATTACCGAAACACTAAGCTGCGTCGCCGAATCAACTGAAATTATTTCATAAGCTCCGTCCAGCGCTCCATCGGCCGATTGCAGATATATAACACCGCCGCCGCTGACCTGCGCACTTACAAAATCCGCACCGCTGGCAGTAAATGTTGTCCCGCTGACTGTCCCGCCTGTCCCTGTCACCAATATCTGCTGCGGCAGATGCAATTCTCCGAACAGTATCGGCTCATATTTCAAAATGTCTGAATCGTTTGAGAAACTTACCATTTCCTGTATCTCCCTTCCTGCTCAAAAGGGCATCTCAGGTGCCCAAAGAGCTTTTACCCTTTGGACACCCATGCCCCGACGCATTCAAATGCGCCTGTTGCGCCCCCGCAGTTTAGCTTGTACTTAAATCGCGAATGAGACCGTGTGCCGCTTCGTTCCTTAGTTCCATGGTATATTCGCCGATCAGCTCACCGCACTCATAGTCGCCTCCGCTTGCCAGCGGCTTGAAGTGAAAACCGCGACCCGCCAAAGGCAGCACATTGATACGGGATGAATCCAGCAGAAGTGCTGCGTCCTGAGGCATCCATCGCGTCGTAACAATTCTGCAAACGCCGAAGTCGCTCTCATAAACGCTGATCATATCGGTAAATGTCGTATCGTTTGCGCCGTATGTCCGGCTGCCCGCTGAAAATGCGTTTATCTTCCGCTTTTGAAAACCCCCGACAACTATAAGGTCAACGTTGCCGTTACTGCTGGCCCAGATCTGCCTTAGAACGTAATTAATCTTGTCCTCGTCAAGATTTGTTCCCGCGGGAAAGCCCGCGTCTCCAGTATGGAAAACATTAGTCGCCAGATGTTGAATAACGCCCTTCATCGACCTTCTTACCGAGCCGCTGCCTTCCGGATTACTCACAGGCTGCCCCCCGTTAACAACAGTATTTTCCAGATCGCGAATCAGCTCTCGCAGCCGTTCCTGCTTTTGGTAATCCATCTCGTCGGCCAGACCTAGTTGACTCGCCGCCATGTCCGTCCCGCTGACTTCCACCGTGGCGGTAAATATCTGAGTATAGTTGCCGCACCTGCTGCGATTAGTAAATCTTGCTCCCGGCTTATCAGCCCCTTCCAGAGCGGCGTTTCCGAGAATATTTATCACTTGATTGTCGGCCAGGTTTTCCGCTGTAGTATTCGCATAACCTCGAACCACCGTAAGCGTATCGCTGTTGATAGCTGTCACCAACATCAGTTCCTCGCTGCCTTCAACCTGAATCTGGTCGCCGACCCGGAACCTGCTGCCGTTGTCAACGACAAAGTCGGTGTCGCTGCTCGGGTCGGTATAAGTGCTGTCGTTGATAGCATCCTTATTGGGTAAAAGCGCATCTTCGAGCCACTCATGATGTGTGCTTGTCGCCTCCCTCATCGGATTACCTAGGGCATCCAGCAAAGGTGTCTCGTAAGGCGAAATAAGGCCGATCAAATCCGACACGTCCTCGGCCAGTTCGGCCAAAGTCGTTCCCGCTGAATAAGTTGCTTTTCCTGTAAAAGCCATCTGTTCTTCTCCTTTGTATGGTTACTGTCGTTGAAACAGTATTTGTCATTTGCTTCTTTTTTGTTTTACGCTGTACGCTACAAGAAATTCCTTCGCAGTTTCAAGTACTCCTGCAAATCCGTTCGGCTGCCTGTCGCTGCGGCCCTCTTGGCCGCTTTTTCAAGAACGGTTTGATTATTTGTCCCGCCGTAGCCGGAGCCCTTTGCCCCCGCTGTCTTTTTTGCCGTTACAACCTCGCCGGCACCGCCGAACAGATATTGCTTTTCCTTCTTCAACTGCTCTATTACACCATCCAAATCCGCATCTTCTTGTCCTTCCATTCTGGCCTTGGCAAGCAGCAAAACCGTCTCCAAATCGACACTTCCTGCGGTTGCTAATTTACTCATCAGTTTTCGCTCGGTCTCAATGTCACTCAACCGCTCGGATATCTTTGTTGCTTCTGATTTCACATGGGCCAGTTCCTCCGTCAAATCTTCGACCTTTTTCTCGGCACTCTGTGCCCTCTTTCGATAGCGGATGGATTCAGCGACCGGAACAAGTTTCATATTGTCGGTCTCACCTGTTTCCGTTATGTCTTCTGACAAAACCTCTTGTCTCTCAATAAGACTCATAAAACCTCCTGATTAATCCTCATACCCTAACTCTCTGAGCACCTGCTCAGTAGAAACACCCAGTTCTTTTTTAATCTGGGCCTCTTTTAATTTCTCCATCACGTTCTCCGGCAGCGGGCTTGGAAAAACAATATCGACTTCTCTGTCCGCCTCGCATGTCTTATAGATATTAGCCGTATCCAGTATCGCCAGGACCATCCTGCATATTTCCTTAAACCCTTCGCTGTAAGTAAATTTCTTCCGGTCGTTCTTTGAAAGCATACCCATAAGCGTCAGACGAAGAGCCACCGCGCTTGTAAGGTTGCCGAGTTTATTTTTGATAACTCCAGCAACCACCGGCGTTACACCGCTGGTCTTGTCCAGAGCCTCTCTGATTTCGGCGATGTGCATACCCTCGCTGGGGGTTGGTTTGTCTCCCCCGAACTCCTCGATAGTCGCCTCCGGATTGTCCGTGTACCACATCCTGCCGGGAGAAATGGGCTTGTCCTCGAAGCCTTCTATCCCCTTGCCAAGATACATCTTGAACGACTGAAATGTAATCCTGCTCGCTCTGTCACTCAACCTCGTATTCAATTCGTCCTGTAAAGGTATCAATGGCTCGACATCGCTTAGTCCCTCATAGTAATATGGCTGAGCGATATTCTGGATATGCACCACCGGCAGAAAGCCCCACGGCATTTTCCCCTCTGCCGCAAGCTGTTTATCTTCATATCTCTGCCAGGCATCTGCCGAAGTAATCTCCGTCACCGTCACTATTTGCCGGCTCTTGCTGCTTTGTTTGCCGCCGGACAATATTCTTGATAGAAACGAGCTTTTCTTGCTCAGTGAGTTTTTCTTCTGATAAAAGTGCTGCACATAATATCTTGTCTTTTTGTAGTCATTTTCATCCAGGACCGGCAGTGCTCTTGGTGCTTCAATCAATTCGAGGTCGATTGTCTGTGCCAATCTCAGCACATCTTCGATTGCCCCCGTTTTACCGGAAGCCCGTGAGTGAGTTTGAGAGGAAGAGGAAATGCATTCGATAATTTCTTCGCCAGGCCTGACGAAACAATCGACAAATCCATAAACACTTCCGAGCACCGCCATATCCTGGAAAAATCCGATAGCCCCGTTGGCCGCAAACAGTGCCTTTAATATCGCTTCAATTTCTGTACTTTTTTGACCATCCGGTGATTTCGAAACAAAACTGATCGGCTTGCCGAATAAAAAATCCACTGCCGCGTTTACACGCCACGCGACATCATTTTCAATTACTACTTCTTTTCGCTGTATATCGCGGGCGCTCCGTGCGCCGAAGACCCCTGCCTGCCCGCTGTGTATAAGACCTGTTATTCTTACAG
>JAVVFI010000144.1:0-11866 GCA_032250555.1 Sedimentisphaerales bacterium
ATAAAGATAGAAGAGATTTGCTTGCAGTGCGATATTTCTAAGAAATATTTGGAACTGTTGTTTTTGATTTTAAGGCAAAATCATTACTTAGAAACCAAACGGGGTGCAACTGGCGGATATAGGTTAGCAAAGCCGGCTTCCAAAATCAGTATCGCAGAGATAATCAGATTAATGGATGGTGCCTTGGCTGCTACTGCTTCTGTAAGCAGGTACTTTTTCTCTGACACCCCTTTGTCAAAAGAGAAAAAGATCATGAAGATATTTGATGAAATACGTGATTATATTTCTAAAAGACTCGAAGCGCTAAAACTTTCAGATCTTATTTAAGAGTTTAAGATAAAAGTTTCATAACAATAAATATCAGGAGAATGTAATATGGAATTGACATTATCGTTAATTTTTGTGATGGTTATTGGTGCATTTATTTGCGAGTATGTTGACTCAACACTGGGAATGGGATATGGAACAACTCTTGCGCCTGTTCTTTTGCTTGTTGGCTTTGCCCCGATGCAAATTGTGCCGACGATTTTACTATCGGAACTTATTAGTGGAATACTGGCGGGTATTTTTCATCACTATGAAGGAAATGTCGATTTCAAACCTAAGACTTTAGATATATTTGAAATTAAAAATATGATAAAAGATTATGGCTTATTTAATGGTTTACGAAATATCCTTTCTTTTCATTCAAAAATCGCCTTGCTTCTTGCGAGTTGCAGTATTATAGGAACGATATTAGCTGTTTTTATAGCCGTTAATATTCCTAAATTCTGGCTTAAGTTGTATATTGGTTTTCTCGTTCTCTCGATGGGTATACTTATACTAATTTTTAATAAAAAGAATATTAAGTTTTCATCGAAGAAGATTTTCTTTTTAGGTTTTCTTGCTTCTTTTAATAAAGGTATGAGTGGAGGTGGTTATGGTCCGGTTGTAACAAGTGGCCAAATTCTTTCAGGAATCCATGGTAAAAGTGCGGTCGGGATTACATCGTTAGCCGAAGGTTTAACATGTTTAGTAGGTGTCATTGCGTATACTTTTATTAGTGATAATCATGTTGACTGGGGCCTTGCGCCTTATATTGTTATCGGTGCTGTATTGTCAGTACCTTTTTCTGCTAAAAGCGTAAAGTATTTTAATAATAATCAGCTTAAGTTATCTATCGCTATCCTTACAATTACTTTGGGTATATTCACAATTGTAAAAACAATAAAGTGAGTTTGGACATGAACTTCTTTATTTTTGATATTCTCTGAAAGAGTATTTAAAGAATTATTATGCCATGCTTGAAGCGAAATACCTGCTATTCAAGATTATAATAGTATTATTAAGTGGGTTTTGTGCTTGTATTAAAAGGAGTACAAATATGTTATTATCATCAAAGCCTACAATCTACTTCAGTGAAGAGGCCATGAACCTGGATATTTGGAGAATTCGGAAGATTGCTGAAGCAGCACAATCACTACTTCCATCAGTTCCAGGTTATCATATCTTTATTAAGTTGGACAACCATATGGGTGATCGTTTTATGGTTACGCACGGTTGCACACCAAATATTCCACTAGATATATGGAATGCAGTTCTCATCGATGAAGGTGAGCGATCACAAATTAAGTGGATTAGCGTAAAGAAATAAAATACTTGGTATTTTCGCATGTTGATTTATGTAGTGTGGTCGAAAAATAATTGTATGTTAAATAAGCGATAGAGAACTTTACAATAGGGCGTGTAATTGTTTACAATAACTTTCTATATAAAATTGTTTATATTTAAGAAGGAAATATGTCTGTATGAGTTTTGAAAAGTTTTTTAATCCGGAATCTGTTGCTATTGTTGGAGCATCACGCCAGAAAAGCAAGGTGGGATACGAAATCTTAGCCAGTATGATGGAGGCGGGATATAAAGGTCAAATATATCCCGTTAATCCCAAGGCGGATAATATTGAAGGATTGAAGTGCTATCCTGACCTTGAATCCATCAAACAAGTGCCCGAACTGGTGATTATTATCGTTCCAGCCAGGTTTGTGCCGGCAATTATGCAGCAGTGCGCAAAAATTGGGACGCGAGCGGTCATCATTATTACGGCCGGATTTAAAGAGGTCGGCGACCAGGGCAGAGAGCTTGAACAACAGATTGTTCAGATAGCCCGCCAGGCCGGCATCAGAGTCATAGGCCCTAACTGTCTTGGAGTGATTGCGCCTGCACACAATTTAAATGCAAGTTTCGGTGGAACCATACCGAGGCCAGGTGCCATCGGATACCTCTCACAATCAGGGGCGTTGTTAGCGGCTATCCTTGATATGGCTAACACAAACAACATCGGTTTCAGTAAACTTATCAGCATAGGTAATAAAGCGGATGTAGATGAATTAGATTTAATAAAGGTCTTGGGAGAGGACCCTGAAACCAAAGTTATCGCCGGCTATCTTGAAAGTATTACTGATGGCAATGCTTTTGTGAGCCAGGCGGAAAGAATTTCTCATAATAAACCTATACTTCTTATGAAATCAGGTGGAACGTCAGCAGGAGCGAAGGCGGCCTCGTCTCATACAGGAAGTTTAGCTGGCAGTGAAACTGCTTACGGGGCCGTATTTGAACGGGCTGGAATAATTCGATGTAATTCGATAAAAGAACAATTTGATTATGCCCAGGCCTTTGGAAATCAACCGCTTCCGGCCGGGCCGCGAGTTGCTGTTATTACCAATGCGGGTGGCCCGGGGATAATGGCCGCTGATGCTATCGAGAGAGAAGGCCTCAGCTTTGCGAAACTAACCGACGAAACGGTAAGTAAATTAGCATCTAAGCTGCCGGTGGCTGCTAACTTATATAATCCTATCGATGTTTTGGGAGATGCATTAGCCGACCGGTATGAGTTTGCGATTGATGTTGTTCTTGATGATCCCAATGTCGATACAATTCTGGTGCTTCTTACTCCACAGGCGATGACTGAATCTGAGGGTACTGCTGAGGCTGTTGTCAAAATATCTCAGGAAAAATCTAAAAAACCGATTTTTGCCTGTTTTCTGGGAGCGGGAAAAATTGAAGAAGGTGTGAGAATCTTGCAAGAAGGAAAAATCCCTGTAATAGATTGCCCCGAAAGTGCTGTAGCGACAATAAAAGTTATGACGGATTATGTAAGATGGCGGTCCAGGCCGAAACGAGTCGTAAAGATGTTTCCGGTTAATCGACGTAAAGTTGAAGGTATTGTCGAAAGACACCTTCGGCAGGGCATTCGGGAAATCGGTGAGACTGAATCAAAAGAGATTCTCGAAGCTTATGGATTTGTAACACCAAAAGGTTCTATTGCAACTACATCTGAGCAGGCGGCAAATATTGCTAAACAGTTGGGATTCCCCGTCGTATTGAAAATTTGGTCACCTGATATATTACACAAATCGGATGTTGGTGGTGTTAAGGTTGGGCTCAATAGCGAGCAAAAAGTTAAAGATGCCTTTGATTTGATGATGTACCGAATACCCAAAAAACAACCAGAAGCAAATATACTTGGTGTTCTTGTACAGGAGATGTGCAAGAGCGGAAAAGAGGTTATTCTTGGAATGCATCGCGACCCGCATTTTGGTCCATTGATGATGTTTGGGATGGGCGGGATAATGGTGGAAGTTCTCAAGGACGTCTCATTTTATCTTGCGCCCCTGACGGCTGAAGAGGCCGAGCGTATGCTGATTAACACAAAAACCTATCAAATGCTAAAGGGTGTCCGCGGCCAGGAAGGTGTGGATATAAAAGCAATAGCCGAAGGATTGCAGAGACTATCACAATTGGTTACGGAATTTCCTCAAATTCAGGAGATGGATATAAATCCGTATGTTGTAGGCCCCGAAGGCACAACGCCGATTGCTGTCGATGCCAGAATGAGTATAGAGAAATAAATATGCATGAATTTAACTGGAAAGAAAAATATAAAGAGAAGATAAGTACTGCTGCTGTGGCGATGAAATTAATTAAGTCCGGCAACAGTATATTTATAGGAACCGGATGTGGCCAGCCCCAGCATCTTGTCAACGCTTTGGTTGAATATTCCAGCCACATTTACGATGCTCATATCATACATCTTTTGACGATGGGTGCTGCGCCTTATGCCGATGAGAAGTTCCGCGAAAAGTTTAAGATGAACAGCTTTTTTATTGCTGACAATGTGCGCGATGCTTTGCATAAAGGCATCGGAGATTATACGCCGATATTCCTGTCTGAAATACCCCTTGAGTTTGAGACAGGAAGGATTCCCATCGATGTTGCTATGGTTTCCGTAACGCCGCCAGATGTAAACGGGCTTTGTAGTCTTGGTGTTTCTGTGGATATTGTTAAATCTGCCGCTGCCAATTCCAAATATGTTATTGCGCAGGTCAACAGCCGTATGCCTCGGACGTTTGGCGATAGTTTTATACATGTCAATACTATAGACATGTTAGTTCCTTATGACGAGGATATAATCGAGATTCCCATTCCTGAATCTGATGAAACTTTGCGCCGTATCGGCCAGAATATTGCCAGACTCGTTGAAGATGGCAGCACTATTGAGTGTGGCATTGGACGCATACCCCAGGCTCTGGCTGATTATCTGGTCTATAAGAAAGACCTTGGGATTCACACAGAGATGTTCAGCGACTGGATAATTGACCTGATTGAGTGCGGCGCAATCACATGCTCAAAAAAGTCTCTCAACCGGGGTAAAATTGTTGCAAGCTTTTGTATGGGCTCGCAGCGGTTATACGATTATATAAATAATAATCCATTCTTTGAATTTTATCCTACAGAGTATGTCAACGATATTTATACCATCAGCCAGCACGAAAAAATGGTTGGAATTAATGTTGGGCTGGAAATCGATTTAACGGGCCAGGTCTGCTCAGATTCTCTGGGGTATAAATTCTACAGTGGTATTGGCGGCCAGGTTGATTTTATTCGCGGATCTGCGAGAAGCAGGGGAGGAAAAGCTATAATCGCTATGCCCTCTACTGCGAGAGATGGAAAGGTTTCGAGGATTGTGCCGAGTCTGACCGAAGGTGCAGGAGTGGTTACGACGCGAGGAGATATCCACTACGTAGTCACCGAATATGGGACCGCGTATTTGCACGGTAAAAGTATTAGAAAAAGAGTGCTGGACCTCATCAACATTGCGCATCCTAAGTTTCGGAAGGAGCTTATCCAGGCGGCGAAAGCTCAGAACTATATTTATGAAGATCAGATAGAGTTGGCCGAAGACCAGGTTGCTTACCCTGAGGAGCTGGAGCGATATGAAACACTGCGGGATGGAACTGAGATATTCTTCAGACCTGTTAAACCTACCGATGAGCCGGCACTTACGGAAATGCTGTATTCGCTGAGTGAAGAATCCGTCCGGACTCGCTATATGACCCATACAGTAGTTTTTCCACATAGAGATATCCAACGATTCACCAATATCGACTATCGGCAGGATATCGCCATTGTCGGTATTATTCCCAATGTTTCTGGTGAGGAAATCGTTGCCCTTGTTCAATATTTTCTTGACCCTAAGACCGGGGCTGCGGAAGTGGCCTTCCTTGTTCAGGACGAATGGCAGCAAAAGGGAATGGGGACCTTTCTTCTCGACTACATTACTCAAATAGCAAAACAACGAGGCGTAAAAAAGTTCTGTGCAAAAGTATTGCCGACTAATGAGCCGATGCTTTCAATTTTTCATAACTCCGGCTTCAAGGTGAATACGGAATTCGACGGCTATGCCTATGACATTACATATGATTTAACAAGGCAGAAACAGTAGGAGTAAGTTTGGGAACGAAAAAAGCTGCTTTTATTTATTCAGCAGAGCTTGAGAAATTTAGTTATCCGGCTGATTGTCCGTTTAATACCAGTAGGGCGGGGAAGGTGCGAAAGATTCTAAATTCTATAGCTCTGCTCTCCCGTGACAACTGTAGTGAGGTGCCGCCGGTTCCTGCCGAGAGGGTTGTGCTGAAAAAATTCCACTCAGCCCGTTATCTGCACGCATTAAAAACAGCAGCAAAAGGGCATTGGGATACCGAGGCATTGTATATGGGAATCGGAACGGGGGATTGCCCTGTTTTTGCCGGGATGTATGACTATGGAGTTTTGGCCACAGGAGGGACGCTTACCGGCGCCAAAATGATTCTGTCGGATTCTGCTGAGGTGGTCTTTAATCCCTCAGGTGGATTTCATCACGCCGGGCCGGAAAGTGCATCAGGCTTTTGCTATATTAATGATGTAGCTCTGGCGTGTATGGTATTAGCTGAAGAAGGCAGGCGAGTTTTGTATCTTGATGTGGACGTTCATCACGGCGATGGTGTTGCATACGGATTCTATGACCGCTCTGATGTGATGACAATATCATTTCATGAAAGTCCGGAAACATTGTTTCCAGGAACAGGATTCGCCGATGAAATCGGTAAAGGAGAAGGTGAGGGCTATTGTGTAAATGTTCCTCTTCCGGTCGGCACTTATGATGAAGTATATATAAAGGCCTTCGAGGCCATAGCTCTGCCGTTAATTGGTGCCTACAATCCTGATGTGATCGTTTTTGAGCTGGGTGCTGATGCCCTTGCCGGTGACCCGCTTGCACATCTATGTCTTACGAACAATGCTTACGCTGAGATTATCAAGCATCTGTTAAGTTTTGATAAACCGATAGTCGCCACTGGAGGTGGTGGCTACAATATCGAAAATACCGTAAGGGCCTGGGCGTTGGCATGGAGTATCTTTGCCGGAGCTGAAAGTGACCATGATATGTATCATGGTGTCGGCGGTGTTATGCTCGAAAGTACGGACTGGCAGGGGGGCTTACGGGATAGAGCTTTGGCGGTTAGCCAGACACAGCGTGAAATGGTGGTACCGGCTATTGAAGCAACGATAGATGCAGTTAAGGCAAACATATTTCCAATTCATAAACTTTAATTGCTGTTTGGACATAAAAAAGGCCTGAACAAAAAATGATCAGGCCTTTGGTGTTTAGGATATTTTCTTGCCAATTTATGCTTCGCCCGCCTCAATAGTATGATGTGGCGGCTTTAGAAGGAATACCGCTATCGCAGCGAGTATCAACAGGCCTGCCGAGCAATAAAATGCAAAGTCAAAGCTTCCCTTCCATGACTCAACGATCTTGCCGTCATAGACTCGCGCAGCGAATTGCGACAGCACATAACCGCCGATTCCCCATGCTGTAAAGACCAGCCCGTAATTCATCCCGAAATTCTTAAGTCCGTAGAAGTCCTTTGTTGCCGACGGGAAAAGGGATAGATTCGAGCCGTAATTGGCGCCGACTAAGGCCGCCAGGCAGGACAGTATCGCAGCACCACTCATAGCTCCGCCCTTGGCCGCTATCGACAGCAGAATAACCATGAGGGCCTGCAGCACGAAGAATATGAACATAGTGGTCTTTCTTCCGAGTTTGTCGGAAAGCACTCCGGCAATTATACGACCGGCACCATTGCCGATGGCCAGTGCAGTTACAGCTATGACTCCTGCGCCAGAGACCTTGCCGAGGTTCTTGGCTACGGAGATGACCATAAGCCCCGCTCCGGCTCCGCATGCATACATGAACCACAGCAGATAGAACTGCCAGGTCTTAAGCATTTCCGAAGGCGTAAAGTCTTCTTTCTTCGTATTGTTGGCTGGCTTGGGCAGCTCTCCCGGGGGAATATAACCCGCAGGAGGCGGCTTCAGAAATTGTGCCAAACCGACAACGATAACCAGAAATCCTATGCCGAATACCATAGCCGTTGTCTCTATGTCATAGCGTGTGATCAGGAAATTGCCTAACGGTGCGATATACACACTTGCAAGCCCAAAGCCCGATACCACAAGGCCGGCGATTAAACCTGTCTTTGCTGCGGGGAACCACTTTACTGCTGGTGGTGTCGCCGATGCGTACCCAAAGCCGATACCTGCCCCTGCAAGGATTCCGAATCCGATGATCCAGCCTGCCTGCGAGTTGCCCATAAGACTTGCCAGTATCATGCCTGCACCAACTAACAAGCCGCCGATTCCTGCGACAAGTCGCGGGCCGAGTTTATCTTGCATTCTGCCTGCAGGCACCATGATCAGGCTGAACACCAGGCATGCAAGAGCATAAGGCCTGCTTCTCATAACAGCGTTCCAGCCCCATTCTTTTTCCATGCCTCCGCTTATAATGCTCCAGCTATAGAGAACGCCCAGTGCAAGATTGATTCCCATCCCTGCGAAAGCTACTCGCCATCCATGGTTTTTTATTTCCAACGGCACTGTGCTTGTTTCTTCGGTCATTATTTTGATTCCTTTAATTAGTGATAGACCGGACGTGTGCTTATAACACACGTCCGGCTTGTTTGGTATCTGTTAGTACGAGTGGAATTATTCGCCTCGGCCTTTAATTAATGCTTCGACAACGCTTGGATCTGCCAGCGTGGTAATATCTCCAAGATTGTCGGTGTTCTTTTCGGCGATTTTTCGCAGTATTCGCCGCATGATTTTACCGGAGCGGGTCTTCGGAAGAGAAGGTGCAAACTGAATGGCTTCGGGTGTCGCGATGGGACCGATTTCCTTTCGCACGTGTTTGATAAGTTCCTTCTTCAGCTCATCGCTTTCCTCGACACCGCCTATAACTGTAACAAAGGCGTACAACGTCTGGCCTTTAATGTCATGAGGCATTGGTGTTACAGCAGCTTCAGCTACTTTTGGGTGACTGACTAAAGCGCTTTCAACCTCTGCGGTTCCGATACGGTGGCCGGAGACGTTGACGACATCATCGATTCTGCCCATTAGCCAGTAATCACCATCTTCATCGATACGGCAGCCATCGCCGGCGAAATATATATTGTCGTACATTGTGAAGTATGTATCGACAAACCTGTCATGGTCACCCCACATCGTGCGCATCATTCCGGGCCATGGTTTGCGGATACAAAGTTTGCCGCCTTCGTTAACATCGCATTTGCTGCCGTCGTCACGCAGAACAACCGCGTCAACACCGTAGAATGGCCGCGAAGCACTGCCCGGCTTCAATGTGTGGGCACCCGGCATGGGTGTAATCATAAATCCGCCGGTCTCTGTCTGCCACCATGTATCGACGATCGGGCACTTGTTCCTGCCGATTTTCTCGTAGTACCACATCCATGCCTCGGGATTGATCGGCTCACCGACCGAGCCGAGAACTCTGAGGGTATCGAGTTTATATTTGGCCGGCCATTCATCGCCAAGCCTCATTAAGGCGCGGATAGCTGTAGGAGCTGTATAGAAAACAGTGACGCCGAATTTGTCGCAGATCTGCCAGAAACGTCCCGCGTCCGGATAGGTAGGCACTCCTTCGAACATCAGTGAAGTGCTGCCGTTCGCTAATGGGCCATAGACGATGTAGCTGTGTCCGGTTACCCAGCCGATGTCGGCGGTGCACCAGTAAACATCGTCTTCGTGAATATTGAATACGAGTTTGTGTGTCAGAGTGGTGTGCAAAAGATATCCGCCCGTCGTATGTACGACGCCTTTTGGCTTTCCGGTCGAGCCTGATGTGTAAAGGATAAACAGCGGGTCCTCAGAATTCATAGGTTCGGCTTCACATTCCTCGGCCGCATTAGCCATCTCGTCGTGATACCACACATCCCTGCCGTCTTTCATATTGCAGGGTTCGTCATTGACCTTGGATACTATTACACATTCGATTGTAGGCGTTTTTTCCAGAGCAACGTCTGCGATATCTTTGAGCTTGATGTGCTTGCCTGCCCGCAGTGACACATTTGACGTAATAAGCATTTTGCAGTCGGAGTCATTGATGCGTCCTTCGATGGCTTCGGAGCTGAATCCGCCGAAGATAATTGAGTGAATCGCACCGATGCGTGCACATGC
Organism: Sedimentisphaerales bacterium; assembly: GCA_032250555.1. Taxonomy (GTDB): domain Bacteria; phylum Planctomycetota; class Phycisphaerae; order Sedimentisphaerales; family Anaerobacaceae; genus NIOZ-UU13. Next base: position 9,829 of record JAVVFI010000144.1, read on the forward strand.
GAGCATGGCGACGGGAAGTTCGGGAACCATCGGCATGTAAATAGCCACACGGTCACCTTTCTTTATGCCCTTTGATTTGAGAACGTTGGCGAACTTACAAACATCTTTATGCAGTTCTTTGTAGGTGAATTTCTTGACGTTGTTATCGTCTTCACCCTGCCAGAGCAGTGCGGTTTTGTTCTCGGTCGGCGTTCCCAGATGCCTGTCGAGGCAGTTATATGTCACGTTCAGTTGGCCGTCGGCAAACCATGTATGCTCGATTTTACGGCTCTTAGTGTCCCATGTATAGCGAAGGCTCTTCGTGGGCTCCTTAAACCATGAAAGGCTTTTCGCCTGTTCGAGCCAGAACGCGTCCGGGTCGTTAATTGATTTTTCCCACATCTGCTGATATTGCTCGGCATCGTCTATATGAGCATTCTTCTGGACAGATGCCGGCGGGGGAAATGTCCGATTTTCTGTCATTAAAGAGTTAAACCCTTTTTCTTCTGTCATAACTTTCTCCTTTGAAAACTGAGGATTATTGTTCTTTTGAAAATATTATTAGAATTTGTATTTCATGCTCAAGACGCAATATGTCAGGTCTTTGTCGGGATTAATCGTTTTTTCCATGGTTATCTGATGGTAAACGGCCGGGGTAAAAGTCAGGTTGTCGGTCAGGCTGAATTTAGTTGAAATTCCGAAGGATGCGTACGACCAGTCTGAATCAGCAGCTTTACCCCCGATACCGTCTGTGTATGCGATTTCACCGGAGATACTTAGCGGCGAGGGCAGATCCATTACATCAAGGTCATATCCGAGCCCGAATCGATGCACCCAGCCGGTGACATCGCTGTGAACATAGTCGCTGCCTGCGGGGTATTCATAATGAGCGGTATATTTTGGCACGATACCTTCCGGGATAAGATTCGGCCATGCCAGGGCTAATATCCATTCGTAAGTTGTATTGGCTACGTTGTGTGCCAGCCCGGTGTAATGTTCATATCCGACACTGATATTATACCTGGTAGCATAAGTTTCATCTTCAAAAAGCTGACTCTTAAAATAAGGCCGCCAATCGATTCTCTGCTTATCGACATAACCGCTCGACAGGGCATTGCGGTGTTTAATATTCAAACCAAAACCTGTGCCGTACAGGTCGAGGTCTAAGGTCTTGAAAAGCCCGCCGTGTGAGCCGTAACCATAAGCGCCCTTTGAAAGCCATTTGCTCCAGTAACTAACATCCAGAGTCACACCCAATTCACCTTCTTCCGCTTGTGCCATACCGGCTGCAAGTAACAATAGTACTGTACTCAACAAAATTCTTTTTCTCATAAATATTTCTCCTTATATAAGTTTCGAAGTATGAAAAAACCCATCGAAGTGAAGGCGGCTATTATAAGCATACGTCTAACATTGTCAAGGGCTCCGGGCAAAAATTATCAAATATGAGAATATATTGTTAAATAATTGCTGATATTTATTAAAAAAGTGCAAAAAAAATAATTACTCTCGATTAAAAGATGATATTTCCATTCATTTCCCCTTTCTTAAACGCGGCTGTTTAATCCCCGCTTAAATAGTACAAAAGTTCCACGGAAGTCCTCTGCAATTTTGTAATTGGACATTTTCTTAACTTAATCCTGTCGTTTGGATTTATTGACAGTAATCGGCGTTGGGTATTTATACACGACAAAGTAGGTGGAGATGATAAACGTAGAGATAGTAGCCAATTGGATTAGATAGGATGTTCTTGCCTCAATCTTCCCTGCGGTAAAAGCGGCATAAGCGACAAGTAGCGAAAATTCGCTTGCCTGGCCGAGCCGTATCCCCAGTTCTTTTGCTAAGCTGGCAGACTCACCTGCCAATCTGAAAGCAGCAGTGAATACTGGTGGTTTCATCACTAAAACGATACCTGCCAGTATTAACCCCGGAACGACTACCTGCTTAGTCACAAAAAGGTCAAACTGGGCGCCGATGGAAAAGAAAAATAATATTAAAAAGAATTCACGTATAGGTTTGAGACCTTCTGATATGAATAATGAAATGGGAGAGGTTGCGA
>JAVVFI010000145.1:0-11851 GCA_032250555.1 Sedimentisphaerales bacterium
GTATTGCCCCAAATCTACATCGACGAATTTCTTATAAAAGCTCTTCGGACTGTAAGTGTGGATTTCGCTTACAACAGAATTGGCGTCCTCGAATCGCCACTGGAACTCACTTGGCGGCTGACCGAGGTTCAGTACGAGCATTTTGTAAACCTCAGCGAGCATTTCCGTTTTTTCCGTGCGGATTTTTTTGAGTGAGTTTCTTTGTTTGTGCATATTTCGGAGCTTAACGGCGTCTGCGCGGAGTTTTCTGCTGATAAGGGCGTTCATCAGGCCTGTATTGCCGGAGCTGTTTGTCTCGGGCATAATTTCATGGGGAACGGCACCGTATTTTTTTACGAGATTGACCACATTTTCCCAGTAGCCTCCGTCGGGGATGGGCTTGCGAAGCAGGAACTCCATTTCGCGGTCGAGAATGTCACGGTCTGCGAATTCAATGATGTTTTCCAAAAAGCAGTTTGCCTTTTCGAGCTTGTCCCAGAAAGCCAGATAGTTCTGTGAGAATTCGAAACTTTTGATATTGTTTTTTTCGATAACTTTCGGTCGCAGGATGTTCAGCCCTGCGAATAGCCAGCACCGCCCGCTGCTTTTCTGATTAGTAATGCCTTTCGTCTTGATTTTATGGCTGAAAATTTCGTTGTGTTGCCGAACTACATCACGATTCAGCGCAAGGCTCTTTATATCATTGTTCGTGATAGAGTTATACATTGCCCTGGTATGGGCATCCATTTCAAAAGATGAATTAAAGTTATCGATTGTTTTTTTTGTCAATGCACCGTCATCGGCAAAAAGCGATGAAATGATAAAAAATACTACCAATGGTACCACGAAGGCTGTCTGTGATTTTAAACAGCGTTTCATAATGACTCCTCCCTTGATTATGAGAAAGTTGAAGTTTGTAAATCGGGATTTGTTTTTAGCTGGCGGATTTTCTCAAGGCTATCAACGAATTGCTCTCGGGCTTTTTCCAGATAGGCGTTAACCTCATCTATGTATCCGTCTGCAGAAGCCGACCACACACGGTTCAGGTAGCGTTCACCGGCGGCAAAACAGTTCATCACGTCGGCATAGGCGGCCAGACCGTAACGATGAGCGATGCTTTCACGGGCGTCCACAAACAGGGCAAGGTCGGCAACGAATAGCTCATCGATTCGATGGCGCATGTCGTATGTATTGATCGAGTGCTTGTCCGTATTGAGTTTGTTGATATTGGTTGCTATTTTTTCAAGGCTGCTTTCTACAGTTTCAATCCTGGAAGCAACATGATGCTCCGTCTTGCTGTGTCGTACGATATCGACTCTGATTAAGATAACTCCCGCCGCGCCGAGACCAAGCGCAGGTATATACCACAACCATCTTACGGCACTTTCATCCACAACCGCTGCCAAAGCTGCTGCGATGAAACCAACTGTAACCATTAGAAAGCCGATTAATTTCATAGTCAATCCCTATCCCCCCTGCATTCCTTTTATAATGTAGTAGATGGCAAAACCAACTCCGACAAGTCCCTCGCCAATAATCAGGCCGGCTGCGATAGGGATACCAACCTGCTCGCTAAAGTGCCGCCCCTTTATTTTATCACTGGCAATCCGAAGAATTGTGCCGATTGTATATGTCAGAACAATACTGAACGGCAGATAGAATCCGAGACCCACCTGGATTCCGAGCCCGCCGATACCTGTCGTGCTTAGTAGGGCTCCCAGTCCGGCACCGGCAAGATACTTATAGACAGGGACATTACCTTCAAGAATTCCCTTCATCATGCTCGCCAGAACCGTCCCCTGAGGCGCCGGTAGTTTATCACTGCCAAGACCGTATGCCTTATGAAGTACAAACAAGAGGCCTATCATCAGAACAGGTCCAAGCCATGTGGCGATGAATTGTCCTATCTGCTGTCTTTTTGGAATTGCTCCGACAAGATAGCCCGTTTTCAAATCAAGCATCAGGTCTGTCGCTTGCGACATCGCCATGCATGTAGCGGCGCCGACCATGACCGACGAGACAATAGCTGCTCTGTCACCCAAACTTCGTGTAATCACTATGAGAATTGTCACAGCTATCAACGTCATTCCGCTCATGGGCGACCAGTTCGTTCTGCCGATACACTCTGAGAGAATCACACCTGCCATCCATATCCAAATTGTACCAAGCACGGCCATGATTATACCGCGGACGATGCCCATCTCTTCGACGGACATAACCGCGACAATGCCCAAAACGATGACTGCGCCGATGATACCGATATAGAGAAGTTTGATTGGCATCTCGTCCTTAGACATTGCCGAACCGGTTTTTGCCGCTGATTGCATGCTGCGGATTGCACTGATAATCAAGGGTAGCGCCAGAACAATTCCAGTCAGTGCGCCGCCGACTAACATACCGATTCCGACCGGCCTGAAAAGTGATATTCGTAAATAACCCGGCATCGTCTGACCAAGTTCCTGAAGTTGTTCTGGCGAAGGTAGAAGGTTCATCTGCGCCAATATCGGGGCGAGGACCCAATAGCAGGCGTAACCACCGATCACAAAACAAAGCCCGCCCTTACCTGCGATAAAGGCGATTCCTATAGTCAGCAACGAAACGAACCAGACACCATTCATATAGTCCGGCATGCCGATGTGCTGGCCCAATGCCCAGTTTTCAAACTTTGTTACGTTGCTGATGAAGCTGACTGTACCGCTCAGAATGACACCGATCATAAGAAGAATTGCTTTGTGAACACCGGCGCCGGGAGACTTGAGAACGGTCGCTACTGCAACGCCGCCCGGATAAGTCAGTCGTTCGAAGTCAATCATCTGCTTACGAAGCGGGATGATAAATGCTATGCCAAGAACGCCCCCTGCGATGCAGCCGAAGACCATAAGATAGGGATTAAAATCTGTCTCGCCTAAGATAAACAAAGCTGGCACTGAAAACATAACACCCGCCGAGGCCCCATTCACACTGCTGGCGACTGTCTGGCTGATGTTGTTTTCGATAATACTGTTCCGGCGGAGAATACCCCGCAGCACCCCGAAGCCCAAAATGGCTGCCAGTTCCGAGCCCTCATGTGAGAATCCCAGAATCAGGCAGGCGTAGCCCATACTTATGGTAATGAGAACACCCAGAACATAACCGACAAGAATAGAGGTCAGTGTCAGTTCGGGATAAGGTCCCCTGCGGATGGTTCTTTTTTCTCCGGCTCCTGTTTCTGCCATTATTAGCTATCCTTAGCAAGTGTATAAAAATATCACAGTAAAGAGCATTGCACTCTGGCCTTCAAATTCGGTATTATTTATGCGGCAGCATCGGCTTGGCTCGTTTCAGAAACTGTATTGGAACACCCCATGGATCGCGCAGAATAATTAATTCATCCCCCGCATCCGTAGTGTTCATCTCCACCGCAATTGTTGCACCGGCGGATATCAGCTTCCGGGTAATTGCTTTGACATCGTCAACCATAAAGGCAATATGAAGAGATAGAGGATTCATAGCCGGATAATCAGGTACTTCGTCAGGCGGATTATTGTAAAGCTCTAACATCATGTTCTCCCCGGAGTCGGAGATAAAGCGCATATTAGCCGGTGGAGGCCCTTCCCTGACGATTTTCATCCCCAAATTATCTTTATACCACCGTGACATCGCGACGGGATCCTCAACATTGATTGCAACATGCTCCAGGCGTACTCGGTTCTTACCTCCGGCGGAAAAAGCATCATTTGTTTTCCCTGACTCAACGGCACAGCCTGAAAAGACTAATACTGCCAATAATAGAATAACCGCTCGCAACCTGCTTGTTTGATATCTCCATGTCATACTGAAGCTCCTTTCCGGCCGAAACCAAAATTAACGGAGAGGGCGGGATTCGAACCCGCGGTAGGGACAAGCCCTACACAGCCTTTCCAAGGCTGCTCGATAAGCCACTCCGACACCTCTCCAGTGGCATTTAATACTGCTTATTTTATACTTGAGTTTTTTATCTCAATATAAGATTTTGACTGTTCTGATTTTGTAATCAATATATATAGCGGAAAAATGAAGCCTATGCAATTATAATTAGCAATAGAAACGCGGATTTATTATGGAATTTATTAGAAAAAAGTGAACCGCACGGTAATCCATATAGACTAAGGTAGATAGAGTGGACAGATCGGTTGAACAACTTGTAGATGAAATTTTGGTCATGGACTGCCAAAGCGGCCGTGTTAAGGCTATGGAAATATTGGTCTCACGCTGGCAGAAGCGTCTCTGGCAATATCGTTTATTAAAGTTGTTTTTGCGGATTATTGGTTCGGCGGTACTTTTTGCTATTGTTGCTGTTGTTATGCACTATTCCTGGATTAATATTATCCATAAATGACTTGGAATGGGTGAGTTACCGGCCGAACCAATAGTAGAAAAGTATTAAGCCGAATCAATGATTTTATTCGAGTCTCTGTTGATTATTTTCGAATCTGCGGCGTTGAAAAAATTCCTGCAGTAACCTGCTGCAGTCATCAGCTAAAACACCACCCGTAACTTCAAGTCTATGGTTTAGCCTTTCATCCTGAACAATATTATACAGGCTCTTGCATGCACCTGCCTTCGGGTCATCGCACCCGTAAACGAGCCTGTCCATCCTTGCAAGAACAAAAGCTCCTGCGCACATAGGGCAAGGCTCTAAAGTGACATAGATTGTGCAGTCATGCAATCGCCAGCTTTCGATAAAAGACGCCGCCTGCGTCAGAGCGATTATCTCTGCGTGGGCCGTTGGGTCTTTAAGCTGCTCTCGCTGATTATATGCCTTACCGATTATCTGGTTTTTATAGACAATAACCGCACCGATAGGAACATCACCGTTTTCCTCGGCTATTTGGGCCGCCGAGATAGCCATCCGCATATACCGCTCATCCTCTTTATTAATTTCCATTGTTCTTATCAATTAAGAAATCCTCAAAATAAATCGAGCCGCTTTAAAGATGTCATAGACTGCGCATAGGCCGCCTGTGGCTCACGGGATGTTGATTACCTGTCTCAACATGCCAATCCGCCACTGGAACTGACTGTAACCTTTCCCGGATTTGTGTTCGTCCCGCATGCCCTGGAAGATGAACCGCAAATTACCGGGTCTCACAGTCAATCTCTGATCGTATCCGTCGCGGATGAGTTCGCCATGGCTGATGTTGTCAGTCCACGGCTCCACCCCTGGAGCTGGACGGATGTTGTACCATCCGGCAAAAGGCCACTCGACGGTGTCCGCTGCAGGTACCCACTCACCGTCCAGCCGGTCCGCGAGATAGGCCTTGTAATAACGCCGGCCGTTCGCTTCGATGATAGTCAGGTATTTGTCCATTCCCTTAAGCTTGTACGTGTGGCTGGCCTCGAAAATTTCAGCCTCCAAAGCGAGTTCACAATGATCGAAACCTTGCGGAAAATCCTCCAGAGACGTCCATAATCGCCACATCTTGCCATTCAGACTGGTCAGGAACAGATAAGCACGCTGTTTGTCACAGATAATCCAGTAGTCGAGCCCTCCGACCTCACGGGGATCATTTTCACCGCCGTCAAGGATTGGCATGGCTTGCGTCCATGAGTGGGGATCGGCGATGTTTTTTGTCGTAGAGTACGCCACCCACATTTTATTGGCGCCGGGTACACCCATCTGATAAATAAGGTACCACTTCTTGTGAGGGGCGAAGTAGAAAACCTGCGGGGCGCAGTAGTAGTCACTATTACTGACCTTGAGGATAGTACGCTCAGACCTGTCGGCATCTTCCCATTTCTTGAATGAGCAGTACTCGATTGCTGATCTGCCCGGCAGTTTGACAGTCATGAAGACATGCCATTTCCCCCGGTAGAAGACCACGGTGGGGTCCTTCTGAGCCCTGCTGGGATTACTCTCGCGATTCTCCGGGGCGATAAGCGGAGCCGTATATTCCCACAAACCTGGAACTTTGAAAACTGGGCGTTTCATAACTGCTGTCCTGCATGAACTCAAAGCCATGACAGGCAGCACCACCGCAATCGTAATCTTCCTCATAGATCTGCCTCGTTCGAATTTACCATATAACACTGTATATTCCTGCTGAGTTACGACACTAAATTTCTTTTCTTATAAAATATCAGATACATCACAAAAAATCCCCAAAAGACTGATACAGTCTTCTTAGAATTCAATTATGGCTCTTTTAATGCTTTTGCTGAGTAACAAATCACAGAGTCATACATGGCAAGCATAGCTTCATCTTGCGGCCCGGAATCTATCCAGTTTTGACTTAAATAACATCTTAACCATACCGGCCGTGCTCAGTTTTCCTCGCTTTTTCCCGAGTTGTATTAATGTCTGAGAGAAGTCACTGGGTACTTCCGGTTGTTCGGCTTTGGGCTTTCGTACCAGCATAAGAGAATCGGTTGGACAGGTACTCACGCATAATCCACAGCCAATGCAACGATCTGCATTCAGGACTATCTTATCTCCCTCCAGCCGTAGAGCTTCCGTTTGACAGCGGTTGATGCAGGTTCCGCATCCCGTACATATAGATGGATTCGTAGTTAAAACAAAGGGCGTAGAAACAACTGAGGCGGGTTTTGGATGACGCTTAATGTTTCTAAGTACGGCACAGCAACACCCGCAGCAGCAACAAAGGAATGCAGCTTCCTTGGAATTACTGGGCTGGAGCACCAGCCCGGACTCATCAGCTTGTTTAAGAATGTCCAGTGCCTCTTGCTGGTCAATTAATCTGGCCGTATTCCGGCGTAAACAGTAATCGGCAATTTTACCAAACTGCAGGCAGGTTTCTTCAGGTTTGCCGCAGCCATCGCCTTTCATTTTCTGTTCCCGCCGGCAGATGCATGGTGATACTCCGATTTTGTCATGGGCGAGAACTAATTCTTCGGCCTGCTCGTATGACATTACATCTCGCGGAACTTCTATGCTTACATTGACGGGAATAGTGCGCAACTGGGGAGTTTTTTTCCATGTATCCAGATTAAACAACGTGGGCCAGTATTCTTCCATGTCCTTCGTAAATTCTGAATCAAGATTATTTACCTGCCACTCCCATAAACCTACAGCAAATTGAGCGGCCCGATACTGCGGCGGCTTATCCTCAGGATATGTGCAGAAAATGAGACCCTTTTCGACCATTTTCTCAAGACGTTGCTCAGCTTCATCACGACTAATTCCGGCTCGGTGAGAAATCACACGGGATTCTTCTGGAATCAAGGTTAAGTGAATAGCTAATTCGGCATCTTCAGATGTGAAAAGCCGCTTAAGGATTCGTAGTTCAACTCCGCTCTGTGTGGATGGGAAACCGCCGGGTAGATTGTCGAGATGTTGAGCTAATTTCTTGTAGGTTTCCATTTTCATGACATTTTTTAAATTGAAGTTATATGTCACAGTAACTAATACTCTGGGCCAGGCACTGATGTGCCCACACCCTATTATTCAATGCTAACCGCTCCGGGAAATATATATGCCATGTGTCGGATTTTCAAGAAAAAACTGGGCCTAAATACTATGTGAGTTGCTTTATGCTTGTGCTGCAAATCGCAGGCCGGTACCAAGTAACACCAAAACAAAACCGATCACGAAATTGAGTGCTGGACGCCATGCGTCATCGAAGTGCAGAATGAGAAATATCGGCCACACGATCGGAAGCAGTAGCACCCCAAGTCCCCACCACACGCTCTCCTCGAACGCGGCAATGGCGAAACGCGCGCCGCCCACGATTGTTATAATCAAACCGACCACGAGAATAATAATGCCGATTATGTTCATTTTACCTCCCTTCGCGAACTATGATTATACCGTTTCACTGACAAATTGTGTGGTAATAAATCTCGTACAAGCTCACTTACTATCATTCTCAACCACCCTGGAACTGACCTGTTTTCTTCTAGTCGGCGGCGATTCGCTATTTCCCCTTTGGTCACCAACTGTCCTCTTCCTGCTCGGGGAATTAATGAAGCAGCAGATGAGCCAGATTAAAAAGGCAAATGGTAAAATCCTTAGTAATATGCGCATTTCTGTTTCTTCCAAATTTTCAGCGTTCTTTTAATTAGTAAATAAATCGAAAATATTTCCAAGCATGCTCGATGGTGCCTTATATATTTCAGTGTAATGACAGTTCGTGCATGTAACAGTTGTAAAACGCTTTGATTGTACATCGAATATTTTGCTCAGAAAACCACCTGTGGCACGAAATTCACCGACATCGCACTCACTGTTCCTGCATTTGGGACAAGTGTAATTAAAGCTCTGCATTATAATCTCCTGTAATTCATTAAGCACTCACTACATTACTATACGCACCGTATGCGGATTTATTCAAAGGGAATCTGACATATCAGAAAAAATAATCACTACAATGCTCAAACTCAAGCCAAAGGGTATATGCGATTTTAATGTAAATTGGAACGAAAAGAGTGGCTTTATTCTGTATTACTATCTTTTACTAAAGTAAGCAGCACCACCTCCGGTTGACAGAAAAATCTGGCGGGTACTAATGATATCCCTGCCCCGCTCGATGTATAACCCTCCATACTCCTGCACTTCCATCTACCCTTAATCATATTCCGAGGTACGTGGGAATGGGTTATTATCGCAATCTCGCCGGGAAGGCATATCTGTCCCCCATGAGTATGACCGGCCAAATAAAATGAATAGCCTGCCTGGGTGGCCTGTTTATACAAATCCGGTGAATGTGAGAGCATAATTTTGAAAGCATCATCCGGAACTCCCACAGCAGCTTCTTCCAGCTCAGCAGCATGAAAAAAGTAGCAGTCGTCAACACCTGCCAGATATACCTTATCACCTTCTCGTTCCAGACACACATGCTCATTAATCAGCATGTTCACACCAAATCCGTCCAGCACTTCAGCTATTCGATATACATCGTGATTGCCAAGGATTCCAAAAACTTCAGACCTCTCCGCCAGAAATTCAATAACCTCCCGCAACTGCTCGTTCATTAATTCATTTGTTGCATCGAATCCGAAGCTGTAATCACCCCCGAGAATACAATAATCATACTCTACCCGCCCGGCAATACGGTTAATCTTTTCTGCAAGACATTCAATTCCGCCAAGGTGCATATCTGTGATAAAAAGTATCTTGCAATTCGAAAATCTCGCCGGCAAATTCTTAAATTGCAGTTCTATTTCATTCAAGCCCACATTCTGAGCATTTTGTAATCCCAATCTCTTCAGTAGAGGCATCTCAAACAGCAACTTTACCATTATATGAAGCCCTGGGATCATACCAAGTTCAGAAGCTTGCCTCTGATACTTCACTTCTAACATCTTTCTGTTCTTATGAATCGGCTTCATGCTCTACCGGCTTGTAATACCCTTACATGAGAACTCTTTAACCGCGATATCAAAGAGCGTATCATCATCTAAGTCAAATACATCAAATTGTGATTTCCCATATACTATCAAAATTAGTTTGATCTGTCACTGACCACTTGAGAAATCCGAGTTAAGGAGTATAAAAGACCCTTGCGTTGCGGAGAAAGAGGAAAAAGCGAGATTCCCACCGGGGTGTGAATGTGCTATTCATAATATGTTATCGAACAGTTTTTTCAATACTCTCTCAATAAACAACACAGAGAATATGAAACATATTAAAACGACAACAAGAACATAATGCGATGATATTAAGCCAAATCCCATGGCCAGCAATAATATGATTCCAAGCAATAACGGGATTCCCGAAATAAAGCCTTTCTTCGACTGATGCATTTCAACCACCTTCATTCTGAAAATATAGCTGTTAACTGTTGTCTGCGGATACCGTCATAGACGGCGAGCCGACTGTAACTAATAGAGGTAAATAAGACAAGCTTACTCACCCTGCTCCTCATTCTTTATTATATCCGGGTGAAACAAAAATGTCAATAAAAATTCTATGGTAAAACAGCAACACCTTTTCGTTTATGCATAATGTTGCCCATTTCTGCTCACAAACTTGACTTCCGTACCGTGATTCTACGATATCCAACCCGAATCGTTTTGTAAATCGGGGCCGGACCTGTTTCTTCTATAGGAGAAAGCCCTATAAGAGGTGTTTTACGTCAAGCAGTGGCTTTGAAAGTAATCACTCTTGATAGTTCAGGATGTATTTTGTAAGATTATTAGTTGTTTACAGGTAGTGTGAGTGATAAGGGTAGAACCAGCTTCTCATCAGTTAAATCTATATCTTTAAATCAGGAGCTTTAATTATATGAACCGTCGGCACTTTATAATCTCATCAGGACTTGTTGGATTCGGATGTTCGTTTAGCTCATTTGCTCAGGGCGGCCCCAAGCGGCCAAAGACAAAGAATCTCCGTGGTACCTTTTCAGCTAATGACAACCAGGTTTCTATTTACACCAATGCCCGCGTTAAACCAACGCGTGTTTTTCATATCACGGATACACATCTTTCAATAGACGATGAACGAGGTGTTAAGTACCTTGATTTCAGCAAAAGAATGGCAGGGGCATATAAAAGTAACAGCCACTTTCAAACTGGTGAAAATTATTCTACCCAGGAAAGTTTTGAGCGAACGCTTAATCTGGCGATAAAACAAAAGGTCGATTTTCTCGCTCTCACCGGCGATATTTTTAGTTTCCCTTCCCAGGCCGCTGTTGACTGGGCTTTACAAAAACTACACGATACAGGAATTCCATTTGCATACGTTGCCGGAAACCACGATTGGCATTATGAAGGAATGAAAGGAAGCTCCCGGCAGCTTCGCCAAACCTGGTCGGAAAAACATCTTAAACCGATGTATCAGGGCAACAAGTCGCTCTATGCTGCCTACGATTTTAATAGTGTTCGTTTTATTTGCATCGATAATTCAACCTACGAAATTCTACCTGAACAGCTCGCCTTTTTCAAAGTACAAACCAAAAGCGATATTCCGTTAATACTGCTCATGCACATTCCTTTATATATGCCCGGACGATCAATGGGGTTTGGATGCGCAAATCCGAACTGGGGTGAAAAATCGGACAGAAACTTTAGGATTGAAAGACGTCAAAAGTGGCGCAAAGGAGGTCATACAAAAGTAACAATGGATTTTTACGAGGAAGTTTTTAATGCTCCGAATCTCCTGACTGTTTTGGCCGGCCACACACATCGTCACACAATTGACATAAAGAATGGAATCCCGCAAATTGTATCAGCTCACAACGCCACTGGATATTATCTGGATTTGAATATACAGACATTGGGTAATTAACGCCTAAACGCTACATTGTCTTGTCATTATGGTTCCGTCTTCTTTTCAGAGATCAGTGTAAGAGAAATGTCCTTATTTTTGTCTATGCCCCATAGTACCGGCTTGTTCGAGAATCGATCCCATGCGATACCCTGCCCGAAAAAGCCAACATCATTTTCAGTCCGCACATAGCTCAGCTTGTTGTTCTTATCGATTTCAAGGACATAGGCTCTTGAATGGTCATGGCCCGTTGTGTACAGGTACCCATCAGGCCCCCACGACCCTCCTGAGCAGCTCATATCTCCCCAGTTGGCGACCACTTCCTCGGGAAAAAACCAGTTCTCAACTTCGATGAACTTCTTGTCCCTGTACTCATATTTAACAAGTTTCGTTTTCTTGTTCTTTTTTTCTCCATAGACTGCATAGCACATCCACCAGGAGTTATCTCTGTCTCTGTCAATCCATGTCAAAGACCCGTGCTTTCTCGGCATGTCAATGGTCTCTTCATGCTCTAATCCCTCCTTTTCGACATTCCATATCTCAACAGTACAGTAGTTTGGATCAACGCCATATCGTGAATGGGCGCAATATAATCTTCCCTCAATCACTGTACCGCTGTTCAGATGCAGGAAATGCTCGTATGCTTTTTCCTTCCTGTCCGCCTGCCATGTTGCGATCACCCTCCCCGTT
>JAVVFI010000146.1:0-11840 GCA_032250555.1 Sedimentisphaerales bacterium
GTATTCGCTCACCTGGTCAAACTTAGCAACAAGCTCCTGCTTGGCCGCATTCCACTCTTCGTCGGAAGAGTAAAGGTCTTCCAGATTCCATTTGTATTTATCAGAAATTTCCGCTCTTTCACGAGTTTGAGCTAAAACCTGCGTCGGCGAAAATGAAATAACTGTATTCAATAAAAAAATAACATTCAGAGCTTTTTTCATAATTGTCTCCCCATGTGTAAATTATTAATAAATTGTTTCTGTTATTAACTGTTAAACCAGACAACATATCTTAATACACCCGGCAGATTATTTCAATTCTGCAACTTCAGAATTTCGCAATCAGCCGATTATGAATCACGCTTGAGGTGTCCCTGTGCCCAGACTGCAAGTCCCGAACCGACTAACAAAACCACGCCGAAAATCAACTGAAGAATATTCAAAGATTCTTTGAAAACGACATGTGAAATAGCAAGGACAATAAACGGCTGTATCAACATAATGAGCGCCGGGATCGTCGCCCCGATGCGTCTCATCGCCGAATAATACAGTGTATGTGACAATGCTATGGCCGTGACCCCGGATATCACAATGCACGCCCACTGCCATGGCCCCATTTTAAGACAACCTCCCAGATCACCGAACAACAGCCCAAGCACAAAAAGTCCAGCAACCGTATAAATGCTGATAACAGAAAAACCGTGACGAGAGTCAATATCCCTAAAGGCAATTCGCGCAGAAATTATATACACGGCCCACATAAACGCCATAGCAAGAGCAAGCACTATACCGGTTAAGGTCCCGGCTGCAGTGAAATCATCCTTGAAACACATCACGCCGATAACTCCGGTCGTCGATAGCACCAGCCCAGACCAGAAACGTTTGCTTTTGACTAATGCTCTTTCCTCGGCAAAGAATATCAAAGAAAAACCCGCTATCCAGATAAGAGAAGATTTGGCTAAGAGCACCATAAAAGCAGGTCCGATATAATAAAAAGCACGAGCGAACAAACTCTGCATAATAACATTTGCCACACCGGGCACAATAGCCCGTCGCCAGATCTTTGTATTCAACCGGCCTTTCTTGATGGAAAAGATAAGAAATGGCAGCCACACCAGAGATGCAACCGAATATCGCAGCAGGTTTTGAGTCCACGAATCCAGATGACCCGTAAAATATTTAATAAAAATCGGCCCCAATGACCAGAAAGTAAGGGCACCGATGCAGGCAAAAGTTGCTGAGAAATCTACTTTCCGTATATTACTGCCATCACTCACAAAGAAACTCCAATTATTAAATCGGGATTTGGGCACAATATAAGCGTAACAGCCCCCCTAAATCAATCTTAATGTGTCCCAAGGAGGGAATGTATTTAAAATCCACCTATTTTCTTTCAATATTATGAAAAACTCTCAGGATATCAGGAGTGGGAGTTAATATGTGAGTTAATAATGGTCGAAAAAAGAAACTTTATTATTAATTTTTGCATCCGGGTAGAAATAACTTATATTTTTTATAGATTAAGTCCTTAAAAAAGAGGAATTAAAAGCAGGATAAATGACATAATTTACTTCAGTTGCGGGGGAGTATGCCCAGATGAAAACGACTAAAAGTCAGCACAAAAAAGTTAAAAAAGATGAAACTGACTCAAAAACAAGGAATCCCGGATGTGCAAACTTCGATTACCACTATGAAAGCTGCTTATTTCGAGATGAGTGTTTAGTGCAAAAGGGTCAGCGATGCGAATATTTTGAGCGCGCTGTTTTGCCTACAATAACTGATAATACCGAGGATGAGCCCTCTAATTAAAAGGGAAATAATCTACCTATCGGAACGAATTATATCCCCAACAAGGCGAGTTCATCGATTATACCGGCGTTAAACCTCTTTTTTTGCAATCCTTCAATTCTCTTATCCATCCCGGTCGGTCGCTAGCCCGAGCGTTGTAAAGCCAATGTGTCATAAAGAAGAGGTGCTCATAAAATCTTTTTCAGGCCACTGACAAGGCGGCCAATGCCCTCGGCGGCGGTTTCTTTCTGAAGCGCTCCATAGGCAACCCGCAGATAGCATTTATCGACCATTCCGAAGGTCATACCCGGGACAACAGCTACTTTGTGCTCTTCAATCAAACGTTTTACTAATTTCATCGAGTCAAGGTCTGTATGTACTCGAAGAAGAAAATAGAACGCTCCATCGGCACGGGGAATGGTTACTAATTCTCTGATACTGCTCATTTCATTCAGGAATATCTCACGTACCTCGGCGGTCATACGCAGCTTTTGACGGCAGTAGCCTGCTCCGACGCGCATTGCTCCGACTGCAGCCCATTGTGAGATTACCGGCGGGCAAATCAAAATCGTGTCCTGAATCTTCCTGATTGGCATAAAAAGATGCTCGGGTATCACCATCCAGCCAATCCTCCAGCTTGCAAAGCCATACGCCTTGGAAAGGGAAAACAGCGAGATAGTATGTTCGGCACTGTTCTCGATTGAACCGGGCGAAAAATGCTCAACACCATTATAAGTGAAATATTCATAGGCTTCATCGCTGATGTGGTATATACCCTTTTGCCTGCAAAGTTCATTAACCTGCCGAAGAAGCGATTCGCGATATACAGAGCCGGTCGGATTGTTCGGTGAGATGGTAACAATGGCTCGCGTTCGATCGGTAATGGCGGCGGCAATTGAATCCAGCTGCAACTGGTAATCGTCATCGGTAGGTACACAGACGGCCTTACAATCGGCAATAACGACGGCCATTTCGTGATTGAAGTAGTAAGGCAGTTGGAGAATAATTTCATCGCCCGGATCGGTGATGGCAAGAACCGCGTTGACAAAGCCCATATTGGCACCAGCGGTTACCACAATTCGGCTGCCCTGGGTGGATATACCGTTTTCTGTTTGCAGCTTTGCCTGAATCGTATCGAGCAGTTCCGGGATGCCCTGGACAAGTTTGTACTTGTGGTTTTCCGGATCGGCAAGAAATGTTTCAATAGCCCCTGCGGCTTCCGGAGGCGGGCCGTAATACGCAACTCCCTGGCCTAACGAAATTGTGCCGGGATTACTACGAATTAGTTCGCCGACTATGGGGATTATAGGCGACTGCACAGACTGCATTCGCAAACTTTTGGCCACTTAAACCTCCCAACATGTAATTTACAACCTGTTAAGACCTATGTTCCGGCCAATCTACGAAATCCATCGCTGATTGTCAACCGATTTCGACTTCTAAGACAGTCTTTGGCACCATAAATGCCCATCTTAAGGATTTTCTACAGGAGCCCTTCAGAAAGGAAAAAATATTTTCTCACAGCGAAAACAAAATTATGAACCTATGTTTGGTAGAATCGTAATTGTTATCAAATTTGTACATATTAACGTTAAATAACAAAATATTAGGCTGATTCAGACATCGAACAATAAACATCTCTTGTGAAGCTTTGTTTTCGTATTTTAATGGAAAGAAGATAGTATGTGGGACGAAGAAAAAGATTTTGAGATTTTAGACAAGGTGGAAGAGCATGACCTGCACGATGACAATTCCGATGATTATTTGTACCCGGAGTTGGACTTAGACGACAAAGAAGATGAAAATGAAGATAGTGATATTTTTGATTACGAAGCCGGTTTTTACTACGATGAAGAAGACGATTAGCAGCGGTGCATTCTATTTATTAACATAATATGCTAAAATCGGCTGAAATCGGCAGTAACAGCAGGTAATGATAAAGGGCTGTTAGCTAATGCCCACAGCCCTTTATAGAAATCATGGTCGATAATTACTCTATCGCCGTATAATCTTCACATACCTAATAGCTTTCTCCAGGTAAGAAATAGTAATCTTCCGTTTCACCGGTTCCGTAACCATCCTTTGGCCCTGAGCCGCCATTACCTATGGAGCCTGGGGCGCTGCCGCCATCCCAGGGTTTCTCAGAAAGAGTGATTCTCATCCATATTTCAGTGTTTTCATTGTCCGGATGCCATGACAGGAAAGCCGGCGTTGTCATCTGGGTTAATCCGGCCGGCAAATTTATAAGATACTGATTTTGTACCGCCCATTCGGACACAATTCCCTTGGAACAGGCGAATTCCGGATTGGTGCTTGTGTCATCATCCCAGTCACCATCACGGTTCCAGTCACACCAAACATTGACCCAGAGGCTCAGTCCCGGCTTGAGAACATTGACAGTGTAGTCAAAAGTAGTCCAGTCGCATTGCGGCATATTGATTGGGAAGATAACGCCATCGTCGCCTTTGTCGTTATCCGGTGAGTCTGTTTGAGGTTTGATATTGTTCAGGCCATCCTCATCAAAACCAATGTCGGCCTCATCTTCATTGGAAACAATCTTACCCAAATGAGCCACTGCAAGAGAACTCGAGTGAATCGGTCCAACCGGCCCTGCGGAGGTGCCGTCGTTGTATACAGTTGGATAATTGGCTATGACTCCGGAAGGCCCACCCTTGGGATATGCGGTCATATTAAGCCAGAAATTGTTAGTGCTGTCCGGTGCGTCACCAAGGTCTGGTTCTATCATTGTAGGTGGTGTCCCCTCACAACTAGTACTTATCAATCCTTCACCGATGTTATCACCGAATCCGCCGACTTCGATAAGGTACTGCTGACCGGCGATAACAGAGAAGGTAACCTCGGACTGCCAGCCGCAGGAGTCATCATTACATTCTATCAGTCTGCTTAGTGACGGATTGCAGCCGGCTCCGTTATAGACAGCCAGCTTGGTGTCGTAGCTGCTGCCGCACAGGCTCACGGTTGCTTCACCCGTGCATATAGCGGTATAGATATACCAGATGTTTGGGCTGGTCATACAGTGGCCGGGGCCGTCGAATGTTGCATAGCTGGTGTCGAACGCCAAGCCTGCTACGTCACCGATTAGCTTTGCGTTATAGCAGTCATCGTTTGAGCTGCCTGGTGGTGGAAAGTTTGAATCTATGGAACCCGCAATTTCGATCAAGTAACCCTGATCGGCAATCGCATCGAATTTGATCTCAGGCTGATTTCCTCTGATGTTCTCGCAGAAGATCCTGTTGTCCCAACTCGGGAAGATATTGTAATCCTCATAGATAGCAACTTCAAGGTCAAATCCGCTGCCGTCAAAGGTCATCGTAACTTCGCCTGTGCTCTCAGCAGTATAACAGTACCAGATATTCGGACCCTCAACGCAATCACCGGGTCCGTCCATCGTCGCGTGAGTGGTGTCAACATCCAATCCCTTCAAACTACCGACACAATCTGCATCAAACCAGTCATCATTATATGGCGTAAAAACAGGATTATCATCGCAACTGATATTTAACACACCTGAGCCAAAATCAAGTATGTTGTACCCGCCAACCTCGAGAAGATAACTGTGGCCAGCGGTCACGGGAAAGGCGACCTCCGATTGCCTGCCGCAGAAATCATCGCCGCATTGGATCAAGTCACTCGAAGTCGGGATTGAGCCACATCCGTGATAGACGGCAAGCTTGGTATCGAAACTGCTGCCGCAAAGACTGGCAGTAGCTGTACCAGAACAAGTGGCGGTATAGCAATACCATATATTTTTGCCTGTCATACAAGCTTCAGGACCATCAACTGTCGCCTCGGTTGTGTCGAAAGCCAAGTCCGTTACTTCACCGATCGATTCTGCATTCTGACGGTCGTCATTAGCCGGTGGTGCACAATTACCGACCTGTGGAATGCTCAATAATAATGCAAAAATAATAGCAGCGATTGTGAGTTTCATCACGTTCTCCTCATAAATAACGGCCATTTTCAATATGACCAAATGCCATTGCTTCGCTAAGGAGCTAAAGCCTCCCCGCAATCAAATTACATAGACTTATATTACCTTTTACACTAATGGTTTGTCAAGTGAAAAGTTCGATAAGAGGGCCATGTAGTGAAATAATCAGAGACTTTACCCAAATACGAGCACTTTTGGCCGCCAAAACGTCCAAATTCACACCAAATGGTATTTGAAGGTCGAAACGAGGATTTGTTGAGCAAATTAGACCAGAAAGAGCGGCTTGATCTTATCAAGATAACACTGTTAAAACCACTTTTGCAGTCAAAAAACCCATGATCGAAAATATCAGTCAATATTATTGCCTGCTATTCCTTGTTTTCAGTTTTGACCCTTTTTACGGCAAAGAAATATGCGATTGCCCCGACACAATAAAAACTAAGTGACAAAGCAATTCCAATGGCCCATATTAATTTGTCATACTTACCTTCGTTAGTTAGCGGATTAGGGAACTTCGATGCCGGCCTCTTTAGACAATCGATCATCATTATTATAGAAAAAACCACACCAACAACAGCCAATACACCCCACAGAGCCTCAATGCCGAATATCGGCCTTATTGGCCAGAATGGAAATCTACACCAGTGAAACATAACAGATATCTCCTAAAAAGATTCACATATCAGTTGCTCTACACGCTCTGTACTAAGGAAAAATCCCAAAATGGTTACACATCAATGATAGTTTTTTGGAGATTTATAATGTTAAAAACCACGTTAAAGGCAGATTATCCATCCGAAAAAGCCTTCATTAATGCTGAAATAACCGCCAGATTTAATTAAATCTCCCCACTTTCTCATCCGATATAGTTTGCATATTGTAAATTTTTCTTATTGTGCATCAGGTATTAATCACAGGTGCATGTAACGCCCATGGGGCGAAGTAAGAAATGTAAAATAATGGCTCTTTCTTTGTTTTTATTAGGAGATAGAAGTATGTCTGGAGAAACATGTATGTGCGCCGATGAAAAACATGCCTGTGAACGAAACGGAGTTCATGGAAAAGTCCATGGAACTTTGTCAGGCTTTGCTAACATGTGGCATGAGTGTACCGACTGTGGCATGACATATTGTGACGATTGCGGCAGAAATTGCCTATCAGGAAAAGACGGCGTCACTGACCAAACGAGAGTCTGCCCGGAGTGTGGTTCTACAACAAAGCAGTTTTAGAGTTAATGCCTAATCCAGCATTTTAAGAACTATCTGTGATACCTCTTTGCGGGCTTTTTTCACAGCTAACGGCTGAGCTAATTGTATCAGCTCGCCGCTTATTTGAGTGAGTTTGTCCTTGTTTTGCAAAAGCAGTTCAATGCTTTCGACAATCGGCTCAATAGAAGTAAAATAAGGCATAAATTCCGGCACTAATTCCTTACCCGCCAGGATATTGACTAAAGACAAATATTTCGTTTTTATCAGCCATCGCCCCACCAGTTGCCATAGAATCCTGCTTGATTGATACATTATCACCATAGGACAACCGGCCGCCGTTACCTCAAGTGTTGCGCTGCCGCTTGTCACAATTGTAAAATCTACATCTCCGGCAGTTTCATTAACCGTACCAATTTTGTATTCACATTCAAAATCCCCGATTTGTGTTTTTCGAAGCAACTGTTCTCGTTCGTTATCCACTGCTACTGTAATAAAGCATGCCTGCGGGTATTTTTCCTTTAAGCGCAGCGCAATCTGCTGCATCGGGCTCCAGAGCGATTCTATCTCAGCGGTACGCGAACCCGGCATAAGGGCAAATCTTACTCTTTCGGGATTAAAATCCACGTATCTTTTATAATGGTATGAACCAATCTCCAACTTATCAAATAACGGATTGCCCACAAAAACCACATCCATACCTCTTTGGCTGAACCATTCCTGCTCGAATGGAAGTATGCAGCAGAGTTTATCACAGCATTTGCGAAGTTTACGAATTCGCCAACTCGCCCAGGCCCAAAGTTGTGGAGCAACGTAAAAAAGCGTCTTCACGCCTGCTCTTTTGGCGGCCTTCGCAATGTGAAAGTTAAATGCGGGGGAATCACAGACAATTACCAAATCCAGCTTATTGCTCTTGATAAAACCTGTTAAGCGCTTTATCAATTTGTAATAACGCCAGATATGCATAAAGGCCTTGTGTATCATTACGGCCTTGCTGACGGTGGCCTCGAGCAGTTCACAGCCCGCCTCAGCCATTTTAGGGCCGCCCACACCAACAAACTCAATGTCATAACCGCTATCCTTCAAAGCAGTTATCAGACCCGCACAATGGGCGTCGGCGCTTGGCTCGGCGGCACTAATAAAAACGCGATATTTTTTATTTTTGTCCAGCATAGGGGTATTTGTTTAACAACATTTGGTCAAAACTTCAAACAGATAATAAATTTCGTATCTCGTATTTAATATATCGAATATAGTATGTCGAATTAAAGATATCGAGTTGAGAATAAAAGAAATGCTTGAATTTATCACAGACAGGGACATATATGAAAAAGTGATTTGCGGGCGAATTGGTAAAGCCCGCAGGTTCGTCTGGATAGCAACGTCCGACTTAAAAGACCTTTATGTGGAAAAGCAGGATCGGATGGTGCCATTTCTTGAGATTTTGTCAGATCTTGTCAAACAAAACGTCGAAATAAGACTCCTTCATGCAAAGGAGCCCGGGCCGGCCTTTCGAAAAGATTTCGATAAATACCCTAATCTGATAGATGGAATGGAACGAATTTTATGCCCGAGAGTCCATCTTAAAGCCGTCATCATCGACGGCGGATTCGCTTACAGCGGTAGTGCCAATCTTACGGGCGCGGGTATGGGGGCCAAAAGTGTACACAAAAGGAATTTCGAGGCCGGCATTATCACCGATGATCAAAATATAGTCGGTAAAGTTATGGAGCAGTTTGATAATATATGGAGAGGAACTCACTGTAGAGAATGCAAACGAAAGAAATTTTGCGCCGACTATAAAGACATTTTGGTTTGATGAAAATATTTTCAATTACTGAGTGATTAACAGGGACTTATACTTTTCGATATGTTGAAGAAGGCATTAGATTTTTATACGAAGTATTTTGCGGTGTGGGTGGTTACCTTCGGAGTTGTGGCTTATTTTTGGCCTGAAGTGTTTCTGACGCTTGAAGAGAAGATGGCCTGGTTCTTTGCGACAACCATCGAACGCATATTGCCGCGTGTTCTTCGACTAGAAAAGGGAATGAACTGGTTCTTCGCCCTTACTATGTTCGGTATAGGGGCGGTCCTTCAAATCGAAGATTTCAAACGAATCGCAAAAAGGCCAACCATCGTATTAATCGGCTCGGCTGCGCAGTTCAGTATTATGCCTTTGGGTTCATTTGTTCTTGCTAAGCTATTTGGTTTGCCCCCTGAAATTGCAGTTGGATTAATACTGACCGGCTCGGCGCCGGGCGCGATGGCAAGTAACGTGATGAGTTATATCGCCAAAGCGGATACGGCATATTCGGTCTCGCTGACAACCGTATCGACGCTGTTATGTCCGCTATTGACGCCGGGATTAACTTTCCTTTTGGCAGGATCGAGGCTGGAAATTCCTTTCTGGGCAATGGTACTAAGCGTAATCAAGATGGTCATACTGCCTTTGTTCATAGGATTTGGAGTAAGGCATTATTTAAAAGAAAAAATCGAAAAGGTTCTGCCGATATTTCCGGCAATATCGGTTACATTTATCATTTTTATCTGTTCGATGGTAATAGCACTCAACAAAAACCGCATGGGGCAAGTGACTGGGCTTGTTTTGATAACGGCGGTTATACTTAATCTTTACGGAATGTTATTCGGCTATGGCGTAGGCTCTGCTTTTCGTATGGAGGTGCGGAGAAGACGGACGCTGTCGATTGAGATTGGGATGCAGAACGCCGGCCTTGGAACTGTTTTAGCACTGGAACATTTCGGCGAACAGGCAGCGATACCGGCTGCTATTTTTGTCTTTATATGCATTATCACTGCGTCTGTAATGGCGGAAATCTGGCAGAAAAAACCGGTAGAATCCGTAGCAACAGCAGAATAAATATTATATATTAGCGGAAGAATATTGCATTCTGCCGATATTAAGGCTATAATTTTGTCTTAGATTTGGAACAAGCAGGTTCGATGGGCAGTCGGTTCGGCTGCCTTTAAGTTTATCTATAATAGAAGATTTTGAGGAGTTTTAAGCTATGGGTTGTAATCTGGCAATCGCAGGTGTGACCGGTGCGGTCGGTCAGGAATTTTTGGAAATCCTTCAAGAGCGGGATTTTCCGTTTGATTCTTTGAAAATGTTGGCGTCCAGCCGGTCGGCCGGTAAAAAAATCGAATTCAAAGGAAAAGAATATACCGTTGAAGAATTAACAAAGAAGAGCTTTAATCGGGTTGATATTGCTTTGTTCAGCGCCGGTGCCTCGCGAAGTAAAGAGTTCGGACCTGGCGCTGTTGAAGCCGGTGCAGTGGTTGTTGATAATTCCTCGGCGTTCAGGATGGACCCGGAAGTTCCGCTGGTTATTCCTGAGATAAATCCCCAGGCAATCAAGGAGAATAAAGGCATAATCGCCAATCCGAACTGCTCAACGATTATCGGTATTGTACCTGTCTGGCCGCTGCATAAAGCAAATCCTGTCAAACGAATGGTAGTGAGCACTTATCAGGCCGCAAGCGGAGCGGGACAATCGGCGATGGTCGAACTGAAGGAGCAAACACAGGAAATCCTCGACGGGAAAGAGCCGACCTGCAAGGCGTTCCCGTACCAAATAGCGTTCAACTGCTTCAGCCACAACGCGCCGCTCGGACCGAATGGATACAACCAGGAAGAGATGAAAATGGTCCATGAGACCAGGAAGATTTTCGATTGTGCTGAGATTGCAATTACCTGCACCTGTATTCGGATCCCTGTATTACGCGCGCACTGTGAGAGTATAAATCTTGAATTCACCGAGGCGATTACACCGGACCAGGTCAGGGACCTTTTGAGAACGGCTCCGGGCGTTGTGCTATTAGATGACCGTGAAAACAACCGCTTCCCGATGCCAATCGATGCCTCCGGCAAAGATGATATCCTCGTCGGCAGAATCAGGCAGGATGAGTCTATACCTGAGAATCACGGTATAAATATCTGGGTCGCCGGTGACCAGTTACGAAAAGGTGCGGCTCTCAATGCAGTTCAGATTGCAGAAAAGTTGCTCTAATCGGTAATAATGCCCGTTCGCAACATAAAACTGACAATTGCCTACGACGGCACCGAATATCACGGTTGGCAAATTCAACCGGGACTAAGAACAATCCAGGGCGTGATTACCGAAGCAATACAGGACTTGATCGGCTCTGAGGTAAGATTATTCGGAGCGAGCAGAACTGATGCCGGCGTAAGCGCTTTGGGGCAGGTTGGTCTTATTCAAATCGATTCGCCAATACCAACGGAAAATCTGGCCAGGGCAATCACGGGCAGAGTCCCGGCAGATATCGCGGTTACCGAGGCAGTAGAAGTCCCTCTGGGCTTTGATTTGATGGGCTCGGTAACAAACAAGCTATACCGCTATACAATCTATACAGGGAAGGTTCGGCCGGTCTTGAAAATCAGGCACTGCTGGCATCTGCCCGCTAAACTCGATATTACCGCTATGTCTGAAGCGACAAAACTTCTGGTCGGCAAAAAAGATTTCAAATCCTTCGCATCCGCAGCCGACCGCCGAAAAGATTCGGTACGGACGATTTTTCGCTGTAATGTGACCTCGGAAGATAAATGGATATATGTTGATGTAGAGGGGGACGGCTTTTTGTATAATATGGTCAGGAATATTGTCGGAACTCTGGTCGATGTAGGGACCGGCAGATGGAAACCGGAAAAGATTAATGAGATTCTCGAAGCAAAAGACCGTACTGCAGCGGGACAGCTCGCTCCAGCGGCAGGATTGTGTCTGATGTGGATAAAACATTAGAAAAAATCATTCGGGAGAAGTATTGAAAATTGTTCATATTATAACGCGGTTGATTTTAGGTGGTGCGCAGGAAAATACACTTATCACCTGTAAGCTTCTTGCCCAAAGGGGGCATGATGTCACCCTTATTACAGGACC
>JAVVFI010000147.1:0-11815 GCA_032250555.1 Sedimentisphaerales bacterium
ATGTCGTTTTTTCTCAGCAGCTCCAACGCATCATATATTGGGGTATCTTTTTTTACACTGACTACCTCATTTGTCATAAAATCTCCTGCCGTAAGCATCTGATATCTCCTTTCTTTGCAACCTGTCTTGTACTCTACGCAATAAAAAATAAGAGTAAGGTGCTATTTCCGGCCACCGCTCACTTGGTTTTATTATTTCTTTCCCAGAGCTTTTCCAAGGGAAACTCCTGAGATGCCTCTGGTGTAGTCTTTTGAGATTCTCCTGAGATTTCCTGTTGAGTTTCTTTCCGCAAACTTTCCAGAGCCATAAACTTATCATCAGCAAACTTAGATATCTTTTCAAGGCCGGTTACCAGGAAGATGCGTTTGGTTGCTAAAGCAACACTGCAGAAAACAAGTTTATGATCGTTGTCCGATAATATCTTGCGCAGTTTCAGCAGCTTTGATAAGCTGGTGGAAGTTATAATATCAACGTCAGAAAAGTCGATTACCACGTCACAATCACCTCGGTTACGGACTATCTCTGTAACTGTCATGAGTTCATTTCCCATCTGCGGCTCACCGTGTAAATTCACGAGAATAATATCTTCAGGCCAGTCTTGAATTTCCATCTTACTCTTCCTGTTCCAAGCCAATAAAGCTTTTTAAGCCTTCATTTTACAACTAAATAAAGAACGAGAAAACGCATCGCACTTCCGGCTTATCTCAATAATCCTGGTAAACAGTGTTTCTTGAGTCGGCTTGAATGGTGTCTGCCGTTGCCTTTTCGGAACCTGAGATTTCTCGACACAAGTCATTATTTATCTCCGTATTGCAGGAAAATAAACTCAACTGTACTTAATATCGACTGGTGCAGAAATTAACTTTAGCCATTGGCTCGTTAAATATGAGGATTTTCAGAAGCCTTTTCGAGGGTATTCCTTGCTTGCTTGATGTGTATATAGTGTATTAAGTAATTATCTGTAAAGAAAGTGGAAATCATTGGAGTTAAAAGCTTTATACACTCCAGCAATCCTTTCACCAACACAGCCGGAGCGACAGTAATATTCTACCTTCGGGAGTATTCATTTTATATATAAAGTTCTGTTCGATTAACTCATTGACAAATGCTCTCAGCAAAGGAATAGTTGCTATTATTGGACTTAGGTATATTTTATACCCATTTTTGTCCTCAATATGATGTCGAGTTTAACCGATATATATTTTAAGTTATGTATTTATATAGCGAGATTTATAATGCAAACTAAGAAAGATGTTCCACTTATTGTATGGGTTATAATCAGCTTGGTTCTTGTATTGCTCTCATTAATTGCCCTACCAGGGATGATGGAAGGTGCGACAACTGCCAAGACTAATGCTTGTAAAACTAATATTAAGGTAATGAACTTACAGATTGCATTATATTACCAAAATGAGAGTAAGTGGCCTCCGAATTTTGACACCCTAATGAACGACCCCAATTATTTCCCAGATGGTATACCAAAGTGTTTATTTGGGGATGAATATAAAATACATAGTTCGCACCGTTGGATTAACCAACACAACCACTAACAATAATTGCATGTAAAATCCTTTATCGCCTATTCTATTAAAGAAACTTCTCTTTTAGGAGAGTGGCTTTTTTATCGAATACCCATAGTATCAGAAACGGCACTCAGGTGGACCTTAACTTCGAGCACGCCTTGATAATTGCTTTTTTTTATGTCTCCTGATCTGGACAATTGTACTGTATGGTAACGTTTTGGAAAGTTTTTTAAACCGACCATACTCATCTCAAGGCAATAAAGAATTGCTGTAGAGCTATTGACTCACAATGGAGCTTCAAAAAAATCCTTTGGGAAATTCTTGTTTGGCATTACAGTATAGCGAGATTAGTTTCTTAACAAAAAAC
Organism: Sedimentisphaerales bacterium; assembly: GCA_032250555.1. GTDB lineage: Bacteria > Planctomycetota > Phycisphaerae > Sedimentisphaerales > Anaerobacaceae > NIOZ-UU13. Next base: position 1,891 of record JAVVFI010000147.1, read on the forward strand.
TTTGAACCAACAATCAGGAATTTTTATAGAGGCGTTTTTGGATAATCCGACAAAAAAGCATATCCGGCTGACCAGAATTCAAAAACTCATCGGCGACAGGATGTTAAAATCCAAGCTGAACAAGCCGTCTTTCTATCTTGGCGCAAAAGCCGATATTACCGAACTCATGGCCATGCGGCCCAAACTGAGAAAGTCCCTCGGTGTCAGAATAACCACCAACGCTTTCTATATCCATGCTCTTGGTCTTGCCGTACAAAAATATCCCATCGCTGCCGGTAAGGTAGAAGGTGATACAATAAAGATTGCCGAACATATAAATGTCGGCTTTGCAGTCAATGCGCCTCAGGGCCTTGTTGTCCCGGTTATCAAGGATGCGGGGGAAAAAACGTTGCCGGATATCGCCCGCCTGGAGGCATTGCTTACTGATAAAGCCCGTGATAACAAATTGACACTTGAAGAAATTGAAGGCGAGACTGTAGCATTGAGCAATCTCGGTGCTTACGGTATAGATTACTTTCTTGGAATTGTTCCCCCGCCTGCCAGCACTATATTGGCTGTCGGCAATGCGATTGCTACTCCGGTTTACCAGAAAGAAAAAGATGAAATAGCAGTCCGAAAAATAGTCAACCTGTCTATGGCGGCCGACCATAGAGTTATGAACGAAGTATATGCCGCCCAGTTTCTATGTTTCATTAAAGAAGAGCTGCAAAATCCACAGCGGCTGATTTAAATGATCCGCGGCCTGTTCTGCTATTATTGTATTATCAAACTGTATGTTACTCCGAGACAAAAAACGGGACTTATCCCGAATCGCTCGATATAAGCCCCGTATTACTCCAATTCAATTATGAATGTGTATTGTTTACTCCTTATTTGCAAGGTTACTAATCTCCTGCTCGGACAAAGCCCTGTTATAGAGATTTAAATAATCGACCGAACCGGCCCACAATGGATCAACACCATAGACACCCTTGCCGATATGGGCGACGTCTGTACCGAGACCAGCGATTGAATTACCGGGCGGGTCCAGAGCTGCAGTGCCAATCAGTACACCGTCTATATAGAAGGCAAGCTCCGTATCATCTACTGTGCAAACCATATGATGCGGAAGGCCGTCGTCGTGTTCGATAGAGTCACTGACACCGGTTTCTTCGGTCCATGGGTCACTATCCATCGAAACGGTTTGAATCATCCCGCGGCTTACGTCATCGCCTCTGGCAGGTGTAATACATATATATTTGTAACCATATCCGGGATTATCACCCGTGCCTTCTTCACCAAACGCCGTGACCATGTGGAATCCTGTGTTTCCACCGGCAACTGATGTGAACATTATTTCGATAGTCAGCCCTTCGAATGTATTCGTCGCAATAACGTCGCCGGGCATGTCCATCCAGTCGCCGTCACCGTCAAGTACAAGCTGTCCATCGACAACAGCCGCATCACCAATCAGTACACCTTCGGCGTCACCGACAACATCGTCGGCTGTGCCGTCATCGAATGTCCATGAGTGAACCAGACCTTCGATTACAGGAGTATCAGCCGGTTCGGGTCGATACAGCCGGATGTCATCGAAGAACATTGCACCTGTTCCGCCGGCCTGAAGATTGTTCTTATCGCCGAAGCCAATAGCAATCGTATCAACGTTGGCAAGGTCCACGCCCTTCTCTGCAAAAGCCTGTAGTGGGATAGTCCACTGTGTCCAGGCTTCTGTCAACGCGGCATCAGGATTGTCATGGTACACGGATGTACCATTGAGTGCAACATACATCGGCTCGGGATTGTTGCTCAGCATACCGACATCCTGGTCGGTCCATTGCTCGGCAACAGTCGTGCCCGGGAAGCTTACGTTGGTAAATGTGGCTTCACACGCAAGCTCAGTGTTATGGCTGGTTACTGCCAAACCGACATTGACGGGCATATCCATAGCGACCTGTATCAAATCAAACCGCGTCCACGTCGTACCGTCCGCTGAATAATATGACCTTATGAGTCCGCCTGCCGTGCGCTCTAATTTTACCCACTGAGGCGCAGTTATGCCTTCGGTGAATAACCTTTCAGTGACGGCCCCGGCGGCATTGCGATACTGGAACCTGACACCGTTTTCAGGGGTAATGAATACACCAACATAGCGTGAGTCCGCATCAAGGGTATCACGAATCATCACACCGGCCTTGGCAAATGGGTCTGTGTTGTCGAGGCTCTCAACTTTTGCAATTACCGCGCTTGCGCCGGTAGCCTCTTTGAAGGCGAAATGGAACTGGTCGGATTCTGCCCAAATATCTGCACCGGCGCCGGTTACTTTGTAGGTTCCGGCCGGCTCTTCTACAAAACCGCCGACATATGGAGGATTGCCTCTAAACCACAGTGACAGATCTGTAACCCCATCTGCAGTCCAGTCTCTCGCCGAGCCGCTTAATGATCTGACTGTCTCCGAATATTTCATATTGTTGTCGTATAAGAACGGCATCGACTGGCTACCGCTGTGGATAATATCCTGCTCGGCGGCTGGAGGATCAGCATAGCCAACAGTTGATCCGTTTGTCTCGATCTCCCATCCGTCTAACCATGTTTCATATATAATGTCCGGCGAATAGTCGTTGTAGTCCTCGAAATCGTCCACAACAACGAAGTTAACCGTTGTAAAACTCCAGACGCTGCCTTTATTAATTTCGGCCTCGGGCGGAGCATTGACTTCATCGATGCGCCAGTAATACGTCTGGCCGAATTCGAGAGGTTCTGGGAGAATATAAGTAGTATCTTCATGGCCTTGACGAAGTAATGCATCCTGCCAGTTAGTTATGCTGGCCTGGTTGACATCGTCAAAATTTGTTCCGAAGTACACATTGTGTGTATCGGCTCTGTCTCCGGCAAGCCAGCTTAGAACTGTGTCTCTGGGCACTTCTGTCGCCTCGTTGGCTGGTTCCGGTAAAGCTGCCTTAAGACTCAGAACTTCACTGCCCGCGATAATTACTTGAATCTCTTCCTCACTCAGGGCCCCTCCATAGATTTGCACATCGTCGAGTAAGCCGGTATAAGTACGCCCGCCGTCAGCCATTTGGCCGAGATACATATTTGTGAGCGGATAGGAAGGTGTTGTATAGACAGCTTGTTGCAATAAGCTGCCGTCAAGGTACAGGTTCACATTGCCATTTACGTCACCCCAGGTGCATGCGACATGGTGCCATTGGCCGTCATTCATCAAAATCGGATTAACCGGAGGATTTCCGGGGACACTTGCATCACCTTTTTCAGGATCGGAATGGAGGTGAACAAGAGGACCGTGCAAAACCCGAAAGCAAAGCTCGCCGCCCTCCCAAATATCAGCTACGGTAGATTCGATATGTATGTGCATTTCATTTTCCGGGCCCATACCGCCGCCTGTGGTGTTATCACCGCCCCACCATAGTGTATTGATACCTCCTGTTAACTCCGACATATTCATCCAGAATACTACCGAACCGGTGTCCGAGCGCAGTCCCATTGTATTTGCAGGCAGGGTGACGAAAAGACTCCCATCGAATTGCAGCGCTCCGTTCGTCTTGCCTGCTACCCAGTTGGGAGTTCCTTCAATTGTGCCGTCATTGCCTTTGCCGCTTGTATCAATAGAAACGGTACCGGAAGTCTCATCGAGTTTATAGCGTGCCAAAAGCTGGGCTGAGGTTTTGCCTGTCAGGCTAAGTATCAGAACAAGGCAAACTAAAAGAACCAATTTCTTACTCATAATAATCCTCCTTCATATAAAAATAATTGCAACAATTCCGGCCTTGAGTATATTTCAACCAAATACTGCCAGTATATTTCTTTGCGACTTGTCACTGCCTCCTCTTATCAAGAACTCAAAATTGATGGTCAATTAGTGTGAAAATCCGACACTGTTGATATTTTGTCTGTCGAAGAAGTCAGATATCCACAGAGCTACCACTTTTATACCAGATTTCATGCCTTCCCGTCAAGGAAAATACTTGTCTGTGTTCATCTTGCCCAGAGCCTATAACAGTTGAATTTATACGTTTTGTCAGCAAAGAAAACGTGTACTATTCTACTATTACGGTCTCATCGAGCTTAATGCCGAGTCGTTTGAATCTTCCTGCTCGGCCTTTTTCGTCACCTGTGTTAATTTCCCGTGCGAGTTTTCCAACAGTCAGTGCATGTTCTCTCGGCACGACCAGCACGCCGTCGCCATCGGCTATTACAAGGTCGCCGGGGTAAACAAGTACACCGGCGCAATTAATAGGAAAGTTATAGGATTCGGCAATGAGCCTTCCGGGCCGGACTCCCCGAGAGCTGTAACCGTTTTTGCAATAAACCGAGATTTTTTTGACCTTAATAATCTCGTCGGTGTCACGCGCGCCGCCGTTTGTTACGACACCTACAACGCCTTTTTCCGCCCAGCCGAGGCTGTTGTTGGAACCGATAAAGCCGCATTCGGGTATCCCGCCTGCGTCGATAACCACAATGTCTCCGGGTTTTGCCGTACGGAGCCAGGCATCCGGGGCTCTTCCATATTGCTGAGACTTGAATTTCTTGAATCCTTCAAGATTCGGGAAGGAGTTTTGTCCGACTCTTACATCGGTAGGTACGTGTCGGACTGTAATTGCGAATCCTGTTACTCTGTGAGAAAAATTCTCTACATCCCGCCAGAGAGGCCGGATATCCTTGTTCATTAGACCTATGTCCTGCAGTCCAATCAGGTCCATACCATCGAGCACATCCGTCAGTCGCAAGTCCTTGTATAAGTCGAGAATTTCTTTTCGCGCCTGTTCGCTGTCGTCGAAGCTTTTATTGTTCAGCAGCCTTACTCCCTGGGGGGTCGTAAGTTTACGCTGACTGGATTTTCGCGCTTCTGTGACGGGGATACCAGATATCAGAATAAGCAATATTATTGTTATAAGGCTGATACATTTTGTGCATTTCGTTAAGTAATACATGGTGACCTCCTGATAATGGTTAATAAATTTTCCTATCAGATTTCTGCAACACATGTTACACTAAGACCGGTGTGAAAAAATGCAAGTATTTTTTTGTTTAAGAAGGTCAAAGTAAGGAGTGAGAAAAATGAACAGGTCTTTTAGAACCATTTTTGTCTTTGTTGTCATTTTGATGACTTTAACAGTAATCGCTTCGGATTTAATAGTTGCCGAGGCCCATAAGGTCATACCGCTCTGGGCCGATGGTGCGCCAGGGGCCAAAGGCAGCGAGGATGGTGACAAACCTTCGCTTACTATTTACCTGCCGGCAAAGGAAATAGCGACCGGTGCTGCTGTGGTTATTTATCCCGGCGGCGGTTATGGGCATCTGGCGATGGACCATGAGGGTCATCAAATTGCTCAGTGGCTCAATTCATTCGGTGTAGCCGGTTTTATCCTTCAATACCGCCACAGTAGAAGCGGCAGCGGTTATGGTCATCCCGCCCCGCTGCAGGATGCTCAGCGGGCTGTCAAGACGGTTCGCGCCCGGGCTAAAGAGTGGAGTGTTGACCCTGCCCGGATTGGGATTCTCGGATTTTCGGCGGGGGGACATCTGGCATCGAGCGCCGGTACTCATTTCCAGAATCGTTACAATGATGCAAAAGACTCGGTTGATAAAGTAAGTTGCCGCCCCGATTTTATGATATTGATTTATCCGGTCATCTCGTTTACTGAATCGTTCACTCACACGGGATCCAGAAAGAATTTATTAGGGGAAAATCCTGAAAAGGAGCTTGTTGAAAATCTTTCCAACGAAAAACAGGTTACCGCAGATACACCGCCCACATTTTTGGTGCATGGTAATGATGATACGGTAGTACCGGCGGAGAACAGCATCTTTTTTTATCTTGCTTTGCGAAAAGCAAAAGTTCCGGCTGAAATGCACATCTACGAAAATGGAAGACACGGCTTTGGACTTGGCAAAAACTTCGGACCCGTTTCGAGCTGGCCAACTCGCTGTCAGGACTGGATGAAAAATCGCGGACTATTGGATAAGAAAAAATAGCGGCCGGTTAAAATAGTTTTGGTTCTATTGAACTTACACCAGCATCTAATCAGGTACCGGATTGCTCGGTTGTTGTTTGTGTAAATTCCGAGGAATGTTCGTCTAAATCATCTTCTTTTTGCTGATGCTCTGAGGGGATTGATTTGATTTCGATAGGTGCCTGGTTTTGTTTTTCATCGGTTTCGGTCGTCTGTGTGTCCGGGTGTTCTACCTGGGAATCAATTTGTGGTGACGGTTCAGAGATAGCCGGGGGTTGTTCTTGAATCTCATCAGTTTCAGAAGGTTGTGGCTCGACAGGCTGGGTGTCTCGCTGTTGAGCCTCTTGTGAATCAGATTGCGGTGACGAGGCTGATGTGTCCGGGGGCTGGTTCTGCACCTCATCGACGGCAACAGGTTGTAATTTTTCTGTGGTTGGCGATGGATAACATTGGGCGTGTATGAGTTCAGCTACTTTTCTGTAGTCTTCTGCGCCATGGCAATTTTCTTCGTATTCGAAAATTGTTTTGCCGTAACTTGGCGCCTCGGCGAGTTTGATATTCCTTCTGATATGAACCGGCAGGATTTTGGCTTCGGACCAGGGGCGGTCGGTGCCTTGTGCGCTTTCGAGAAATTGTGCGATGTCGTCCTTGACCTCATTTGTGAGCGAGGCCCGTCCATCGAACATGCAAAGCAATACCCATTTTACTTTCAGATCAGGATTAATTCTTTTGTTTACAAGCTCCACGGTCTGGAGCAGCTTTCCGAATCCGCGCAGTGCCAAAAAATGCGGCTGGAGCGGAATGAGAACATCTTCCGCCGCGGCCAGGGCATTTAGCGTAAGCAGGCCGAGGGATGGAGAGCAGTCGATAAGACAATAATCAAATTTATCCTGGCTTGGCAGCATGGCTTCTCTCAGGATGGTTTCTCTTGCGACTACACTTACCAGCTCGCTTTCAGCGCCGACGAGATTGATATTCGCCGGCAGCAGCCAAAGATTCGGCCTCATAAGCATAATTTGCTGTTCGAATTCAGCCGATTGTGTAAGGACTTTATAAGAGCCGGATTCAACGATTTGCGGTTCGAGGCCGAGGTGTATCGTTAAGTGCGCCTGGGGGTCAAAGTCGAGAACGACCACCCTGGAGCCAGCGGCGGCGAGGGCCGCTGCGATGTTGACCACAGACGTGGTTTTACCCACTCCCCCCTTCTGGTTTAATACTGCAATGGTTCTCATCGTTAGTCTGTCTTTATCCGAATGAAAGTTATTTGGTTTACGGATTACATTTTTTTCAGGATGGCATCGAGCACACCGTTAACAAAGGCTGGCGATTTATCGGTACTGAACTTTTTGGCAAGCTCGATGGCCTCGTTTATTACAACTTTAGGCGGAATATCAGGACAGAATATCAACTGATAAACCGACAGTCTTAAAATACTTTTGTCAACAGGGGAGAGCCTCGAGAATTGCCACTTTATTGTCGATTCAATTATCGGCTCGTCGCACTGTTGAATATTTTCCCATGTTCCTTTAATCCATTCCGATGCGAGTTTTCGTACAGACTCCTCTTCTTCTGTTTCTGCGAAGAATTTGTCTAAAAACTCAAGCACGTCCGGGCCCTGCACGTCGAGTTGATATAACATCTGTATCGTCAGTTCTCTGGCCCTTGTTCTTTTATCCATATTCATAGTTCGCAGTTTAGGAACTACGAGTCCATAACTACAAACCGTCTATATCTGTTCCATGACATTGGCCATTTCCATAGCTGTTGATGCTGCATCGGCGCCGGCGTTGCCTCTCTTTGTCCCGGCTCTTTCTACGGCCTGTTCGAGGGTATCACAGGTCAGGACTCCGAAAATGGCCGGTGTTGGACAGTCGTAGTTAATTTGTCCGATGCCGCGGACGACCTGTTGACAGACATAATCATAATGGGCGGTTTGGCCTCGTATGACCGCGCCGAGGCAGATTACCGCGACGTATTTGCCGCTGCCGGCGAGCTTTTTGGCAGCCTGCGTAATTTCACATGAACCGGGTACCCAGACCACGGATATCTGTTTGTCATCAGCCCCATGACGCTGGAGACAGTCAATGGCGCCGCCGAGCAGTTTCGAGGTTATGAACTCGTTGAACCTGCTGATAACAATAGCGTAATTGCCCTTGCCGGCAGTTACATTGCCTTTTATTTCTTTAATCATAATTACATATCTCCAAATTATATCTGTGGTACGCCCGACGACTGACGCATTGCTACAACCCACCTTTCAACCATTTATTATAAGACTCTTTTCGGCCGGTTACCAGAAAAACACGTCGGGACCTAAAGTGCTCTGGTTCGCATATTATTGGCCTTAGAGGCTAAACTATTCGATTATAAGGGTTTATAAGATAAATTTCCAGCAAAATTTTACTTCAGGCAAAAAGCTCTTAAGCCGACAAAAAACCGCTAAGCTAAGTGTGTTTTGTGGGCGATAACCACGCTGTATAGACCCTTGGCTATATTAAGGATAGATAGGATAAGGTGCGATTATGCATTTTGATAATATGGAATACGGCTCTTATGGCAAAGCCGAGCGAAAGGCTCGAAAGGCTTTTGAGCTTTACGAAGACGGCAAAATGGATCAGGCCCTCGATGAGCTTCAGACTGCGATTGAGATAAATCCTTCCAACAGTTCCTGGCATTTCAACAAGGCGCTGACGCTGGATTCTATGAATCGGTTCGAGGAAGCGATAGACGAATATGAAATCGCCCTGCAGTTGAATCCCGACGATTTGGAAATACTAAATTCACTGGCAGTCGATTATACCCGTACATGCAGATATGATCAGGCCATCGAAACTTTTGAGCATATCCAGGAAATTGATCCCGGATTTGAGCCCGGTTATTGCAACCGGATAATAACCTATACGGAAATGGGCCTGCATGATTTAGCCGAGCAGATGTTTTACCTGGCTCAGCAGATACAACCGAATTGTGCTTTGTGCTATTATAATATCGGCAACAGTCTTTTTGTTCGCGGACTTTATAAAAAAGCTATCCACTGCTGGCTGCAAACTTCTGAGCTTGAGCCGACTCATCCCCAAATAAACTACCGAATTGCGCAGGCTTACTGGTCGGACGGTAATATTGAATGCTGCCGGGAGCATTTCCTGGCGGAGCTTCGTTTAAACCCGGGCGATGTCGATGTAATTTTCGATTTCGGATTGTTCCTGCTCGAAACCGGGGACATCGAAGCGGCGAAGGAAAAGTATAACAGAATCCTTGAGCTTGATCCGGATTTTGCGGCCGCTTTGTTTTATCTCGGAGAGATTGCTTTTAGCTGCCGTGATTTTAGAAGGGCGGTGACACTATTCAGTCAGGCACTTCAAAAAGACAATACTCTTGCCGGCCCGTGCTACAGGCTGGCTCAGTATGCTTTGATGAAGGACCAGGACTTAAAGACAAGAGCTTATCTGGTTTCGGAGCTGGAAACCTGTCCGGAGGATGCGGACACTCTGGTTTCTATGGGATCGATGTTTTTGAATATCGGCGAGGTTGATTATGCGATGCATTGTCTGCTGCGGGCCGTTGATATTGATTGTGCAAACGCGGACGCCTACTATTACCTTGCCAATGCCAGGGCGATGAAACGTGATTTTCATGATGCTGCGGAATTTTTTGTTCATGCACTCGATTTAAGAGGTAATCATGTTCCTACTTTAAGGGATTCTGCGCTTGTTTATCTGGAAATGGGCAAATTAGAGGAAGCTGCGAGAAACATTCATAAGGCGCGTTTATTAGCGCCGGACGATCAGGAATTAAAAGAGATTGGCCGGCAGGTATTTACCGCGAGAGTAAAACAACGGGTTGTGGATGTTTTTCATCGATTCAATTTGCGGCACGTCTCCAAAAAAGTCATTCATTAGATTTTTCGTGTTCATTATTCTAATCTCAATTCCTGAAGACCTCTTGAATATTGGAAGGCCCTGATTTATCAG
>JAVVFI010000148.1:0-11766 GCA_032250555.1 Sedimentisphaerales bacterium
ATCACTCGATGTTTTCCCGAAGGTTTGCGCCGATCGCCTGTTGCACATACTTTTCAACCTGCTCTGCAAGCTCATTCAGCGAGGCAAGTTGAAAATCCTCATAATGACCTCCGATAAGCTCACCGTCCATCGCCCTCTTGTAGATTCTGACCCGTATAACAGGAGGATCAATGCTGCCTGATTTGCTGAAATCGCTGTCCTTATGCTCGGTAAGCTCCACCCGCCAGTCCTCGCTTATGAAAACAAGGCACTTGCCGGTAAAAACTGCAGTCGGAAAATAATCACACAATAGCTTAATTGTTTCCATATGAAATTTATTGATCTCTTCTAAAAAATAATCCTGATTATACACGTTGTTAATTATCGTATATTAACATAGATAATATTAAATGCACTATTTTATTTATCGAATTGGCAGATAATAAGCGGTCCGTACTGCTTTAAAAGTCAAATCATGTAAATGGGATGCTATAGGAAATTCCCCTATATATGTATATATATAGAAGTAGTAAACACTATAGCAGGAACAGGCTATTCCCTGATTTACAAAAAACTCTGGTTGGTTAAGATAAAAGTTTAGCAAGAACGACAGGCCTCTTCGAATTTCGGTTATAGGTATGTAAATTAAAGTCAGGAGAAGAGTTATGAAAATACGAACAATATCGGCTATCTTAATTGTTAATGTTATCGGAATTGCTCTGATTGGCACAGTTCAAGGTAGGCCGAGTTATGCTACCACACGTAACAACAATTGCAATGCCTGCCACACAAGTAAGGTGACCGGGAGAATGGAAGCAACGGGGGAGGATTCACTTACGAATCTGGGAATCCAGCTTGACGGCAGTGTTCGTGGCCCCCTCAAAACTTACAAGGCGTCCCCCGGCCAAGTCGTTACCCTTTCGGTCAGAGTTATCGATGGCAAAGATATGTTTACCGTCCAAATAAAAGACTTTGAAAAGCCGGCCCGTCGAAACAGCTCAAGCAACATGCTCATCTGGAGTCCTGTCAACGACGCCGACAACACCTGGACTCGTCAGGAAGTAAGCAATCCGCCTTACTTTACCAAAGACAACGGCAATAATGCCGGTTTATCGGGATCCCTCTCGCCGATTACTTATACTTTTGATCTTCTTATCGAAACCGATACGCCGGCCGATGTTTACGAACTTGTCTTTGCTGTCCCAGGCAGGACAAGCGGTTTGGGTTTAGTATATCAGGAAGAACATTTCTACATCGAAGTCCTCAGCCCGTTTGATTTGAACCGCGATGGCATTGTCGATGGTGCTGACATAACCGTGATGGTTGACCACTGGCACACAGATGAGCCGTTGTATGATATTGCTCCTGAACCTTTTGGAGACGGTATAGTAGATGTCCAGGATCTGATCTCCATTTCTGAGCACTTGTTTGAGGACTATCGAATGGTCGCTCACTGGAAACTTGACGAATCAGAAGGTGATATCGCCCATGCCAGCGTTGGAGACAAAGATGGTATTCTCAATGGCGAGCCGATATGGCAACCGGCCGATGGTAAGATAGATGGGGTGCTGCAATTCGATGGAATCAATGACTATGTAAGTACTGACTTTGCGTTGAATCCTGTTAATGGATCATTTAGTGTTTTTGCCTGGATAAAAGGGGGTGCGGCAGGGCAGACGATTGTTTCTCAAACGGATGCTACTGCCGGCCGCATCACTATACCGGGAAGCACATGGCTTGGTATAGATCCATCGAACGGCACACTCATCACCACGTTGATGGAGCTTCAGCATGGTCCACTGCAATCAGAATTAGTCGTCACTGATGGTCAGTGGCACCACATCGGTCTTACATACGATCTTGATGAATTGCAGCGTCACTTATATGCCGATGGATTCGAGGTCGCCAGTGATACCGACATGGTGGGCCCTGTAGATTCAAAAGGAGGGCTTTATTTTGGTGCCGGCAGGAATCTGGACGTAGATAGTTTCTTCTCCGGTCTCATTGATGATGTTCGCATTTACCCATTGGCATTGAACGCAGAGGAAATCCAGGCCCTGGTACGTTAAGAAATCTTAACGTACCTCAGCCTTGCATGAAATATCTATTCAAGCTTAACGCAGACGATGTTCCCCTCAGAGCTGCGAGCGTAGAGCATATCTCCGAGCAGAATGGGCTTAGACCAGCAAAGGCCCTCAAGAATTTTCTGCCTGTGAGTTTCCTCGAAAGCTGCTTCACCTAACTCACCCCATATAAGTTCACCCTTTTCGCTAAGCATAATCATCTTATTACCAACCCGGAGCAAATTCCCGAAATCATATTTTTCATTAAACCATTTACGTTTACCAGTTTCGGCGTTAACACAACTAAGACCGCTTTGCCTTTGTGTCAGGAAGTATATGTAGTTTTTGTAGATTACATGGGTGTTGAAGGCAAACCACTCATTTGGATACTTGCCGTCTTCAGACAGCCAATCCTGTGTTAATGTATTGCCATTAAGTGACAGACGAGCCATACCGTGCTTGCTGTGAACAAGATAAACATGGCCATTGTGGATATAAGGAGTTATGGCATTGCAATTAGATTTCTCCTGCCACGTCTTATTGTAGGTTGCCACGGATTTACCAGTTGCCGGATCAAGAACAAAGAAATCCTCATTTGTGAATAATGCTATAGCAGGGCGACCAAACATACTCGACGGCAATGGTTTAGGTGTAGCGTAACCGACAACATTATTCTCGCTCTTCCAGACAATTTCACCAGTGTCTTTATTCAAGGCCACTCCTCTATCACCTATATTATAAATAACGACGTCACCGACGATGGTGGGTGAAGCCGCGAAACCCCACCATGGTTTCTTTGGTTTATAATGCACAGCCGAGGCCTCCCAGAGCTTATTTCCCGTCCTCGCATCGAGACAGAAAATATGCCCAAGCTTGCTGAGCGTATATACCTTGCCATTATGAATAGTCGGTGTTGAACTCGGGCCGCCCGGATGCAGACGAGGTTCGAGAAGACAGGAATAATTGTAAGCCCACTTTTCTTGACCGGTATTTGCATCAAGGCAATAAACGAAATCTCTCGCTTTAGTTTTATCTTTGTCCTCTTTCGTTCCATTGTTACCCATCGTATAGACAAGACCATCTGCAATAGTAAGTGAACACATGCCAGTCTTTACATTTGTCTCCCATACTACGGTCCCGGATTTCGCAGTAAAATCCTTAGCAAGTGGTTTGAGGTCATAATTCGGACCCAGGTAATGAGGCCAATCGAGTGCCCAACTCAGGTTGGTAAATAATCCGGAAATAATAATTACAAAACAACACCATTTTAGAAACTTCATTTTGCTTTTCCTTTCTTTCTGATTTATCTTCCCGATTTGTTGAGTTTGTGCCATGCATCCATCGTACGCCTGAGGTTGTCATAGGCATCACCGCCAATACCGTAACCCTGAAATCCGATCGGGCCTGTATAGCCGGCTCTCTTTAGCGTTCTCAAAAATCGACCTGTGTTAAATGTGCCGCGGTCAAGCGTATGAATCAGTTGTTTCCAGTCCTTTCCTCCACTGTCCGCACCATTGATGCTTACCACAAACAAATGAGGCATCGCCGAGATTATCAGCGATCTCATATTCTTTTCATCTTCTGTTCTCAGCCAGTGACACAGGTTGAATGTTATTCCCACGTTCTTACGGTCAACTTTTTTTGCCACCCGTATCGCGTCCTCTACCTTTTCAAGCCAAAAGCCGGCATGCGGGTACAAAGCAACTCGCAATCCGGCGTCAGCCGCCATATCGGAAATTTCCTGTATAACCTTCACCGCATGCGCATCACCTTCCGGCTGTGACGGTTTGAGCTTTTTGCTCTGTACGAAAAGCCACAATATCGAATTACTTCCCTTAAGCAGTTCGATTGCCTCTTTCAGTTCTGGGCCATAACTCTTCTGATCGGCATCGATATTAGCACCGAGATAAACCGCAAACATCCTCAAATCGTTTTTATCAAGCTCTTCGAGCATTTCCCCCAATTCCTTGTCCGCCCTGCCTCCGATACCCGCATATCCTAATTCCCTGACCATTTCCACCTGCTCTTTAGCGGTTTTATGTTTATCGTCTTTCGTAGCAGTATCCATCGCGAAGAATGGATTCGGACCGGCTGGTTCTATCTGGATATTACGGTATGCCACGGGCCCGTGGTCGCCCTGCAGCATTAACGGCCCCGTAGGTTTTTCATCGTTATATGCACTGGCTCGCGTCGGTCCGCTGACTTCAACGTCCGCATGGACCACAGTCCCATTATGAACAACCTTCTCGAATCTGGCATTAGCTATCTTTCCCCCCCTCCTGTTAAAACGCGGCGCGCGAAATATAATGTCAAATGTCTGCCACTGACCGGGCTCCTGAGATACATTCACCCTCGGAGAACGACCTTCATAACCTTTAGGTTCTCTATTATCATCCCACCTCTGATAAATACCTCCGCACTCAATTCCCGGATAATCGGAGTCCTTCCGCCAGCTATCGAAGACTTGTATTTCATATCTGCCCATAAAATATACACCGGAATTGGAGTCTTTAGATACCATAAACTCAATATGGGCCTTGACATCACCAAATTCATCTTTGCTGAAAAGATGAGATGTCCTGCCTGCTGGCCCGTTCACAATTACTCCCGTACCCGGTTTGCTGTTCAGAAGTTTGTTATTGCCGGGCTTCACAAATGTATCACCGACAATCTGCCATTGTCCCGTGTTGTCACGCCATTGTGAAAAATCCCTGCCTGTTAGAACAACACTTTTCTCAATCTCTTTTGCACTGACACCCACTGCAACCAACAGCAGCAAAATCACCAGAATCTTTTTATTTTGTATCTTCATAATTTTTCCTATCCAATAATAAATAACAAATCTCACAACCGCCATGGACTTCGCATAAACCGCGATAACATCCGGTTGGCTTGTTCATCGTTGATAAAGCGTTCCTTGTCCGGGTCCCATTTTAGTTTTCTTCCGACCTGTATGGCAATATGTCCCAATTGGCAAAGAGATGTGGTTCGATGACCGACCTCGGCGTCCTCCAGCGTCTGCCCGCGTGTTTTAACGGCATCGATGAAGTCTCTCTTTTCGCCTTTAAGAGGCAGGTGGATTTCATCGGGGCCAATTATTGATTGCAGAATTGACTCGGGATGAGCTTTTAGTGAGCGATCGTTGTAATTTGCCTGTATCCATCCGTCGGTACCTTCGAACCGCACGTGAGGTTGACTGATATTATAAAACAGTTGAACGCCATTAGCATATCTGTACTTAATTTCGAAATTCAGCAGAACGTTCCACAAGCCCTCCGTAGGAAAGGTGCCGGAGCCTTCGACTTCCACCGGGCCTGTGAGTTCGGTGCCGTTACCCCACTGGGCTATGTCGTTCAAGTGCGCACCCCAGTTAGTAACCATTCCTTCGCAGTAGTCCAGAACCCGCATCCAGCCGGGACGCTCATAATTGCGTGGAGCATGAACACGTTTCAAGGTGTATGGCGCCGATGGTGCCGGGCCAAGCCACAACTCATAATCAAGCTCCTTCGGTATGGGCATTTCCTGTTGCGGCTCACATCCTATGTCACCGGCTGGCACTCCGGTACGAATTGTATGCACCCTGCCAATGCGGCCGTTGAGTACAAGCTCGCATGCGCGCTGGAAACATTCATGTGAACGAAACTCACTGTCGGTACGGAACACACGATTGTATCGCTTTACCGTATCGCTGAGAACGCGGCCTTCTGCGATACTCAGGGTCAGAGGTTTCTCACAGCAGATGTCCTTTCCAGCCTTTGCTGCTTCTATAGCCATCGGCACATGCCAATGGTCGGGGGTGGAAATCATTACTGCGTCGATGTCCGCCCGGGACAGAAGCTCCCGAAAGTCCTTGTATATCGAACAGCCCCTGAACTTGCCGGAAGCCTGCTCTTTGGCGTAATGTTCCTCAACGGCTTTTTTTGCGTTGTCGAGTCTCCATGCATCCACGTCACAAGCAGCTATAACCTGGGTGTCGGATGCGCTCAGGAACGATTTCAGGTTGGAGTAATAGGCCTGCCTGCCCATTCCAATCATTCCGATTGTTATTCGATTGCTTGGTGTATCAGCACTAAACACTGAAGACGGGACGATTGTCGGAGCTAATAAAACGGTGCTTGCTGCGGCTGCTGTGCTTTTGAGAAACTGCCGGCGGCTTATGGCGATTGTCTTTTTTGTTCTTTTGCTTTTCAGAGTCGTTACCTGCCTTTCCTTACGTAAACATAAGATTCTGGTTTTTACTCCGTGCGGTATTATCATACCAAATACTCTCATCGATGACAACTTAGTAATTCTCCTAAATTCTTCGCGGCTTCTCCAATGCCCGAGATGCTTTTTCCTTGATTTTTCGCCTCGATTCTGCTATTAGTAAGCCATACTTATTAGTAAAACAATAACCCTTCATTGGAGTATTTCACGATGCGATTACTCAGACCTGTTATATCTGTACTTGTAGTGCCTCCGATTGTCTTTCTGATACTTTCAGGAATTTTCTTACAATCAGCTATCGGCAGCTCATCGAATAAAACCGGACCAGCGATACCATGGGAAAGACAGTACAAAATTAAACCGGATGAGAAGGCCCGACTGACTGCCTCTGATGTAATCGGCCCGGACGGAATCGTATATCCAAACTGGACAAAATGCGGTGTTCAGGGCGGGATTCCGGATGTAAAAACGGTTGTATTAATCGAGGATTTCGGCGCTCAAGCAAACGACCAAATTGATGACTCCGAAGCTCTGGCAAAAGCCTGCCAGGCAGCGGGTAAAATGGGCGGCGGTGCAGTACTGCTTGGCGAAGGTCTCTATTATCTCGACCGTATGGTGACGGTACGCCATGACAACGTGGTTATAAGAGGCAAAGGTTCCAGCAAAACCAATTTAATATTTCGATATGCGATTCCCGATAATGGCGTGGCCTTTTTTAATCCGTCTGAAGGCAGCAAGGTAGGCAGGAATACCCGGATTGAAATGCACAGTAAACCCGCCGGCCTGATGAAAATGACGATAATGGTTGAGGATACGGTTATTGGCCAATGGAGCCGAAGTACGCATTCGGGAAATACATTCGCCTTTACCATATATGGCCGGAATGCTATTGGTAAAATTTCAGACGGCAAACATGTATTAAGAGGTATCGCAGAATACACGGATGGAAAAAAGTGCACGGGTGAAATCTCAATCATTCTTGACTCGAAATTTAATGACACCCTGTTTGTTGCTGATTCGCGAGCGGCTATTACTTTTGCGGGCAGAGGAACGACCGGAAGAAAATTGAAACTTGCCAAAGACGGCAAGCGGGGCAATATGAAGCTGGAATTGGAAAGTACCAACGGGCTTCAAGTCGGCGACTGTATTTTTATTGACGGGCCCGCAACAGAGCGATGGAAAAAACTAACTCAAAATGCCTGCCTGTGGGGATCATATCGCCAATACGAGGTTGTTATCAGCGAAATAAAAAACAATACTGTTACTATCAATCAACCTTTGCGAATCGAGTTTCCCATTATCGACGGCTCTTATTTACAGAAAGTAATACCTATACAAAAATGCGGAATTGAATCTCTCCGCATAGAACAGAAAGAGGACCTTTGGATAAGCACTGTGGTCTTTTATAACGGATGGAACTGCTGGGCGAAAGATGTAACTGTGAAAAAGTGCGGCCGCTTTCCCGTCTATGGCTCGATGGCCAAATGGTGCGAAATCCGCGACTGCGTTTTCGATGACGCCTGGTTCAAAGGCGGTGGCGGTACGGCCTATACCGGCTGGGACCGATGCTGGGATTGCCTGATAGAAAACGTCGAGACATTCAAAATGCGGCATGCGCCCCTTTTTCAGTGGGCCGCCAGCGGCTGTGTTATTCGCAAAAGCGTGTTCCACGAGAGTGATGGTCAATGGCATGCGGGTTGGACGAATGAAAACCTTATCGAACAGTGTGTAATCGAATCCGTCCGGGGCAATGGAGGCTATGGTTACGGAATGTGGGCGTCACCGCCTAAGGACACGGCACATGGTCCGAACGGGCCGAGAAACGTAGTGTACAACTGCGATGTCAGCTCTCCGAGAGCAGGTCTCTGGATGGGCGGTATGAATGAGAACTGGCTGATTCTTTATAACCGCTTCATCGCCGATAGCGGCCCTGGCGTGTCAACTCAAACAGCAAGCTTCGACCATATTATTAAGGACAATGTCTTCATCCTCAAGGACGGTAAATCGCCGATGGCATTGCTCGCGACTTCCGACTGTATAGGGGCTGAAATAATTGGGAACAGATTATATGGCGGCAATGGGAGTTTGACAGCGGGCAAAGCCAAGCCGATGGTATTTAAAGAGAACAAAGCCTTTCCACTCGGCGATGCCCCAAGACCTATTCCGAAAGTGCCGTCAATTTATGAATGGCAACAAAAGCGTAAGTAATTATATCCTTGCTGTCTGAATTTATATGTAGAGGAGTTTCATGATGGATAAAAATTTAAGCCGTCGTAATTTCTTATCACTTATGGGTGGAAGTATTGCAGCAATGATGCTGCCCGGCTCGCTAGGTTGGGGCAATACAGGTAAGAAACCGAATTTTATAATCATTTTCGCTGATGATTTGGGCTATGGAGATATAAGCGGTTTCGGCTTGAAAGAATCGCTGAACAAGACACCCAATCTGGAACAAATGGCCGCCGAGGGCGCCAAGCTGACCAGCTACTATGTGCCCACGCCCTATTGCGCCCCGTCGCGAGCAACGATTCTGACAGGTAGATATCCATTCCGTAATGGTGTCGTGTTTAATCCTGCTCCCGATGCCGGTATTAACAGTGTCGGGCTGCGCGATTCTGAAATTACTATAGCAGAAGCGCTCAAAGAAGCCGGTTATGCCAGCATTTGTATCGGCAAGTGGCATCTGGGGCATACGTTTAAGTATCTTCCACGCCGACAAGGCTTCGATGAGTACTATGGGATTCTGTACTCGAATGATATGCGGCCGGTGCAGCTCGTCGAAAATGAAAAAGTCGTGGAGTATCCAGTTATACAGGCAACGCTGACCAAACGCTATACACAGCGTGCCCTTGATTTTATCGATCGCAGCTTCAAACGCAATTGTCCCTTTTTCGTTTATCTGCCTCATGCGATGCCGCACAAACCACTTGCGGCTTCGGAGGATTTCTACACGCCGGAAACGCCGGACGATCTCTACGCCGATGTAATTCGTGAGCTGGACTTTTCGGTAGGTCAAATATTTGACAAGCTCAAACAATTAGGAATTGACGACAATACGTTCGTAATTTTCACCTCGGACAACGGCGCTTATTATGGCGGAAGCACAGGGGGTCTTCGCGGCATGAAAGCTCGTACATGGGATGGCGGTCTTCGTGTGCCGATGATTGCCCGATGGCCGGGTAAGATTCCCGCGGGTATCATAAATGACTCACCAGCCGGCTCTATTGACATATTTCCAACTATCCTCAAGGCCGCCGGAGTCGATATACCGAAAGACCGTGTTATTGACGGTAAAAATATTTGGCCGTTACTCACTTCAGCCAAGGCTAAGAGTCCCCATGATGCGCTGTTCGGGATGAAGGGCCCAAATCTCGCAATAATCCGCAGCGGTAAATGGAAACTTCACGTCCGCTTACCGGGCAGTGTACCGAAGCTCGTAGATGACCGGGTGGACCCGAGGGGACCTGACGGCGTGACTTTAATTGCTCCATACGAACAGGCACAGCCCAAAGATTATCCGGGTGTGATTGGAGGTGACAAGTCGAAATATTTAATGCTGTTCGACCTCGAAGCCGACCCCGCTGAGCAGCACGATGTAAGCGAGAAGTATCCCGACGTTGTCAAACGCATTAAAGCCATCTACGAAAAGACCCTTGCCGAAGTGCCCGATTTCGAACCACCCAAAAGGTTCAAGCAGCTCAGACGCTTAAGAGGCGGTGAGCTTAAATACGACAAATAGAAGCTGTTTAGAATTTTATTGCTCGGCCTTCAGATGGTAGCCCATTGTTTTGAGCTTCTCGCCGTTGGTCAAACGGTACGGTTCGCTTCCAAAATTGACTGTTATAGTGGTACCGTTTGCGAAGCTTGTTTGCTGAACGTTTCTGTCCGACGTAAGAAAGCGGTGGTCCGTCATTTCAGCGTAACCTACCGCACGGGCGACATTACATACATCTTTATAGCTTTGAACAAATCGATTCTTGTATTGGTCCCATACCTGCCTGGTAAACATGAACATCGGCGGCGTACCATAGAGAATATTAAACAGGTCCCGCTTGTCCCATATAGCAGGCAGTTTATTATTATAATCACCCCAGTACCACTGCGCGACGACACAATCGTGATAGACAAGCTCCCAGAGCGGCAGACGGTACTTATGGCCAACCTGGAATTTGGCCACACGATCGGGAACCTCATCCCAGATTTTCCTCATATTTCGACCGGCGTCCGGAATTCGGTACGGGCCGAGACTAAGCATACCCTCGAAGTAATGAACATACGGCACAGCCGCATCATGCCCCGTCTCACAGCCGGTTACGAGTTTCATTTCTTCGGATATACATCGCAGCAATTCCATTTTCCAGTAACGACTGTCACTTCGAGTCATCGGATGGTCGGGATGGTAGCATTCACGCCACGGCGAAGCGGTTGTTGTATCGATAAAACGGCAGCGATAAGGATGGGTCTTCAACTCGGCGGGCACGCGCTGCCGGGCGTAATTCGGCGCCTGCCTGTCGCACAGGACAGCGCAGGGATACATTTTGCCGTCCTTGCCTTTTACCTGCCATCCATTGCGCGGCTCGCCACTGCTGTCGAGCATAATGTCCTTTGGCCATGCGTCCTGGGTCCAGTCGGGATGCACGCCGCGAAGCTGCTGCTTTACGACCTGCGGGTCCATCAGGTCCTGATAGATATCATAACGACTCGAAAGGACACCATCGGTTTCGTTCATTGCCTTGATAACGTCCGGCTGATCGCGGTGACTCCACAGGATTCGCTCGATTCCAAGAGACCTCATCTCACGAACTATGTTTAGAGCATCTCTTTCCCAGCACCAGACGTTCACCGCTCCGATCAGAAGGTCCACATCAGGATTTTCTTTTCGTTTTTGCTCCAAGGTTTTCAATAAGCCCGCCTTTTGAGCGTAAGAGCGATACCGTTTGCAAATTGCTACATGCCCGCCTTTATCGAAGAATACATAGCGCAGCCTGCGGGTATAACCGAACGTACCTTTTTGCGAATCCCATTCCGGCGCGATGCAGAGTTTTTCATCCGTCCGCTGAATACGGATAGCCGCATCATCCGGCGTTTCAAAGATAGCCATATATCCCAGCCGGCCATCCGTTACGCCCCAGAAGGTCATACAGATACCGTGTCCGCCGTATGTGATAAGTCTTCTCGGGCTTATTGTCTTATCTTCAACCGGGTACGAAATACCTTCGTTCATAGGCACCACCAGATATGTGCCGGATTCGCTCACGAACGGATGAGGAAACTTCAATGACCGATTGAGTTTGCCTTCGGCTGAAAGTTCCAGTATAAACTCAGGCAGGTTTTTATCCAGCAGCAGCCTGGTTTTGTTGTCCATATCCTGGCCCGACTGACGCCAGATTATTTCAATGCCGTTTTCGGCTGAGGTGCTTTGGATTATTTTACCTTTGGTTACAGCTTTTTGCCGCCAGATTTTCCCCGTGCGTTTATCAGTTACCGAAAGGGTTGCATCGTCAGTATGAAGCGTAAC
>JAVVFI010000149.1:0-11690 GCA_032250555.1 Sedimentisphaerales bacterium
AGGTTCGGACAGTACAACTAAAAGAGAGGATGGTTTTCTTGATGGAATTGGGGGATGGGAGGGTATCGAGATAGTAAGTTCGAACCAGTATGCCGGAGTGACAACGGAAAGTGCATTGATGGCGGCGGAGAATTTGTTTTCTCGATTTACCGGAGCCGACGGAACACTTGAATTCGACGGTATATTTTGCGCGACTGAGCCAACAACGCTGGGTATTCTTCGAGCATTACAAGATTCCGGTTATGCTGGAAAGATTAAATTCATTGGTTTTGACAGTTCCGAGAAAATGATTGCCGCTCTGCAGGCGGGGCATCTGAGCGGCTTTGTAGTGCAAAAACCGTTCAGTATTGGTTATCTCGGTGTAAAAACCATGGTCCGGCACCTTCGTGGTGAAAAAGTACCCGGACGAATTGATACCGGTTCTATCTTAGTAACAAAAGAAAATCTGGATCAGCCTGAAATTAGTGAATTACTCAATCCTAATCTGAGCAAATGGCTAAAGTAAGATACTCTTAATTTGTCTATTGTAGAGATGGAAGAAAAAAACGAACAACCGGTGAATGGGGTGAACTCACAAAAGGCGCATCAGTTTAAAGAAACTCTCCTATCCAGCCCGGAGGGTCGTATTTTACTAATCGGAGTTGCACTGGCGTTTATATATACCTTATGGCTTGGGATTATGTTGATTTATTCTCCTGAGAAATCCCAGATTCTTATTGGAATGACAGCATCTGATATCATGTTCGGACGAGCCGCTGCCATGGCCTTCGGATACTCGCTGGAACTTGGACATGCTATGGTAATAACGGTCTGTATCATAATTGAAACGATTTTGGTGCTTATTTTCTATCCCCTTTTTGTGTTTAGCTGGCGGCATCTATTGGTGATTAAATGGCTCAGGAACATGTTAGACCGTCTCCACAAGTCCGCCGAAACGCACAAAGACAAAGTCCAAAGGTATGGAATAATCGGGTTGTTTGTTTTTGTTTGGCTACCTTTCTGGATGACCGGTCCTGTAGTGGGCTGTATCATTGGCTTTCTACTGGGGCTGAAAGCCCGGATTAATATTCCAGTTGTATTAGCAGGAACTTCAGTTGCTATCTTCGGCTGGGCCTTGTTCCTGCGCCGGCTTCGGGATCATGTGGCAGCCTATAGCTCATACGCCCCAATGGTTATTTTTGCGCTTTTGATTGTTGTCATTCTTCTCGGAAATTATTTGCACCGAACACTCAATAATAAAAACAAGATTTAACAAAGTATAAGCATAAAACCTCATATCAATATTGAAATCGAGAATTCGTTTTCCCAAAACTGAGAAAATAGAAGGCTGTATGATGCTATGCCCTGAAACACAGAAAGGTTGTTAAATTTATAACCTTTTTATCGGCAGGAAATTAAAGAAATATCTATTTTAAGGACTCCAAACAGCTTGACTAAGGCACGGAAATTGCTTATAATAGTACAGGCAGTGTGATGATTCTGGAGGCATCGTTACGAAAATATACTTCCTGATTCGGAATAATTGAATTCAAGGTTTGGATTGTACCCTGAGAAGCACGTTGAAGAGAAGGGATTGAGGAAAAGGTTATGAAAATGAATATGACGAAAGTTGGGATTCTGGCTCTTTTAGTTGGAATATTAGCGCCTACAGCAGTATTAGGTTTAGCACACTCAGACCTGTTTAGCTGCGACGGATGCCATACACCGCACAATGCTGAGGCTTTGCCAGGTGTACCTTTGTGGAACGGGCTTGAGACAACTGTTACATTTACTACGATGTACTCCAGCGATTCATTTCAGGGGACTATTGATGGTCAGCCCAGCGGGGATTCAAAACTATGCTTAGGTTGTCACGATGGCGCCAATCCCGACTTTTCGTGGATGAATCCGGAATTTACGTTTGGTGCCAGTGATTTGGCAAGTTCTCACCCTATTTCGTTTGTATATGATTCAGCATTAGCTACGCTCGACGGCGCTTTGAAAGATCCATCCGAAGCCAGTACGATTGGAGCAACTATTCTCGAAGACCTGCTGGATCCGGACAGCAAGATGCAGTGCAGCAGTTGTCATGATGTTCATACATCCGGTGTCGGGGAGAAACTGCTGCGTGGTTACGATTATGGTATCCAGCATGGTCCAGAATTGTGCCGTATGTGCCATTTAAAATAATCAACCATAATGTGCCTGGGCTAAAACTGGAGATTGAAATTAGTCTTATCAGTTTGTTAAATGCGGTTTCCGGCATTTCCTGGAATTAAGACATTCGCATTTATAACATTTCCTGAGCGTTTAAAAAGATAAGTGACTTTTAATTTTTATGCGCTATTGTCGAAATTGCCGAAATAATACTCGTGATTATGTATAAATCAGTATTATTAAAGAGCTTAACACTTTTTAGCCTGGTATTGATAGCGGGCATATTAACAGGATGCCCGTCTGTCCGGGAGGAACCTCAGGTATCAAAACCGGTGTTCTTTCCGAATCCTCCCGAAACGCCGCGTTTGCAATTCCTCAAGTCTTATTCGGGGCCTGATGATCTTGGAGCTGTTCAAGCCAGTGCTTTCGAGAAGTTTGTTCTCGGCGAGCCTGAAACAATGGAAGGTATATCGAAACCTTACGGGGTGGCGATTTCCAGAGGCAAGCTGTATGTATGTGACGTCGGCAAAAGAATGGTCGAAATGCTCGACCTTGAGAATGGAACGTTTGGTTATTTAACAAGAGACCAGCGTTTGTTGAACCCTGTCAATATATACATAGACGACGATGATATCAAATATGTAGCGGACCCAACAGTTGGCGCGGTATTTGTCTTCGATCAGAATAATAATCTGAGTGACATGCTGGGCAAAGAATCGAAGATTAATCCTATAGATGTAGTTGTTCGCGGCTCTCGTTGTTATGTTACGGACTTTGGCAGTAACCGTGTTTTTGTTTTAGACAAAACTACCGGCGGGGAAATTGCCCGTATAGGTATAGAAAGCACAACGGACAGGAAGATAAATTCCATTGGTGAATTACCTCCTGGAGAATTCTCGCTTATTAGTGATTTGGCTCTGGATAAACAAAACAATATCTATGTAACTGATAAAGCGGCCGGGCGAATAACACTGTTTGATCAAACGGGTAAATTCATAAAAACCATCGGCAGGATGGGTGACAATATTGACGAGTTTGTCAGACCTAAAGGAATAGCGGTTGACAATGAAAACAGGATTTGGATAGTGGACGCTTCAACAGAAGTGGCCAAGATATATAATCAACAGGCCCAGTTGCTGTTGTTTTTTGGTCTATCCGGCAATGAGCCGGGCATGATGAATTTGCCGGCAAAGATTGTCCTGGATTACGATAACGTAGAGTTGTTTCGAAAGTATGCTGTTCCGGGTGCGGATATAGAGTTTTTGGTTCTGGTTTCAAATCAATACGGCCCGAACAAAATCAGCGTTTACGGTTTTGGCAACTTTACTGCAGGGCAGGGGACTTCGGACAGTCAAAGACAGATCGTTCAGAGAAATGAGCCGGTAAAAAAATTAGAACAACAGATGAGCAGGCCGGCAGCACCTGCCAAGGCTGAGCCCAGTACTCAAGACACTCAGCTTGAGCAGCAGGAAAAAATCGCTGAGCTTTATTACAGCAGCATGACGTTTTACCGTGCGGGCCAACTCAGTAAAGCCAGAGAAGGTTTGGTTAAAGTGTTACAGAGCGGCTTGATTCCGCCGGCAATGACTAAAACAATACAAAACGACCTTGCCGAGATTGATAATTTATTAGAAGAAGGCAAAAAGAAAAGAGAAATCGCTGAACTATATTACAACAGTATGAACTTTTACAATACCGGCCAGCTTGAAAAAGCCAGAGAAGGTTTGGTTAAAGTATTACAGAGCGGCTTAATCCCACCTGCGATGGCCAAAACAGTAGAGCAATACCTTGCGATTATCAACAATAGTATGAATAAAAGATAAAGTGTGCAGATTTGATGAAGGCAGAGCCCGGGAAGATAAAAAAAGCCGAGGCTGTAAACCAGTTGGCAATAGATAATGTTTTGGCTGCTGGTGTTCGTAGTTATGTATGGATTAAAAGATTATTGCATCATATTGTTTCAGAGAAGAAAAGCATTAATCGGTTTAATGCTGTTCTTATTTTTGGGTATATTTGTTGTAAGCTGTGACGATGTTAAGCACCATGATATTCTGACATTCTTCTTCGAGGGTGTTCCTCCGTTGCATGGTCAACCTATGGAAGAGCTTGTCGATTCTGATTCTCAGAGATTCTTGAATAGGCGTCCCCAACAGGCCTGGTTTATACATCAACCGAGAAAAGACTGCAGCCTCTGTCATGACAAGAGCAGGCAAAGATTGTTTTCGTCTCAAACCTATCTGAGGAAGCCGGTTCCGGAATTGTGCTATGAATGCCATGCCGACTATACGACATCGGCATCATATGTTCATGGCCCTGTTGCTGTTGGACGTTGTTTGTTTTGCCACAATCCGCATAAGAGCCGGATTGAGCATTTGCTTATAGAGCCGGAACCGGAGCTTTGCTTTCTATGTCATAATATAGATACGGTGAGTTTAATTCCTGCTCATTTGGTAAAGCAACAATTTGCCTGCACCGATTGCCATAATGCTCATACCAGTTCGATAAAATATCTTTTGAATGAAACGTCTTCAATGGTGAATAGCACAGTTGAAGGAACCGAATCTGTCGGCGAGGCTGTACCAGGTCAAAACCCCGTTGTGTCGAAAAAGCCGGAAGAATTGAATGGGCTGACAGAAGCCGCGCCAGCAACTGAACTCGAAAGCAACAGCATGTTTCAAGTGTTTTGGACGGTCAGTAAATTAATTGAGAAAGGGCAAATAAAAGAAGCTCGGGCCTATTTGGGAAACTTTAAGGAGAGTAATACTTTTACCAATGAAGAATGGATAAAAATTGTGCAGGTGCTCAATCTGATGGATTTTGCAGCGACCGGTACGGAAGGGTATACCGAAAAGGGTAAACAACAAAAAGCTGCTGCGGAGGCAGAGCCTGAAGGACCGATAACAAAGCGTGGGATAAGCAACAGTCAACTTAGTATGAATAAAAGAGAAATTGCGGAGCTTTATTACCTCAGCCTGGCATATTATTATGCGGGCCAATTGGGAAAAGCCAGGGAAGGTTTGATTGAAGTATTGAAGAATGATTCAATTCCACCGGCTATTGCGAAAACTATAAAGGACGACCTGGCAAATATTGATAAAAATTTGTCCATAAGTGGCCGGAAAAGAGATGTTGCCGAGCTTTATTACCGTAGTATGGCGTTTTATCATGCCGGTCAATTTGAAAAAGCGAGAGAAGGTTTGGTTAAAGTTTTGAAAAGTGGCTTAGTTCCGGAGCCGATGATAATAACAATAAAAGGCTGCCTGACGAATATAGATAATACATTAAGACGTTAGCCTCCTGTTCAGGAGCGATAACTGAGGCAAAATATTTAAGACTTTTAATCAAAATAAGCTCAATATTAGACAAAAATAATGCAGTATTAGATGAGTTCTGCTGAGGAAGTCAAAAGGAATTGCTGAATCAACGATACGACAAAACAGGGAGCAGGGAGGTTGAGACGGAGCGCAATCAAAGCGTCTTCCGAGCTCTTGTATTTTGTAGTATAAGCGTACTTTTCATTTCAGGCTGCAATATCCATGTTCGCGGTAAACAACGGCCTCTTTTAAGACACGATAGAATACATGGTGAGGCGGAGCTGGTGGCTGAGAGGCGTACGGACGAGCAGGGGACCAGCGGAAACAAACGCAAAAGTAAAACAAAAGTAATCGAAGAAAGAATCAGGCTGAAAACCGAGGGTGATATATATCACCCCGATTTTTTCTTCTATACCGCTGCTGTAGGCTTTGGGCTTGCCCAGCAAAGCATCGACTCAGATAGTGTGTCTGAGAAGGACAGAGAATCACTTAATGATTATAACATATTCGGTGAACTTCTGCGTTCAAAATCTTATCCGACGACTTTTTATGCGAGTAAGTCGGAGGATTTGATAGCCCGCCAGTTTCTGGGCTCTTTGAGGACTGAGAGACAAGCCGAAGGCGCATCTCTATTGCTGCGGTCAAAGACCTCGCCCATGACATTCCAGTACAATACCAGCAAAACCGACCAGGATGAGCTGACTTCATTAGCGACGGACTTTTTCGAAAGGGACGATGAGCGTTTCAGATATTCTCTTAATCATGAGTTTAGTAAGTCATCACATATGAGTTTTGATTTTGACAGGACTGAGATCTCGCAGCGGAGCCTGGGGGCGTCACAAAATACGGACACAGACAGATATTCTTTACTGCATGATTTGAGCTTTGGCAGTGAAGATGAAAACAGGCTTGATTCGCTTTTTAACTATACCGACCAGTCCGGTTCATTCGATTACAAGAACTGGCAGTGGGAAGAACGCTTAAGATTCCAGCACTCCGAGCGTTTCCAGACTCATTATGACGTTAGATTTTCGGAATTAAAACGAGTGACATTCAAGAACCAGGAAACTCGCGGCCGGGCCGGTTTTGAGCATAAGCTGTATGACAATGTGGTTACAACAGCCAACATCTTTACTTCAAAGACGGACCTTGATACTCAGGGTGATATTAAACAAAATGGCGGTAATGTCGCCGTTAATTACTGGAAGCACAATCCATGGGGTACATTGTTCAGCACTTATACGGCAAGTCTTACCAAAAGCAAGCAATCAGGGGGCGCCGGCACAGGGATTGTGATAGATGAATCGCATATTTTTACCGATCCGTTGCCGATCACTCTGGACAGGGTAAACATCGATACCTCAACCATTGTGGTAACGGACAACACCGGAGGGAATATATATACCCTTGGTGATGATTACATTATTTCGGAAATAAACGGGCGGATACAGCTAAAAATGCTTACTTTGGTGGGCGTTCCTCCTAATGTTAGTAACGGCCAGGAGATTTATGTAGATTATAATTTTTTCATCGAGCCCGAAAGAGAAGAGGACACGATCCGTCAAAACTTTACTATTAAAGAACGCTTCAGCAACGGTATTTCTTTATACTATGCCCATCGGCGGCAGGATGAAGATGTGAGCTCGTCGGTAACGGAAATATCGCCGGACGAGTTTACGGTCAATACTGTAGGCGCCGATTATGTAAACAAAGGTCTCTTTTTGCAGGCAGAATACAGCGATGAAGACTCAACTCAGATACCCTCGACGAGCAAGATGCTTCAGGGCAGATATAGCTGGCCTTTGAATAAAGATACCAGGGCAAGTCTGAGGGTGTCAAATCACTGGCTGGATTTCGATGAACCGGATAAACGGGATGTTGAGCTATTCAAGAGCGGCGCTGAGATATTCAGCAGGTTGACAGATAAGTATAGTATTTCAACACGCGCCGATTATCGTGATGAAGATGATACGAGGTTCGGCTCTACCAGAGGCTTTCAGTTTAATTCTGAACTTCAATATAACTTCCGCCAGTTGAGCCTTACCGCAGGTATCGAGATAAACTCGCTTGATCGCAGGAATGATACAATCGATGGAGATTTTCTGTATTTTCGGCTTAAGCGCTTCTTTTGATTAGTGCAAGGGAATGTACAATATGGTTGCAAAATATAAAATATTCGAAAAATACATCATCTTTGTACAATTACAGCTTTTGGTCATTATCCTGATGTTATTTGGCGGCGGATGTACAGGTAATCAGGAAGAGTTACTCTCATCTCCTGATGTGCTGCTTGTCTGGCCGCAGCCGCCGGAAAAACCGCGTGTCAGATATATCGGAACAATATCGACTGAGGCGGACCTGGAAAAACAAGTCTCATGGACGGAGGGATTGGGCGAGCTGCTCTTCGGCAAAGAGAAAATTGGAGTCCTTGTCGCTCCTTATGCTGTTACAGTTGACCGGTATGGCAGGTTATTTGCGGCTGATACGACAGGCGGTGTAGTACATGCCTTCGATCTTAATACTCGCGCTTATAAACAGTTCGCAGATATTGACGAGCAAAAGAAACTATCGAAGCCCGTCGGATTGACAATAGTTGATGACTGGGTTTATGTTGTCGACAGCGCGCTGCGCGAGGTTTGTGTATTTGACGGAAAAGGGAAATTCCGCGGCAGGTTTGGTTCGGAACGTCTCGTAAGGCCAAGCGGTATCGCATATTATTCCGAGCAAGACGAGCTGTATGTCTCTGACACAGGAGGGCATGTCGTTAATGTCTTTAATAAGAGCGGCGATTATATCAGGACTATAGGTTCCCGCGGGATTGAGCCCGGACAGTTTAATTTTCCCACTCATCTTTGGGTAGATAAAAGCGGCAAACTATATGTCAGTGATACGCTGAACTATCGGGTACAGGTTTTTTCGAGCCAGGGGGAGTTCCTGCATATGTTTGGCGAGCACGGCGACCACCCCGGCAATTTTGCTCATCCCTGCGGGATTGCAACCGACAGCTTTGGCAACATCTATGTTACTGACCGTCAGTTTGAGAACGTGCAGATATTCGATCAGCAGGGTCGGATACTTATGGCTTTTGGTCAGGAAGGAAAACAAGCCGGCCAGTTCTGGCTGCCGGGCGGTATCTTCGTAGATAGACGCAATAGAATATATGTTGCCGACACATTCAATAAAAGAATCCAGATATTCGAGTTAATGAAATAGGTCGAAAAATGAAAATCGGATGGACTGAAATAATAAAAGTACTCGTGTTTATTGCAGTGGGCCGGTCAACGGTAATAGCTCAAAATCAGATTGACGGTTCGCCGCACGATTTGACGGCAGTGGCCGGGGGAAAAACTTCCTGCAGCTTCTGTCACACCCCGCACGGAGCCATTGCGGGCACTCCGCTGTGGAGCCATAAACTTTCCACTGCTGTATATAAAATTTACCAAAGCTCTTCGTTGGAGGCCAATGTGGGCCAGCCAACCGGTTCCAGTAAACTATGTCTTAGTTGTCATGACAGCACAGTGGCTTTGGCCGAATCCATAGACGGCGACTTTTCCGGCGGCACTTATATCAATCCCGGAGCTGCAAACCTCGGTACTGATTTGTCGGACGACCACCCAATCAGTTTCGTTTACTCTGCGGCACTGTCGGCTGAGGATGTACAAATTCGCCCGCCATCGACCTTACCCGAACAGTTAAAGCTTGATGGATTGGGCGAGGTACAATGCACGACTTGCCATGAGCCCCATGATAACCGATACGGCAACTTCCTGGTTATGCCGAATAATCGCTCTCGAATTTGTGTGTCCTGCCATGATTTATCCGGATGGGCGCTTTCGGCTCACGAGAGCTCAACTGCTTTGGCTTCTATCGCAAATGATTCATTCCTGCAGAGCAGTGAATATGCCACAGTTGAGGAAAACGGTTGTTTATCTTGTCACCAATCTCATTCTGTTGGAGGGCATGAACGGCTACTCCATTTTGCCAGGTCGGAAGAAAACTGCCTGAATTGTCATGATGGCTCGGTGGCAAAAACCAATCTGAGGGCCCAGCTTAACAAATTTTCCAGGCATGATGTGGTTCGATATAACGGTATCCATGATCAAGAAGAATTGCCGATGGCTGCGGCAAAGCATGTTGAATGTGTTGATTGCCACAATCCACACGCTGCCAAAGATACATTCGCACAGGCCCCGGTTGTGCCGGGTGTAATGCGGGGGATTTCCGGTGTAACGGTTTCCGGAGGAACGACACAATGGGTCCAGTATGAATATGAGGTTTGCTTCAAGTGTCATGCAGACAATCCCGGCCGCGTGGAATCTCGAATAACCCGGGTTATAACTCAGACGAATACAAGGCTGGAGTTTGATCCTTCTGGCCCTTCTTTTCATCCGGTTGTATCACCGGGCTTAAATAAGAATGTTCCCAGCCTTAAGCTGCCTATGACAGTTATCAGCATGATATATTGTACTGACTGCCATAACTCAAGTGACGATTCCGGAGCCAAAGGTCCTCACGGTTCGGATTATCCTCCACTGCTTGCCGCCAATTATGACACGGCTGATTATACTTCGGAAAGTGAATTTTCGTATCAGCTTTGCTATAAATGCCATAGTCGAAACAGTATTCTTAATAACGAAAGCTTTCCGAAACATAAGGAACATCTGGATAAACAAATTACATGCTCTGCGTGCCATGATCCTCACGGAATAAGTGCCGTGCAGGGAACAAGTACAAATAATACGCATCTGATAAATTTCGACACTTCTATTGTGCGAGCTCACACTGCAACGGGACGACCGGAGTTTGAAGATACGGGTATATATCATGGGAGTTGTTATTTGAAATGTCACAACAAGACACATGGACCTGAAAGCTATTGAGTTGTTTTTGAACACTGGGGCCTTATTGACGTAATGATAGTTATACTTTGCATTAGTATCGTGCATAAAAAAGAAGATGAATAGAAATATTCCAAAGGATGTAATATGAAGCTTACGTTAGCAGCAATATCGATTTTGGCAGCTCTGTTGTTGAGCTCCTGCCGGGGAAAAGAGGAAGAACAGCAAGGACAGTATGTCCAGGCGCCACAGCAGACCGCAGCAGGCGCCAATGCCCACACGGTAGTGGTTCAGGAGGTCATTCAGACCAGCGGCTACACGTATTTGAAGGTGAAAGAAAATGATAGTGAATTTTGGATTGCCGTTACTAAACGAGAAATTGAAGCAGGAGCAACGTTATACTTTGCAGATGCCCTTGAGATGAAAAACTTTACAAGCAAGGAATTGCAGAGGACGTTTGAGACGGTCTATTTTGTCAGTAAAATTTCCGGAAATGAACCGTTTCTCTCGATGAATAAACAGTCTGAAGTAAATCCTCATCGAGCGAAACCTGCTGTGGGCAAGAAGGAGATTTCAATTGAAGCAGTTGAGGGCGGGATATCAATTGGCGAGCTGTTTTCCAACAGGGATTCTTATTCCAATAAAACTGTTCGTATAAAAGGGCAAGTCACAAAAGTCAATCGAGCGATCATGGGAAAGAATTGGGTTCACCTTCAGGATGGTACAAGCGGCTCAGGGGACTTCGATTTAACGATAACAACCCAGGATGAAGTCAGTGTTGGTGACATTGTTACTTTTAAAGGATTGATTGTCTTGAATAAAGATTTTGGGTCCGGGTATGCTTATGAAGTCCTAATGGAAGAAGCTAAGCTACAGGCCGAATAGAACTGGTTTACAGATTTTGATTCTCTTTGAATATGCTTCAGAGTGACTCTACTGTATAGATTATATAAATAATAAGGGCCGGCAATATTTGCCGGCCCTTTACTCCGTTTTGGAGATTGTTATGAACTACAGTTACGGTCAAACCATACAAGTGGTATCAACCGTTACTTGTGTGGCTACATTTACGCTACAGAGCTTACTGCAGAGCCGCTATACCGGCATTTAACAGGTCCTTGGTGTAACCCATATTGTGAACGCCAAGGCTGCCGTCTTCAATAGCGATAAAGATATAGTTCCATAGGGCAGAAGCTTGCGCCGCGGGATATATCCCGACGACCGGATGTCCTGCCTCATCAAGCAGACCCTTGGCTTTCAGCAAATCGCCAAGCTGGACAATCAGTTCTTCGACCTCACCCTGTTTGGCATCGATATCGAAATCCTCACCGTGGCATTCATCGCAACCCGAGGTGACTGCCTCAAAAGTGTGGACCATGTCTGGGCCGATGTGGCAGGCAAC
>JAVVFI010000014.1:0-9368 GCA_032250555.1 Sedimentisphaerales bacterium
CAATGAGCTCAAGGGCGGTGACCTGCCCTCGCATGTCAAGGCAGCCGCCATGAAAGGCATTCTGACTGCTAAGATTAAGAATTAAAGCTGCGAAACAAGCAAACAGATGATTCAAAGAATAAGCCCGCATCAACACAAGGTTGGTGCGGGCCTTTCAGCTAAAGACAAGCTACGCTGTGTCCTAACCATCCCTCGACACTGGAGTCCATGCAAGAACTCGCCATACTCTACAAAGAGCAAGCCCGATATGTAGAAGAGGTCGGGATAACGGTCAGCATAGTTGAAATCGAGTTGCCGATGTCATTATGATAGTTTATTATGAGTCCTGCAATGAGCGGTGGTATCGCTTATGAAGCTAAATGGGAAATCCCGGTTTTAAGGAAAACAAAATGATGAAAATAAGAATAATACAATTCATTATAATTTCTCTGGCTTTGTCAACCGTCCAGATTGGGTGCACAACAGAAAAATCCGGGAAAAACAGCTTGATTGATTTTCGTGATTCCCACTCTGTAAGAAGCCGAAAACCGATCTTGATTGCCCATAGAGGAGGGGTCATAACACCTCAAAGTCCGGAATGCTCAATTGCCGCTATCCGTTTGGCTAAACAACAGGGTTATGCGATGGTTGAGTTGGATATCCGCAAAAGCAGGGATAATGTACCCGTTGTTTTTCATGATAACGACATGAGAAAAGCATGCGGTATCGATAAAAGTATAGAAGAGTTTAACGTTAGCGAGATCGTAAAAATTGCTTATGTGAATACAGACCAGAAGATTTGCACTTTAGACCGGACTTTGAGTCTTTGCCGTTCATTGAAACTTGGACTTATGCTGGACGTAAAAATTACGGGAGATGAAAGGTTTTTTCAGAAGATAGTTACTCTTATCAAAAAGCATGGTTATGAAAACTCCAGCATTACAATTAATGGAGATCCTGACCTGCGCAGGCACTTAAAGGAAATTGCTTTGTTGACTGTCACTCAGGACGAGTTCAAAAAAGTTCAGCAGGGATTGTCCTGTGATTTGCGCAATAAATTCTGGTTCGGGCTGCCCCCAAGCCTGACCAGTGAGATGGTTAAACCTTTACAGCGCAATGGCGCCTATGTGATTCCTGCTATCAACACATTCCGTTACCCTGAGCAGGGGCACTATGAATTAGCACACAAAGACATTCAGAGACTAAATGAAGCCGGGGTGGATGGTTATCAAATTGATTCCGTTTACCAACCATTATTTTTAGAGAAAGACAGTCAGAAGTAATAGATATGTACTAATACAAGCCTGGATATAGCCGTATTATATTCCTCCGCCATCGACAAAACCACAGTGGTCGTCAATTTTACATTCACTTTTAAGGTTCTGGCCTTTTGTAATATCAAAATGACTCTCATTTACTGGAAGATTGTTCTCTTTTAAGTAGTCATTTACCTGCTGCCGGCTCCAGTCAATCATGGGATGAAGCTGGTACAGGTTGTTTTTATATTCCAGCACCGGTCTCTTCGACCGTTCCGCTGTTTGAAAACCCATTAATCCTCTCAGCCAATAATGTGGTTTTAATTCCTGAAAAGCCTGATTAAGGGGGCGATGCTTCACGATGTCCAGGAACATTTCATAGTCCCCTCCATGTTCCTTCCAAAGCTCGCCGTATATGGCGGTCATCAACTCAGGGGACATACCTGCTCCGTAAGGTCTGATGTCAATCCCGGCATCATGCATCTGCGCTATGAATTTATATGTTTCAGGAGGATAATGTCCTGTATCTATAAATATTGTCGGTATTGAAAAGCCAAGTGCTTCTTTAATCAGGTTGGGCAGTATGCGGGAAGTTCTTCCGCCGCTCGTAGTAGCTACGAGTTTGTCCGGTGCACGTTTATATGCCCATTTTATCCTCTCTGCAGCACTAAGAGTATTAAGATATTTATTAGTTTCTTCTATATCAATCATATCATCTTTTGTTTTTTTGGATTCCATCATGTTCTTTCTTGTGTCAAGCTATTAAATTATATGTTTGCCTGCACTTTAAGATACTTCGAGCCGGCGGTGTCTTTGGAAATCTGAATCCACTCCTTCATGAATTGGCGATGCACATCCAGCGCCTTTTTGTACCTCTGATTATTGGCTATGTTACGCATTTCGCCTGGGTCGTTCTCAAGATCAACGAGAAATTCTCTGTTTGTGCCGGTGTCATAGATACAGTACTTAAACTTCTTGCTTCTTATCATTCGGCCCCAGCCATTTTCAGAAGCGACATAGGTGCGCCGCTTATTAACCGTTTTTCCTTCTGCTATCTCCCGAAGGCTTTTGCCCAGGAGATGTGCAGGTGGTTTGATACCCGCGTAATCGCACAGTGTCGGCAGGATATCAAGGCCCGTAGAAACAAGGTGCTCCTTATCTATTTTTCCTGGGGCGGGGCCTTTGTATGTTATTATCAACGGAACTCTCACCGATTCTTCGTAGAAAAGACCCTTTGATGCTAACCTGTGGCTTGCATCCATATTTCCGTGATCGCTGGTGAATACGACCAGTGTCTTTTTTTCCAGTCCGGCCTCTTTAAGTCCATCGAGGATCCTGCCAATTTGTTTATCGACCTGCTCGGTAAGACGACAGTATATCCAGCGATAGATCCGCCATTGCCTTTCATCGTATTTCTTGCGCATGGTGATGGCCGGGGTCACCGCTTTGGGATTTAAATGAGCTTCAATTGCTTCCGGTTCATCCTGAGGGATTGTGTAATTCTCAGGAAGCGGCGGCAACTGATCCAGAGGAAGTGACAATGCCTGCTGATACAGCTTGTCCACGCTGGCCATATTATTCCTGCTTTTGCCTTTATAAGCGGAGTACGCAAAGCAAATATCGTGAGGATTTATAAATGATGCTACAGCGAAGAACGGTTTATTGCGTTTCTTCTTCATAAACCTGATACAGGCACCGGGAAGCTTGTCGCGTTGGTCTCGAAAATACTCGTCGTAACCGGCATTGCGGGGATCAAGAGCACTGCACATATGGACCTTGCCGCCGTAGAACGTATCGTATCCAGCCCGTTTGATTATCCTGCCGAGCGAGTTTTTATCCACCTCATCGGGGATTGCTGCTTTTCTCATCCCCGAACCATTATCAAATGCCCCGAGACGCCCGGGCATTACACCTGTCGCCATGCTTGTGCGGCTGGGCGTACACACGGGATTAGCGCAGTACGCTTTCTCGAATCGGACACCCTCTCTCGATAGACTATCCATAGCAGGGGTCTTTAGCCATTTGTTACCTGTGCAGCTCATCATGCCTGCATGCTGCTGATCCGTCATTATGAACAGAATATTCGGCTTGGCATCCTTATTGATATCATCCTTACCCAGTGAAGTGCTGCCGCAGACTGTGTATATCAGTGCGGATGTCGCAGTGCTAATGAACTTGCGTCTATTCATATTATTTCCTCAATCCTCTCTCGACGAAGGAGATAGCGTTTGCGTGGCATACATTTTGGCATGTGGAGCAGCCGGTACACTGGCCCGGATCCACAATTGCCTTTTGGTCCTCTATAGTTATGGCGTAACAATGGCCGATCCGTTCACAACGGCCGCAGCCGTCGCACAACTGAGGCTCAACCTTTGCATACACCTCCTCGAGCGTAAGTTTATCTGCCGGGGTGATGGCTTCGACAGCCATATCCCGGAAATTTCTATACGAATCATAACCGCCCCTGTTCATGAACTTCTCGATGTTCTTTAGCAGACCGGAGAGAAAACCAAATCCGCCAAGCATCACT
This sequence comes from Sedimentisphaerales bacterium, assembly GCA_032250555.1. Lineage (GTDB taxonomy): Bacteria > Planctomycetota > Phycisphaerae > Sedimentisphaerales > Anaerobacaceae > NIOZ-UU13. The sequence goes on from JAVVFI010000014.1 coordinate 3,766, forward strand.
TCAGTGCAGATACCGATCATGTCGGCGCCGCACATCATCATCTGAACGGCATCGACATAGTTGCGCACACCGCCGGTACCGAGAATGCAGGGTACCGGGCCGACCTTCTTGCGCATTTCGAAGACGTCGCGAAGCGCCAGCGGCTTCACCCATCCGCCCGAAAAACATGCCATCGAGGGCTCGACCTGAAACCGGAATGGGCCGCGATTGGGATTGTGGATATCGAAATCGGGAATCGCCAGGCGATTGCCCGTAGTGCCAACCACACTGGCCCCGTTCTCAAAACAGGCTTGCGCGACATCGGCGATCCCGCCACCCTCGGGCGTAAGCTTCACGAAGACCGGCACGTCAACGGCGTCTGAAATTATTTTGGTTGCCATGCCCACAATCTCTGCGTTCTGTCCGAGACTGGCACCGGATTGAGCGGTATGCTCCTGCTCGCCGGAAACCTTTAGATTGAAAGACATATTCGGGCAGCACATGTTCAGTTCGAGGCCGTGAGCGCCGGCTGCGACAAATCTCCTCGCCATATCCAGCCAGCCGTCCATACCTTTGTCGCCCGTATAGGCTATATTGGCCAGGATAATGAGTTCCTTAGTCTGCTTTCTGCCCTTCTCGGTAAGTCTGAGGGCTTCATCAAGGGTCAGTCGCTTCTCTGCGGAGAAGGCCAGGTACTGCTCTTTGTTCCACCATCCGTATCTTGGATCCAGATTGATATAGGGGGCAGGTTCGATGGCGAGCTTTAGGCTGACACCTCCCCAGCCGCACCGTTCGGCCTCGACGAGCTGTGTGATATGCTTTGTCGCCGGGCCGGAAGCGACCACGAATGGATTGCGAAATTTTAGTCCTGCCACTTCAAAGGACATCATAAATAACCTTCCTATGAGAAACTTGCCATTTGTTTATTGTAGGCATCAGGCCCGACTCACGCAACAACTTTCAGCTACTTATCCAATCACTGCGCTTTGCTCAGTGGACAACGAACGCTGATTGTACTATGATTACATAATAATGATACGGCCTAATACATATTTGGATATACGAGAAGCATTTGCCCCTGCGGGTTGTATTTCGCAATCCCTTGCGGAATTCGAAGTGCGTCCTGAACAGGTTGAAATGGCCGGTGCTATTCAACGGGCGATTCTGGACTGCCGTCACCTGGCTGTTGAGGCGGGTACCGGTGTAGGCAAGAGCTTTGCATATCTTATTCCTGCTATCGAGTATGTTTGCCGTACGGGCGAGAAGGCAGTAATCAGCACTTATACTATTACGCTCCAGGAGCAGCTTATAAATAAAGATATTCCATTTCTGGCTGATTGTATTGATCAAAAGTTCGCAGCAGCTTTGGCCAAGGGCAGGGGCAATTACCTTTGCAAACGCCGGCTTGAATTTGCCCTGCGAAGGCAAAGAAGTCTTTTCGATGATTTCGGCAGCGAGCTCGAAGAAATAAGTAACTGGGCCGGCGCAACCGAAGACGGGTCACTGAGTGACATGCCGTTTTTGCCGAAAAGCCATGTATGGGACAAAGTCAGAAGTGAGCACGGTAATTGCCGCGGCCGTAAGTGTCCTCATTTTCGTAACTGTTTTTATTGGCGGGCCAGGCGGCGTTTGGATAAGGCTGATATTATCATTGCCAACCATGCTCTTTTTTTCAGTGACCTGGTGCTCAGAGAAGAAGGAGCCTCGATTCTGCCTGATTATAAATTTGTGGTAATTGATGAGGCGCATAATATCGAGCATGTGGCCGAAGACCATTTTGGAATAAACATCAGTAATCACAGAATAAGATATATGTTAGATGGCCTTTACAATCCCCGAACACATAGAGGGCTGCTGGCCCACATGAATGCTGATAAAGCGATCGACCTCGTCGGCCGGGCCGGGAGAAAGAGCACGAATTTTCTTAAAGATGTTCGCAACTGGTACGAAGGAGTAAAAGACCAAACCAATGGCCGATGCTATAAGCATTTTATCGAGGATACAATCTCTGGTTATTTTAAGGACCTCAGCTCGGAATTAAGCAAGCTTGCAAAGCATATAGAAGACGTAGATGAAAAATTCGAGGTTATGCGGTTCAATGACCGGTGCAAAGGATTAGTGCACGATTTCGAGAATTTCCTGATGCAGAAGCAGCCGGATTATGTCTATTGGGTCGAGGTCAGCAGCGGCAGAAGCCGAACTACACGTCTGCGAAGTGCCGCGGTGAATGTCGGGCCGGATGTGAAAAGGTGTCTGTTCGATGAGTACGAATCTGTGATACTGACGAGTGCGACTTTGAGTACGGCGCAAGCGGGAGAAAAAAGCGGTTTTGATTTTTTTGTCAGCCGGATCGGCCTGGAGGATTTCGATGCAGTCAAGCTCGGCTCGCCTTTCGATTACGAACAACAGGTCACTATGTATATCGAAAAAGACTTGCCGAATCCGAACGAACGCGCTTTTACCGGGGCGGCCGCCGAGGTATTGAAAAAATATATACTTAAAACTTCCGGCAGGGCGTTTGTGCTTTTTACCAGCTACGCAATGCTCGAAGAAATAGCCGGCAAGCTTTCCGACTGGCTGGCTGAAAATGATATTGCGTTACTGCAGCAGGGGGCGGATGTTGACAGGACTACTCTTTTGAAGTGTTTTAAGGCCCAAGGCAGCAGCGTGCTGTTTGGTACGGACAGTTTCTGGCAGGGGGTTGATGTACCGGGCGAGATGCTTTCTAATGTGATTATTGCCCGGTTGCCGTTTGCAGTTCCCGACCAGCCCCTGCTTGCCGGCCGGCTTGAGCAGATAAGAGAGCAGGGGGGCAATCCTTTTTTTGACTACCAGTTGCCGTCGGCGATTATAAAGTTCAAGCAGGGCTTCGGCCGGCTGATTCGCAGTAAGAGCGATAGCGGCATTGTTGTAATTTTGGACAGCAGAATAGTCAGCAAACCTTATGGAAAGAAGTTTTTATCTGCGATACCCAAATGTAAGACTAAGATTATTGATGCGGGTGGATGAAGGGGATAGATATGTGTTCTCCAGGATGCAGGCATAGAGGAGTGATTTATTGTGTGGTCGTTCTCATTCTCATACTGGGTGTGATGCCGATGGTATCTTCCGCAAGGGTCAACTGCATTCGGCTTACAGGTGAGCACACGGCCGACGTCACGGACTTGGAACGTTTCAGGCAGTTCCCGGCTTGGCGGGATAAAGAGGGCAACGAACTCGCCCTGGCGATATGGAAATATTTGTGCGGCTATGAAACCGGTCTGTATCATTTCAACGAAGTTCTCGAAGGGCAGGATCCTTTTGACGAATATGCGACGGTGCGCGATCCTCTGAAAATATTGAACGTTTACAATATGGGTTATTGCGGGATATTCGGGCCTGTGCTGGATGGTATTTTTCAGGGTGTTGGTTTTGAACAGGGGCGTTCGTTCGGTGTTGATTTGTGGAACCACTGCGCGACGGAACTCTGGTATGATGATGCGTGGCACTACTACGACTTGGATGTGCGGGGAGTTCTTACGGACGCTAACGGCACGGTGGTGAGCCTTGATGAAGCCAAACGCAACAGAAGCATCTGGACCAAACCGCCGGTAAAGATAGAGCCGTTTTTTCCGAATGAGCCGGACAAGAACAAGGTATTCGAGATTTATCGCGACAGCAAAATTAATTACTATTACCGCTGGTTCGAGGCCGGCCACACAATGGATTATTTTCTGCGGCAGGGCGAGTCATTCACACGGTGGTGGGCGCCGCAGGGAGGACGCTGGAACCATCTGCCCCGGTACAACACAAGCAAATGGGTCAATGCTCTCATTCGGCAAAAACCTGTCGGCATGAAACCTAACCATCGCGATTTTACGCGGTGGAACCATGGGAACGGGCTCTTTCACTATGCCCCGAACCTGTCTGATGAGTCAACTGATTTTGTGGATGGGATTTATGCGGCACAAAATCTAATCTCCGGAAAAAAAGGTTTACATTTGGAAAGGACCGGAGATGGTGAAGCTATCTTTGAAGTTTTCACGCCTTATATTATTGTTGCGAAAATCAATCAGCTGGAAGATTTAACTGACGATTCGGATGCCTCGGTTGTGACGATAGAATCTTTCCTGCCTTTTGAAGCTGCCGTATCGCTGGATCATGGATTGACATGGAAGGCCGCAGGTAGTTATGAGCCTGATAAAAAGGCCGTGATTGATTTGACGATAATGGTCAAAGGAACCTACGGCTATCTCTTAAAACTTACCACTTTCGGCCGCGGGAAAGAAGCGGCATTTAAATCTCTTAAAATTGATACATGGGTGCAGGTAGCGCCCATCAGCCTGCCAAGGCTGAAAAAAGGAAAGAATCGTTTTCAGTATGACATCGGCGACCGCTACAACCTTGCCACAATCCCGATGCTGGTAAATCCCAATACCGCCGAGCCCGAAGACCTGAAGAAATATCTTATTAAGATGCCGGATGATTATGACCCGGCTCGCAATACGAGCCGTATCCGGGGTGACGTCATTATGCGCTTGATTGCTCCTCAAGGGATGAAAATAGTGTGGTTCACCACCGGGGCGACCTTCAGGACGTACCAGGGCCAGCAGGCCAAAGAAACAGACAATCGTATAGCTTACTCAGTTTACGGGCCTGCCGATTTCAAAGAGATTTACACATCTTCGGTTCCGACCTGGGTAAATCACTGGCGGTATAACTGGGATGAAGAAGTTGTTATGGATATTCCGGCTGAACAGGTATATATTAAGTTTACAGGCAATCCGGGCCTCAATACAATCCGAGCGTGTCTGCACCTGCTTCCGAAGAATTCACCAACCAGTAAGGTATGTATCGAACACGGCTACAAAATCGCCGGCCAATTACAAAGTAAAACTGTGGTTCTTAACGGGCCGGGAAGCTACTCAGTCGATTGTGAAGGCGAACCGGAAAATGTTTTCATCAAGATAAGTGTTCCATCACAATAGTCTTTCGTATATCCAAGTTTGTCACCGGCGGATGCTCGCTTGCTTTTCTGTCGGTAGCAACACGCCAGCAGGCCAAGAAAACATAAGGAGTAATTATTTAGCTAATATTTCTTTCATGGCCTGTGCCAAATCGAGTATCGCAGATTCGCCGTCACCTACATAAGCTGAACCATGCATCGGTGCAATCGTTTTCGGCTTGAGGTTGGCGAGACGTTTTAGAAATGTCTCTGTGTTGGTTGTGTACGGCATGTAATTGGCAAAAGGTCCTTTCTGATATTCAACCAGCGTCTGTTTGAAACGGTCTACAATATCAGAACTTGTTACAGGTTCCACGGCACCGGTCTGATGGAAGAGATCGGAGCATAAAAGTGTGCCACCGGTCTCTTCGAACAGATGGCCTGCATCCCATGCGTGAGGCACATGCGGTGTCTGAAGGAACCTGAAACTCAACTTGCCCGTTGTTATTGTTTCACCATCCTGCAAAGCCCTGGCCGGGCGCTCCGCGACGACATCATCCACGCTTACGACCTTCGATACGAAGCTGCATATTGCCGTGGCATCCGGAGCAATTTTCTGCCACTGGCTGAGGGCACCACATTCATCCGCCTCAAAATGACTAAATCCTATCCATCGTATTGAGGCGGGATCAACTAAGCC
>JAVVFI010000014.1:9378-26800 GCA_032250555.1 Sedimentisphaerales bacterium
CGGCAACGGCCTGGCTGACTATCGGGAAAAGTCCTTTCATTCCAGTGTGGTAAAGAAGAGGCTCATAATCCCTTATTAGGAATTGATTGAACTCAAGATCTATTTCTTCAATGAAGGTGGCAATCTTAAAAACATCTGGGGCAATTTCTGTTATCTTGCTCATATTTTGTTTTCCTATACTTTCATTAATCGTGTCAATAATGTTTAATTGGCTTTAGGTGTAACATCCTACGACTTTCTTCGTTTTAATGTTCTTAAGGAAAAATAAAGAAACACTAAAAGCTACCTACATCTTATTATTGCCTGCTTTATAAATAACAGTAGCTTCCCATTTATCTCACTTTACAGAGATTAATACAAAACAATAGAGAGTAGAATCGCAAAAAGTGTTCTTTTTGGCTTTGTTTCATTAGTATTTGTTGTAAAAACTGGCCTGCAATGAAGTTTGTGTTGTCATTTATATTGAAATAAGATTCAATACGATGTATTATATAACGCTAAAGCTAAGGAATACTATTTATGAAATTAAATGGAAAATCTTTTTAATTCCAAAATCAATCCAGGAGGTAAACAATGACTAAGTCCAAACTCAATCGCAGGCAGTTTATTAAGAAGAGCGGTTCCTTTGCAGTTGGGGCGTCCGTACTCGGCAGTATCCAGCCCAGTGTTTATGCTGGTGAAGATAGCACGATTCGTCTGGCACTGCTCGGCTGCGGCGGGCGCGGCACCGGCGCTGTAGGCGATGCCCTGAATGTTAAGGGCCAGGGGCCGGTAAAGCTGTACGCTACTGCCGATCTGCTCAGTGAGAAGATGGAAAAATCAATCACGGCGCTAAAGAAGAAATTTCCCGACAAAGTTGACGTTACTGAGGACCGCAAGTTCCGTGGTTTCGATGGTTATAAAAGGGCCATTGATATCTTAAGGCCCGGGGACGTTGCCATGTGTACGACGCGCTCCTATATCCGCCCGCTGCACGTTGAGTATGCCATCAGTAAGGGTATAAACGTGTTTTTTGAAAAACCATTTGCTTCCGATCCGGGCGGTTTACATCGGCTGCTCCGCTCTGATAAAATTGCAAAGGGAAAGAACCTCAAGATCGCCGCAGGGCTCCAGTGCCGTCATTCACCGGCCCGGCAGGCCTTGATTGAAAAAATCCGCAATGGTGAGATGGGTGATATACCGCTGATTCGTGCCAATCGACTTGGGGGTAGTAATTGGATGAAGAGCCAGGGTGATAAATCCAATATCCTGATGGAACAGCTTCAGTTCGGTAGAATCCATTTGTACTGGATTGGCTCGGGCCACATGGTTGATAACCTGATCCACCAGATCGATGAGTGCTGCTGGATTAAAGACGCCTGGCCGGTCAAGGTAGTCGGTATGGGTGGACGTGAGCCCAACAGCACAGACCATGGACAGAATATCGACATCTACTCAATGGAGTACACATTTGCCGACGGCACCAAGGCGTTCTGTGGTTTTCGGCGAATGAAAAAAGCGCGCAATGAATTTGCTACTTTTATCCACGGCACTAAGTGCGCCGCACAATTCTCCGGCAGGACACATGCTGCGACGGTTCATATGTTCAAGGACCAGCGGATTGAGAAAGACAACATTTCATGGACACCGACAAAGGATGCGCATAGCCCGTGGCAGTACGAGTGGAACGAGTTGATTAAAAGTATTCGCGAAGACCGGCCGCATAATGAATTAAGGCGTGCTGTTTACTCGGATCTGACATCGCTGATGGGCCGGGCCGCTTGCCATACCGGACAAGAGGTCACCTGGGAGCAGATAATGGAGTCCAGGTTCCAGTTCTGTGATTACCTCGATGATTTGGATTATGTCAGTGCTGCTCCGGTTAAAGCGGACATGAATGGTCAGTTCACCGTACCTGTTGCCGGGCAGTGGACAGAAATTTAAGAATAAGCCGGTTCTGCATTCGATGAACTGTAAAAGTGCCGGCTCGCAGTAGCACCTGCGGCTTGTGTGAAATTTCACTGCTGCGTTGGTGTCTGAGCCGGCCGACGTTTGTCCTGTGCTTTTTGCGCTCGCCGAATATAGTCGGGATGCGGTGTAAGCTCGAACTCATCGATCAGATCGGTGACGGTCAATTCGGGATCGAGCGATGCAAGCGAGACTAGGTCATCGTTGTGGTACCATTGGATACACACTTTTGAGCCGTATTTTTGTTTGATTTTTCGCATTTTGCTGATGTGAAAATCAATCTCGAACAGCTTTTTTCCGATGGGCAGTACAGCCCCGGCCCAATGGCGATACTTGCCGGTTGTTGCGATGATATCTCCGGTGATGTCGAATATGCTCGATGCACGTGTCATTGTGGAACTAACGATAAAACACTGGTTCAGCCAGGCAAGTGTTTTCAACTGGCGTGCTGCGGGATAAGCCGAAGCGAAAAATATAATATCAGCTCCCTTTTCCTTAAGCCGCCGCCATTGAGCGTGCCAGTTTACGTCAAAACAAATTTGTATCCCGATTATGCCGAAGTCCGTTTGGAAAACCGGCGGGTCGATTTTTCCTGGGCAAATCGAGTTGTCAAGTTCCCCTTCAGTTGGGTGAATCTTATGGTACGTACCGACGATTTTTCCCTGCCGGTCAATGAGAATAGCTGAGTTGAATATTCTTCCTTCTGAGCGAGTGGTAATAGGGCAGATTACATAACAGGAATGTTCTTTTGCCCATCTGGAAAGACGATTAGTTGTGGGGCCGGGGACAACTTCCGGTTTGCCCCGGGTAACTGTCTCAGGCAGACAAACAATATCCGGCTGAAATGCCGCCGCTCGATTAAGCCGTGTTATTGTCGCGTCCAATCTTGGTTTTCCGGGCTTTTCATCCAGGCCGTCCTGCGAAACAGTAACAACCCGCACCAGGCGGTTATGCTGCGGTTGATTTGGATCCCGCTTAAAACCACCATTTGTTGTTGACAATATGTCTTTTCTTGGGGGGAACAAAATAAGCAGGAGTGCTAAAAGTATGAGTGCTGAAAGAATTTTTTTCATGTCATCCTCATTACAAAATTACATGTACTTTGTGTCTTAACGATTCTGGCAACCTGCTCACGATATCTGTCACTTTTTCTCAAAGGAAAAGTCCAGAATTCGCAGCGGCGTTGGTTCATGGGCTTTCGTGGGTGATTGTTGTACCATGACAGATAGTAAACCCTCTTTTTTCCAGCGGTACAGGTCGCCGAGCATTTCATTGATAAACGGGCCTTTTTCTATATGGATGACTTTCCAGTCCTTCCACTTCGAAGCCTCCGTGGCCGCGGCAATTACAAGGTCTCCGGCGGAGTGAAGATGTCCATCTGCAAGTTCGACCGACTGCCGCCTCATACCGTAGATGATGTAAGCATTGTCGAATTTGTCTATGAAAATCTTTGAGCGATTTCCTGATACCCAGGGCAATTCGTGATGATTCCAGCGGCCTTTACTGCTACGCCAGTAATGATGGTAACGACGTGCCTGCGGCGGTCCCCACCTTTCCCGACCCGGCTTACTGCCGGCAGCTTGAAGTGTTTGGTCCGAACAATGCCACATTACAACGTGAATGCGGCCCTGGGAATCCACGGCCTGTCCGTGAGTATTCATAAGTCCATGCAGCCGGCTAATATTGGCTGCTGTAATACCCGGTGAATTGACATGAGGCGGCTCTGCGAGTGGTTTTCCTGCGTTGTTTAGCCAGATGTTACCCTGGTCCTCGCTGTAGGCGTACATGAGATCGTGGTTTGAGCCCTGACTGCTCTCTCTCCAGACCCATGTAACATGCAGCTTTCCGTCTGGACCGTAGTCATATCCATTCGGGTATGAACATCGGGAATTACTCTGTCCCATGGAGTCTTTGAATGTGCCTTTGCTGGAGTCAATCTGTCGTGTGCCGCTCCATGAGTCGGTTTGGGCGTTATAGTCCACGAGCATGCGGTCGCCGTTTCCTGAGCCTCCCTGTCGGTAGCAGAACTGGAGACCGCCTTCGGGGGTTTGCCAGAAACGGGGATAAGTCACTTTGATAGGTTTGCCTTTTTCCAGTTCCGATGTAATTGGCTTGAAAAGAGAAGCATCCCATGTGATGCTTTCGGGATTGTTGGCAGCGCCCTTTCGAGAAACGCGATAATGGAGCGGATGGACATGATGGTCGAATGCCATGTGAATAGTTCCGTCTTTTGGGCAAATCCCAATAGAGATTATATTGTGAGCATCGTTGCTCCTAAAGTCGTAGTCCGTGAAACGAATTATTTTCCAGTCGCCGGCAGGTAGCTTTCTTCTGGCAAGACAGACCTGTCTGTTGGCATCATAATATCCTGCATATTGGTGTCCTGCGTGGGTGATTACTGCATCCTGCTGAAAGGACAGGCCATTGATGCCCTGGCCGAATCCTCCCTGGATTGTCAGAGCTTTGGAATCAACAAGACTGTCTCCTGTCTTTGCGGCCGACAACTTTGCCCAACTTGTGGAGAGGCTAACAGCAATAATCAGAAGTAAGATGGCAATGAGTTTATTTGATAATTTCACGTAATTCTCCTGAGATTAGTTGTGGCAGTGGGGGGTATCTCTTTTGGGACGTCAACAGGAACGGATGTTTGAGATGGAATCATAATAAGATATTTCAGCTAAAAGGCCGCCTCGAGGACTGTAGTAGTGCTTGCACGGGTTGGTTCGAAGGGAAGACTTTTTTTAGTTGTGGGGTGGACAAGACCGTAATCACCACTGCTGCGGTCCCAGTGTTTTCTGTATTCGGCATGGCCATCGGAAAAGATGAAGTTGCCGCCTTTGTTATGGACATTCGCAGTCTGTTCCCGGCGTTCTTTGGTAAACCATGATGAGTGGTCGCTTTGACTGGCGAACATATGCCATTCCTGATACATAGTGGGTTCCCGTCCTTCCAGAGCGGCGATGGAACGGTTATTTGGTTCAGGCTGGACCCAGAGATGGTTTGACAGGGACCATCCTTCCTGTATAGCGATGATTCTGCCGGGGTTTGGAATCGCCGCCACTGATCGACCCATGACAACAGAGTTTACGAGGTACCCGGTGCTGCTGACTCGTGAAGGAGCATAGGACGGGTTCGGATTCGGTTTCAGGGCCGGACAGGCATATACCGGGGTTGCATCTTCCGGATCCTTGGCGTAAACAAATGGCCGCAGCAGTTTTAAGACATTGTCCGGAGCGGCAGGGGTGGCGTAGTCGTAAACGGCATGTGTTTTCGGAGGAGTTTTCTCGTATTCATTTTGATACATTGCCAGGGCTATACCTACCTGACGCATATTGCTCATACATGCTGCTTTGCGGCCCTGGTCTCGTGCTATATTGAGGGCAGGCATAAGTATTCCCATCAGCAGGGCAATGACTGCAATAACAACCAGCAGTTCGATGAGAGTAAAAGCTTTCTTCGACATGATTGCACCTCACAAAAGCATATATGGTATAACACAATAGAGGATTATAGCTTAAAACTTATTGCTGTCAAGGCCAATATCGTATTTTAATCAGGAGCGAAACATTTTACAGAAAATTGATATTTGTCTTAAATGAAGCATTAAGGACTGATACAATTGCATCAAAGTATTAGTATATGCTATAATAATGGTCGGCAGGAATATCAATAAAACTGAATCTTTATCTAAAGGTAAAGGCAAAAAGTCATGCGTGAGAAAAACGGTTTTACTTTAATAGAGCTTTTGGTGGTGATTGCAATTATTGCATTACTGATGGCGATATTAATGCCGGCCCTTCAGCGGGCCCGTGATCAGGTTAAGGAGATAATTTGCAAGAGTCATTTGCACCAATGGTCCATCTGTTTTTCGATGTACACATCCGACTATGACGGCAGGTTTATGCCGGGTATCGATGAAGATTGGACAACCGGACAATACTCATGGATATATACGCTGATTCCCTATTACAATGAACCGGTTATTCGCCTTTGCCCAAGGGCCAAGCGTACCGTTGATGAGGGCGGGACCATGCCCTGGGTGGCATGGGACGTTAATAAAACCAATCCCAATGATTTTACATATCTGCGAAATCCGATATATAAAATCGGCAGCTACGGGATTAACTGGTGGGTCAATGACAGTGACCTGGTTAATGGCGCACATGACCCTCAGAACAAATGGCGACGGACCGGTCAAAAGAATTCGAGCATGATACCGGTATTTATGGATAACGGTTTCATGTTAGTCCGGCCCGAGCCGTTAGATCCGCCCCCGGACCAGGATGGAGAATTCCTCTGGGCGTTCGGTGGCGGTATGAGGCGTGTAACGACGAATCGGCACAACGGGGAGATAAACGTAGTCTTTATGGACTGGTCAACTCGCAAAGTTGGTCTGAAGGAACTTTGGACGTTAAATTGGCACCGCAGCTTTGATACTCGTAATCCTTGGACAAAAGCCGGGGGGGTTGTGCCGGGTGACTGGCCTGCATGGATGAGAAAGTTTAAGGATTACTGAAAAAAATCAGGTTAATCCAACTACTCTTCTTTTCTTTCTTAATACGATAACTACTATGGCTCCAAGTCCGAAAAATCCGATTGTGGAAGGTTCCGGATTCGTAATTACATTTGTTGTTGTAGTTTCGGTCTGTAGTTGATTTCTATAATAAGTGCGATTAAATGAGTTAGGTAATACACCTAACAAATTATATTGCCCTTTCTCAAGATAATTATACTGTCCCTTATCTGAGAAATAATATGGCCGGTTATAGAAATAATCCTTATGGCTAAAATCATAGGTGCTCCAAAGAGCATACCTTATAATCGGAACCTGCGTACCCCAAAAAGCAAACCTCCCTTTATTTACTATATTTGTAAATCCAACTGATTGGTCGAATTCTTTATCGTCTATCTTCGGATAAAGAGGGAATCCCAGAAAATAATCCGGTTTTCCAATCGAATGATACTGTCCTCTATCGAGATATTGATATTGCCCGTGGTCTAAAAAAGAATACCACTGGTTATCAATATAGGTACCAGCACGAGAGAAGTCTGACAGCACAGGTGTCGCTTTTGCTTTAATAGCTAAACCATGGAATATTATTGTTGTTAATAATAAAATCCCAATGTACCTTATAAAATGTTTTGGAATTGGCGGAATAGGTTTAAATATATTTGTAGAGTAATATTCCGCATCCATGATTATACCCTCCTAACTATGTTCTCTATTTGTTTAAAGTGGGTACCCTAAAAAGTCCCAAATCTCTTTTATTATACACTATTGTCAAACTGTCAGAGGCAATTTTTTTCTTTTTGAACAGAATTTTGGCTCGTTTGACTTGCTTTGTGAAACCTCAATTGGGTATTTTATTGCTTCAGCAGCATTTATCTGAGGATTACAGATGAAATAATCTTTCAATTTTTTTTTCAAAAGCTTAATATAGTTAAAAGTTTTTTTACAATAGAATCAGGGCCAGCGAGGCGATTTGAGCATTTTTCGGAGTCGAAGGTTATGTATTTTCAAAAGTGGATATTGTTTACGGCAGTTGTGTTCTCGGTGTTTTCGGGCAACCTGAACGCATCTCAAAGCAGCGAACCGCAGGATTTTGACAAGTCAGTGATTTTAATCCGAAGCGTCCATCAGGGCTTTGACTACGTAACACCCTGGAAACAGAAAGCGATGAATCAAAGCATCGGCTCAGGATTTATAATAACAGGAAATAGAATCCTTACAAATGCCCACAACGTCAGCGACTATAAATACATCGAATTAAAAAAACAAAATGTCGCTAAACGCTATCCGGCCAAAGTTGATTTTGTAGGTCATGATTGTGACCTTGCAACAATAACTCCAGACGATAAGAGTTTTTTTGATGATACGGTTGCTTTGGAGCTTGCGGGAATACCGAAGGTGAACAGCACGGTATCAACATACGGTTTCCCGATGGGAGGTAACCGAATTTCTGTCACGGAGGGAGTGGTCTCACGTATCGAGACGGATACGTATGTTCACAGTGGCGCCGATGGGCATCTGGTTATCCAAACGGACGCATCTATTAATCCGGGCAACAGCGGCGGCCCGGTTATACAAAACGGTAAAGTTGTCGGAGTGGCTTTCCAGGGTTTGCAAATGGCGGATAATATTGGCTATATGATTCCGACAACTGTTATCAGGCACTTTCTCACTGATATAGAGGACAGCCGATACGATGGTTTTGGTTCATTAGGTGTCATAATGTATCCGGGTCTCCATAGTGCCAGCTATAAGGATTATCTTAAAGTTCCACCACAGGAGGAAGGTATCATAGTGCTCAGTACGATGATGCACAGTTCGGTCGAATCGTTACTTCAGCCGGATGATGTGATAACACGAATCGATAATTATAACATCGACAATGACGGATTAGTTCAAATATACGGCCTGAGACTGCATATGTCTGAGGTGATCGAGACCAAACACATCGGCGAAACGGCGGAGCTTACTTTCTATCGCGATGGCAAACTAATGATAAAGATGGCAACAGTGGCTTTGAACAGACCGATTCTCGAACAGGCCCGCCAATATGATCGACCTCCGCGGTATGTGTGTTTTGCCGGGCTGACGTTTGTTCCGTTAACACGAAATTATCTCGAATCATGGGGCCGTGACTGGCGGCCGAAAATGCCCCATTACCTGCGATACCTTTTTATTGATTCGATCCAGCTCAATACCGACCGTCAGCGCAAGGAGTATGTAGTCCTTGCCGAAATAATGCCAGATGAGATCAACTCTTATGCCGCTGATTTTAGAAGCCGGCCGGTTGAGAGCATCAATGGAATCAGGATTTGGAGCCTTGATGACGTTTACAGTGCATTTAAGCAGAACGTCGATGATTTCTACTCTATAAAATTTCTGGGCGACAATCGTACATTACCCATCGATGCCAAAAAAGCCCGGCTCAGACAACAGCTCATACTTAATAAGTACCAGGTACCTGCCGAAGCCCGTTTGGAGGAAAAGTTATGAAAAAACACATAGTTTTCATATCTATTATGTTCGTTGCTGTTATCGCACTGTGTTCGCAGCCAACAATTGCCCAACGTCGCCGGGAGGATGTAACCGAAACAATGAAACAATCCATTGTTTACCTGGAAACAGCTTTTTACGGTTACGAGCAAACTCAGCCATGGAGACATAAAGACCTTACGGAAAACTGGGCATGCGGCTGTGCCGTCGGTGAATATGAAGTGCTGACAACTGCCTGGAATGTCGCAGATTTAGCCTATATTAAAGCTCTTAGATATGGTCAGAACGAATTTGTCGGTGCTAAGATCAAAGTTGTCGATTATGAAAGCAACCTCTGTCTCATCGAACTCGATCCTGATGTATTGAGCGAGCCTTTGAAGCCGCTTGTATTTACCGAGGACTTCCGGAAGGGAGCTGAGTTGGATTTCTACTGGCTGTCATCGGATAATCGTTTATATAACGGACGCGGTTATCTTGACCGGGCAATAATTCGAAAAACAAACACTTCATATGAAGAGCGTCTCCATTACCTCGCCGCCAATACATCCCATCGTACTGGAGCGGGACAAGTTTACTGTGTTGATTCAGAACCAATCGGCATAGCTTTCTGGTCCAATGACAGAAAAGAAGCAGGTCTGATCCCGGCCGAGACAATCAACAGATTTTTAGCAGCCGTTGCAAAGGGCGATTATGAAGGCTTTGGCTCGGTTGGCTTTACCACTTCGGCGCTTCTTGATCCCTCTATGCGTTCGTTTCTTAAGATGCCGGCGACTCTCAAGACCGGCACCTATGTAACGGATGTTTATAATCTTGGCTCCGGCAGCGATGTGCTAAAACAAGCTGATGTCATACTGGCGATTAATGGGAATGCACTCAATTCTTATGGCCAGTTCATTCATCCGAAATATGAATTGCTGGATTTCAATCATCTGATTACAAGTAAAACCGCCGGCGAAAAGGTTTTGTTCGAACTCTGGCGTGACGGCGATAAAGTTCAGGTTCAGTCCGAGGTTAAGAATTTTAAAGCCTCAGAAATGCTCGTGCCGTATCACGAATATGATAAACAGCCGGAGTATATCATCACAGGCGGATTTATCCTTCAAAAGCTTACTCGTGGTTATTTGGCTGAATGGGGTGATGACTGGGCCGGCAAGGTCTCGCCGCAATTATTTCATAATTATCAGGAACTTTCTTTCAAACCTACTCCCGAACGCAGTGACATAGTGATACTGAGTTACGTTCTTCCGGCGAATATCAACCTTGGCTACAGTAAGCTGGGGCAAATTATTGTTAAAAAGTATAATGGTATGGTTATACGTTCGGTTGCGGATATACTGGCAGCTCAAAAACTGAATCCCGAATCCCGTTACGATGTAATCGAATTTGAGAAGGATAATCCGGCTGTCGTTATCCCGCGTGATCAGTTGCCCGCAGCCGATATGTTTATCCAGAGAAACTACGGTATTCAAAAGCTCTTAAATGTTAATCTGTGATGTCACAAGGGAGCCTCTAAAAATGAATTGTTAGAAGTTCCCATAAGCTTTGCCGACTTTTATATCGAATTAATCAACAATGGCAAAAATACAAGTTAATTGTCTGTCCGGGCGTGAGATTCAGGACACACACGATGCAAGTATAGCAATCCTTCGGGATACCGGTGTTATGGTTCATCACGAGGAGATATTGCAGCTTCTTGGCTCATCTGGTGCAAAGGTGTCGCAGGATAACAGGATAGCGTACCTGCCGGAGAAGCTTGTAATGGAGAGCATCTCAAAGGCTGGTAAAAAATTCTTGCTATATGGGCGGGACCGCAGCCAGCCGGTGAGATTCGGATATGGTGATCAAATTCTAATGTCCAGTCCGGGGCAATTCGGCTGGATAGATACAGAGACCGGTCAGAGACGGCCTGCAACAATCCAGGATGCGAAGGATGCGATACGGCTTGGTGATGCCCTGGAGAATATCAATATCGTTGGCGTCATGGCGCAGCCCGAAGAGGTGTCCGAGAAATATCGAGATGTCTTTCTCACCGGTGAGCTGGTCAAGGGCACGGCAAAGCCCACCCGCTGCTGGATTCGCAATGGAGCAACATCTCGTTACATTCTGGAAATATACCGCACGATTGCAGGTGGGGATGCTGCCCTGAGAGCAAAACCCATGGTAGAAGCCTTTCTCGAACCTATTAGCCCGTTGCAATTGCCCAGGGACGGCCTTGATATAGTCAGGGAGTTTGCTCAGGCGGGCCAGCCGGTGAGTATAGGTCCGATGGCGATGGCTTCTGCAACAGCTCCAGCGACATTGGCCGGTACATTAGCGCAGGAAAATGCAGAGATACTGGCAGGTATCGTAGTGACACAATTGCTTGCACCGGGTACGGCTATAACTTACGGCGGTATCCCGCATATTATGGACCCGCGCACAAGCATCTGCTCATTCGGCTCACCGGAGCAGGGGCTGATGGCTTTAGCAATGACTCAGATAGCACAGTTCTATGGTTTTCCCGTCTATATCAATGTCGGCCTTACTGATGCTAAAATTCCTGATGCTCAGGCAGGTATCGAAAAAGCAAACTCAATGCTTCTGGGTGTGCTGGCCGGGGCGGATACTTTTGGTCACTGCGGTATATGCGGAACCGACCATGCCGGCAGTTTGCTGTGGCTGGCTTTCGACAACGAGCTTATGAATTACATCAAGCGAATAGCTGGCGGTTTCGAGGTAAATGCTGAGACACTGGCTGCCGACATTGTTAAGTTGGTAGGGCCGGCGGGGAATTTCCTGGCAGAGCAGCATACAGTTGAGCACTTTCGCCGGGAACTCTGGTTACCTGGCCAACTATGGACAAGGCAGAGCTTTGATGGCTGGCAGAGTCAGGGATGCAGCTCCTTTGCCGAGCGGCTCGCCGAACATATCAAAAGCATCCTGACAACACACACTCCGCAGCCGCTTGATGATGCTTTGTCTCGGGAGATTGATCGTATTGTTAAACATGCCGAGCAAGAACTCGGATAAAACCGGACGCTTTGTCTATCGCAAAATTCGCTCAAAACAACAAGTCGGATTAAAGATAGGAATATTCGGAGGAAACTATGCACCGTAGAGTTTTATTCATCATGCTATTGGTTTTTATTTTTAGTTGTAATGTATTTGCACAGGATCAAACAGGGCGGCGACGGGTGCGTGTTGGTCGCATAGGACAGGGAAGTACACGTCCGCCGAAAAATAACGAGCGCGGGCTCCGAGAGCTGACAGCGGAAGAGATACCGCCGAACCTGAATTTTTATGCAATGGACCCTCTCTATAATCCGGATGCTGTATTGGGCTGGGCCGAAGAGCGTATCGAAGAAAAACTCAATCGCGGCATGCTCGCTATATCGATGGGAGAAGGCAAGGTATATTTAGGCTGGCGATTGCTCAAGGCCGATCCTGAGAACATTGCCTTTAATGTCTATCGTTCTACAGCGGAGCAGGCACCCGTTAAATTAAATTCTCAACCTTTAACAAAGACCACCGATTTCGTTGATGAAAATGCGCCGCTGGACCAGGCTAACGCCTGGTTTGTCAAGCCGGTTGTTAATGGCCGGGAAAAAGAGGCTTGCGAACGAGCGGCACTTGCGGCAAATCCTCCGGTACAGCAATATAAATCTTTTCCACTCAGGGATAATGTTCGGGCAAGTATGGTAGGTATCGCAGATCTTAACGGTGACAGCGTGTATGATTTTGTTGTCAAACATTCCTCCGGCAGGGGCAAGGATCCCGGCAGGATCAGTCCGAATTCCAGTGCCGTTAAGTACGACGGCTACAATGGTAAGACCGGTGAATTCATGTGGCGCATAGATTTGGGATGGAATGTGGACAATGGTATTTGGTGGACGCCGATGGTCGTCCGGGACCTTGATGGCGACAACAAGGCCGAGGTTTGCGTAAGGACGTCGGATTATGCCGGTACCAGGGAAGATATGCTCCCAAGCGGCCGAACCGGATTTCTTCTGGATGCCCCGGAGTACCTTGCCGTCTATAACGGCCAGACCGGTGAGCTAATCGATAGGGTCGATTGGATCGAACTCGGCAAGGTCCAGGATTGGGGTGACAATACGGGCAACCGCGCCAGCCGTCATATGATGGCTGTGGCCTATCTGGACGGCAAGACTCCCGCTATTCTTGCGGTTCGCGGCATCTATGGTATGATGAAGATTGATGCCTATGTGCTTAGAAATAAGAAGCTCGAAAAAGTCTGGCGGTGGACCAACGAACGGGCACCTTTTATGTATCAGGGACAGGGTCAGCATACTGTCAAGAGCGGTGACATCGATGGAGACGGCTGTGATGAGGTCATCAACGGCTCACTTGCCATAGACAACGACGGCAGGACCCTGTGGGGGACCGGCCTGGGGCACGGCGACCGTTCTTATATGGGTGATATTGATCCCGATAATCCCGGGTGGGAGATTTGGTATATTATTGAAGAGCCGCACCCCCGCAATGGTGCTTGCCTTGTTGACGCTCGGACCGGAATGATTCTTTTCGGTGCGGATGAGTCCAACCGTGACAACGAACTCGGCAGTTGTATTGCTGCCGACTTTGATCCCGCTCATCCGGGACTGGAACTGGCTGGCGGGCGTTTCTATTATACTTCAAAGGGAATCCGTCTGAAAGGGGATGTCCCGCCGCAGGGACTAATGGCCTGGTGGGATGCCGACCTGTCGCGTGAATTTGTAAGCCGCAGGGGCCTTGCCAAGTGGGGGAGTGGCGGCCTGGTTCCGTTCCAGAACGCTCAAATTGAGGGTTTCGTACAACAGGTCGCCGATATCCGGGGCGATTGGCGTGAAGAGCTTGTGACGGTTACAGGTGACGAACTCCGCATTTACAGTACTGTTATACCGGCCTCGGATCGCCGTATTTGTTTGATGCAGAATCCATTATATCGCAATGACGTATGTCACCACACAATGGGCTATACCAACCGGCATTATGCCATGACAAGCTACTATCTCGGGAACAAATAAGAGGATATATTATCAGAGCACAGGCTGACGGGAAATCTTTTGAGCAATATCGAAAAAAACTGGAATTCTGAGATGGAATTGGTATTCTATTAGGAATGAAGTCGAGACTCAGAGTTGAGCATGGAAAAATAGTGGGGGAAGTTCAAATTATCCTTTATTGGAGGCAATGATTATGGAACGCAAAGCAATTGTAAAAGTCGTACTGGTCGGTTTGCTTATTGTGTCGTTTATCCTGCCGATGCAGGTGTCGGCCCAGTCCCGGTCCCGCAGGGGCGGGCTGTATGGTGACTGGCAGATCAAGATGAAGTTTGGAGAGCGGGAATTCGAGTCGATCCTGGCTTTTTCCAGGAACCAGGAAGGCCAATACACCGGCCAATGGATCAGCTTCTGGGGAATGAATGAGCTGAAGGACGTGAAGTTCGAGGAGAACAAGCTGAGCTTCACGCAGGTCACCAACTACGGGGGGCAAGAGAGGACGTCTAAGTTCACAGGCACCATTGAGCAGGGTGAGCTTTCGGGGCTCCTGGTTAGCGACCGTGGCGAAACGGAAATCAATGGCAAACGGGCCCCGAGAACTCCCCGTGGAGTTGGGAGCTGGGAGATGAAGATCAAGGCCGGCGAAAGAGAATACACCGGAACTCTTGTGATTACCGCCGATAAGGAAGGTAATCTCAAGGGCACCTGGAAAAGCTCCAGAGGTGAGAGTGAAGTTTCTGATTTGACATACGAAAACCGCAATCTGACTTTTAAGAGAATTATCCAGAGAGACAGCGGTAACATGGAAATGACATTCGAAGGGACTCTCGGCTATAATTCGCTCGAAGGAGTATTCAAGAGCGATCGCGGTGAAGCTCCGACTACGGGAACACGGGTAGGTTCTTCGCTTATCGGCACGTGGAATCTCGATATCGAATCCGAGCGAGGTCCTCGCAAGCAGAGACTGAGAGTCAACGCCGATATGAGCGCGCTTTACGGGTCAACCCTGATCAAGAAGATTAATCTCGATGGTGACAAAGTAAGCTTCAAGTACGTCCTGCAATTTAACGACCAGGATTACGAAACGAGCTTCCAGGGAAAGATTGCAGAGTCCAGGCTCACCGGCGAATTGACAACATCGAGAGGCACGTCGAAAGTAACGGGCACCAGGCGTACATTCAGAAGACCCGGATCCAGTCAGAGATAAGTCGGGATAGCTGACTTTATCCAAAGAACGTTTATTCGGGAGCCTGCTGGAATATTTTCCGGCAGGCTCTTTTTATGGAGTGATCACATGAAGGATAAACATCTGCCGGGTTTTATTCTCATCAATGCCGGGTATAAGGATCGCATCGTTGGTGCGGTTCCAACGCGGGGCGCCGTCGATGCGGATGTCGCCGCTGTATGAACCCTTGTCTATACCTTCGCTGCGAATGAAAGCACCGTCACTGCGTCGATATACGGCGTAGTAATTTGTATTGTTATTCGAGTAGCCGTTGACAAACCAGTCGCCGTTGGGAGAAAGCGAAATATCGCCCTCAGGTTTCGGAAACATTTCGGGAGTGCCTATCTGACCGATGATCAGTTTCTTTTCCATGTTATAGAGAGCTTGCCTGTCCCCTGCTCTGCCGATGAGTATATTACCCTCGTCCCATTTGGGATGGCCGCCGATAAATTGCTCGTGCAGGGTAAGCTGTGTGCCGTCGGCTTTGATCGAACATGGCGTGTTTACCTTGTCGCCTTTACTTTTCATTGTTTTGCTCCATCCTGCCCGAACGAAGAAGTAAACACGATTGCTGTCCCGGTTCCAAAGCGTGTGATTGATGAACAACCCTGTGTGATTTAATTCTGGTTTGCGCTTTTTTAATTCCTTATCGAGTTGACGGTAAGATACGAGCAATCGCTTCTTGCCGCTTCTAATATCCACGATGAAGATACCATCGTTTACCGGGGCGATTTCGTCTTTGGACCAATCCAGAGCTTGCGGGTAACCAGTCACCAGTCGCAGCCGCGCCAGGCGACCGTAATTTATGGCAAGAAAGGCCGAGCCGTCGGCTGCTACGCCGCCGTTACCGACAGGTGTGTCATCGAATTTATATTCATGAATGCGTTTTTTCTTTTCGATGTCGAACAGTACGGTAAACACTTTGCCCGTTTTGACATCCCGGTCGTTAAAGAAAAACTGTGTTTCAGGTTTCAATGGATTCCAGTAGAACATGGTTCCCTGCTGAGGATTCCACGCGTGCGTTTTTTCCACCCGAATAATCTTGTTGTCACGATGGGTATCGACAAGTATCACCGCAGCGAACTCTTCGGGAGTGGGCAAACGGTCGATTCTGTCGATTTCAAGGCCCAGAACATATCGACCGCTGGCATTCCAGGGAATTGTCCGGCATTGGCCGATATAGCCGAAGAAATGATGCTTCGTGCCGGAGGTAAGCTGTTCGACCTTCAATTTGATTGAGGACGTTTTCCCCGCATAGCTTTTAGGATAAACAAGCACAGCAAGTAACATAATACCTAATACGTTTTTCATCCTGTTCATTTTGATATTATCCCGATAAATGGTTAATATTTTTATCTGATTTTCTCAGGCAAGTTTATCTCTGCCGAATCTTTCTTTGGCGTTCCTAATGAATTTAGCACAAGCTGTGTCCATGGCTTGAAGTATTTCCTCTGTTGACAAGCCGGAGGAGTTACTTGCGGCCGCGATCATCGTCCGGCATTCGTTAGAATCCATAAATCGAGCTGCTTCCAGTAATTGCTCCTGGTCTTCCTTGGGTATAACAATAAATCCATGTTTGTCTGCATGGATCAATTCTCCTGGTTTAACGGTCCGTCCGAATACCTCTACTTCACAATTCCAACGAACAGGATGGCTATATGCGTGTCCGACACACAGACGCTTTGCAATTGCCTTGAATCCTACGTTTTGCATTTCTTCAAGGTCTCTGATTGCGCCGTCGGTAATTGTCCCTGTACATCCCAAGGCTTTATGAATGCTGCTGTTTACCTCCCCCCAGAATGAACCGAATGTTCGAGGCTTATCTAGGTCCTGTACCACTACTATCTTCGGCCCGGAAAATGACGCAATATATTGCCGATACTCACTCCATGCCTTTGGATTTTGTTTGCGGTGTTCAGGATTGCCCGGCTCTACCACAACAGTCACTGCATATCCGGCCATCGGCCCGGTCTCCGGCATGAAATCCCGGCATTCCTCAAGATTAAAGGCGTCTTTACCGGCATCCAACTTAGTTATCTGTTCCCAGCCGTTGTAGATAGTCGGTGTATTCCACCTCTGTAATTCCAGCAAATCCGCGTTAGACAATAAAGGTTGGCCTGTTTTTTCCATATCTTATTTTCCATCCCAAATAGTTGCTGCGATATAGCGTTCCGGAGACTGTTTATCACAAAAATAGTAAACAAAAATAATTTTCCCATCCGAACGCTGAACCGACCGAACATATCCAAGGTCTCTGCCGGCGCCATC
>JAVVFI010000150.1:0-11617 GCA_032250555.1 Sedimentisphaerales bacterium
AGTGCACCTCTGACAATTTGCGAAATTCCAACGATTCTATACTGTGAACTGTCTGACTTTTGACGCAGGCATCAAATAAGCTGGATTAATATTTTTTTCTAAATCTCGCGGCGGGTATGTTCAAGAGTTTGCGGTACTTGGCAACGGTACGTCTGGCTAAATTGTTAATCCCTAACTCTGACAATTTCTTACGTATTTGCTCATCATTCAACGGTTTGCTTTTGTCCTCGGCATCGATAATCTGCTGCAGCTTGGCCCTTATAGCTTCCCAGCTTAAGCTGGAGCCGTTCACATCCTCGGTACCGCCGCTAAAGAATTTTCGCAATGGCAAAACACCCCAGGAACACTGGACATATTTACCGGCAACAGCCCTTGAGACCGTGGCCAGATGAACACCAACTTCGTCTGCAATTTTTGACATCGGCAGCGGATGAAGATGTAGCTGTCCCTTCTCAAAGAAATCCTTCTGGAATCTGACAATTGCTTTTGTAACCTTTAACAGTGTATTTTTGCGCTGCTCTATCGCATCTATAATCCATTGGGCGGAACGAAGATTATTCTGCAAAAACTTTTTCGTTTTATCAGCTGTTTTGATATTTTTTGCCATTTTTGCATAGTAATCATTTACTTTCAATCGCGGCAAATCATAATCAGCCAGGCGTACAGAATACTGGTCAGAATTATCCATTAACTCTACTATCACATCAGGCGTTATTGGATGGTTCTGATCCCAACCTATCTGCATTCCCGGCGAAAAGTCAAGCTTGCTCAAACGCACAATAGCTTGATTGATAACGTCGATGCTGCAATTCATTTTTTTTGCGATCTCAGGCAGCTTATTGTCAAGAAGCTCTTTCATATGCTCGGTAATCAGACGGGATTCAAAGCTCATATCTTCACCGCTCTGTGCCATCTGGATAAGTAGGCACTCCCCAAGGTCTCGTGCGCCGACACCGGCAGGCTCTAATTTCTGCACAAGCTCCAGCGCTTCATGCAAATCGCCGATAGTGAAATCGCCTTTGTCCTTATTGTGCAATTGCTCCAGCCTTACGGACAGATACCCTCTGCCATCGATATAATCTATAATCATATCGCCTGCTTTTTTTACAGCCGGCTCGGCCTCCACTAATCCCCACTGTTCCGTCAGATATTCGTGCAGCGACTGGGGTCGGGCAGCGGTATTCTTTATCGCCTCAAGTTTCTTATCCGGGTCATCACTGGAAACCCGCTTCCTATATGGCCCGGACTCGTTCAAATAGTCCTTGAAACTATCACTTAGACTCTCAAGGCGCTCGAAATCTTCAGCTTTATTATTGTCCGTGTTAACGATGAGGTCTTTTTCTTCTATATCATCCTGAGGCAGTTGTTCATTAGAATCGTCCTCTTCATGATTTACCGGATCGGTCATTTCCAGAACAGGATTACTGTTAAGCTCCTGCTCTATTCTTTCCTGAAGGGCCAGGATTGGAAGCTGGAGAATCTCCATCGATTGAATCATGTGCGGAGCGAGCTTCATTCTCTGCTCCATCCGCATCTGACCTCTCATCTCCAGTTTCATAAATGCACCTTAATAAATTTCGTTACTTTGACGGTTATTCCCGCCTTTAGATTATACATATCATAAACACACTGTAGAATTTCGTCAATATTCGAGGTGTAATTGAGAAACATTACGAACAAAGATGAAAATTACTCTAATTCCCGCCGGCCAATAATAGCATCGGTAAGAATTTTACCGCTTGCGTATTCTATGGTACTGCCGGAAGGAAGCCCCCTTGCCAATCGAGTGATCTTTACCCCTGCGGTTCTAAGCAGTGAGCTTATATAAAGTGAAGTGCCGTCGCCGGCCATATTAGGATTGGTTGCCATTATCACTTCTTCTACATCACCCCCACACACCCTGTCGAGAAGCTGCTCGATAGTCAAATCGCCCGGCTCAATCCCTTCAAGCGGTGCGATATGGCCGCCAAGAACATGATAGACCCATTTGCAGGCACCGGTTTTCTCGAGATTTATGATATCTTTTGAATGCTCGACAACACATATAATACTCTTATCCCGTCTTTCATCGCTGCAGATTTGGCAAGTCGTTTGCTCCGAAAGATTGTAGCAAATTTGGCAGTGTTTGATCTTGTCCTTAACATCCCTGATGGCCTCGGCAAGCGCCATAGCCTCGTGCGGTTCAGCTTTTAGAATGTAAAAAGCCAGGCGCTCGGCCGTCTTCGGCCCAATTCCGGGGAGCTTTCCAAACTCATCGATAAGTTTATTTATAGTTTCAGTATAAATGCCGCTCATAAATGAAATAATCCATTATTAAACAATAGCTAATTTTTGTCTTCTTCAACTGAGGTAATCGTCGCATCCAGTCCCATAAGGATAGTTTTGACAGCGGGATTGCTTATAATTTCATTTCTTATTTGACCGGTGGTCTTAGGCTGGTTTTTTTTAATTTCGGCTTTTGTCTGGCCGGCGGCGATTTCAAACTTCAATCTCAGAGGCGTTGAAAAGTGCTCACTCAGCAAGGTCTGGATTTGCTCGGCCCGGCCATTACTTTCGCACATTTTTTTCTGCATCCTGGCCGATGCGCCGAACTCAAGCACCAGGACGCCATTTTCAAATCGACTCGGAACAGCGGAGCTTAACAGCCCACTGGTACCCGGGCCGAGTTTAGTGGTAATAACTCCCAGAAGACTTTGCCAATCATCTTTTATCGGGTCTATTCCAGTCAGTCCGGACGTGGCTTCCGGCTCTTTATATGACAACTGGTGTTCTTTGGTTTGTGGTTTATTTGGCTTGGTTACGGCCTTGATGGGTATGTTACTGCTGGGCGGAAGGTTTTTTTTTATGCCGGACGATGCACCCAGGCGCAATTGAGAAAGAAGCTCATCAACATTCAGGAAATGCTCGCTCAAGGCAAATCTCAACATCGAAGCTTCCAGCAGTGCCCGGCTTGTATCACTGCTTTTAATTGTCCATCGCAGTTTTTCAAGTGTTGAAATATTGTAAACGAGCGCAGCGACGTCAAATTTTTCAGCTAATTCTCCCGCCCTAATTCGCTGCTGGTCGGTTAAAATCACAAGCTTGCTATCGGCACCCGTGGATTTTACTACCATCAAATCGCGCATAAAATCGATAAGCGAATCAACAACCTGGACCTCACTTATACCGGTACTGATTAAATCCTCTATAGCTGCCAGCGTCCCGGACGCATCGCTGTCGCCGATTTGCCCGATAAGATTCCAGACTTTCTCACTATTCGGACAGCCTAAAAACTCTTCGAGTATCCGGCTGTTCAAAGGTTCTACCCCGGTGCTTATCATTCTATCGAGCAGGCTCAGGGCGTCTCTCATAGAACCGTTCGCCATTTTCGCCAGGGGCAGCAGTAAATCTTCTTCGTACTTTATCTTTTCCTCTTTGAGCAAAAACTTCAACTGTCCCGCTATCGAGGCCGGGCCTATATTGCTGAAGTCGAATCGCTGACATCTCGATTGAATAGTGGCTAAGACCTTGTTCGGCTCGGTGGTTGCGAAAATAAACTTTATATGACTGGGCGGTTCTTCCAGTGTCTTTAAGAGAGCGTTGAAGGCCGAAGTCGTGAGCATGTGGACTTCGTCGATAATGTAAATCTTGAATCTCGAACGCGCCGGCCGATAGATTGCATTTTCACGAAGTTCTCGAATTTCATCGACTCTATTATTCGATGCTCCATCTATCTCGATAACATCTATATCCTCACCGATATTTATCGCGATACAGCTATCGCACTTACAGCACGGTTTGGTGGTAGGTTTATCGACGGCAAGGCAATTGAGTGCTTTTGCCAGGATGCGGGCCATAGTCGTCTTACCAACACCGCGGGTACCGGAAAAAAGGTAAGCGTGCGAAACCCTGTCGGTCTTTATAGCATTCTTCAAAGTTTGAGCTATAGGATCCTGACCGACAACATCGTCAAAAGTTTGCGACCTGTATTTTCTTGCAAGAACTGTATATGCCATTTTAAAAGGTGGCCGGGTTTACCCACAGCACAACCAAGCGACACGCTTATGGCTGCTCGGTTCCCCGCCTGACCAGATTCGCGGGCTCGGCTTGCATGGGACCCGGCCCCAAAATTAATTATTGATAATTTTCTACACTACTAACTATTCATTTGATAAGAGTATTTTGGTAGTATAACAGAGAAAATAGCTATTTCCACATAAATTTTAAATTGACATTTTTTCCAGCGACAGTAAATTCAATTATCGATTATCAAAACAAATTTAGAAGAGCCGCCTGTGGCTGGTTCTATTACAAAGGGGAATGATTATGATAGTAAAAATTGAGGATACCTGCACCGCCTGCGGGCTATGCGTCGATACCTGTTCCGATGTTTTCGACATGGGCGATGAAATGGCCATAGTTATTGTCGATGAAGTACCGGAAGAGTTCGAAGATGCGGTTCAGCAGGCAGCCGATGAATGCCCGGTAGAGGCAATTATCGTCGATTAAGCAATTGTTGAAACCGCCGGTCCCAATCATAGATAAGCATAAAATACGGATTCGTGTGTTTGGTCTGCGTTCGTATTCGCAGTCATCAATATTATTGCAGCTTGATTGAGAGTGATTTAGCTATCCTGCCTTCGCAGCATTGCTACTCCCAGCAAAAAGAATGTAAATCCAATTGCCAGGAGTACCAGACACGGACTAATCATTTCCGTGAATTTAAAGTCACGCCAGATAGCCCCTTCAAGAGCAAGTATGCCCCATTTCACCGGGCTGAAATGACTGAACCGTCGCAGCCATGACGGCATGAAAGCTAAAGGCATCATTGCCCCCCCGAACATACCCATAATCATCAGTATTGCCCAGCCCGCTGCGCCGACGCTCTGCTCAGTGCGCCCTAAAGTGCATACAAACATCATAAGGCCGACGAAACACAATATCGTGCAGAACAATCCCAGAATAAACAGCGGATAATTACCCATTGGCATCTTGAATATTATCTTTGCACCCAAAAAAAGAATACATACTAAACAGATACATGTCATAAAACATGCCAGGCCTTTTCCTCCGAGAATATGAGCATATCCAAGCGGGCCGATGCGCAAGCGGTCAAAAGTGCCGCCCGTTCGCTCTTTCACAATCGAAATTGCAAATGTCGATGTGCACATAAGAAAGCCCCACAGCAGAACCTGCGGAAATGTTATTTGAAACGATGAAATAGGGCCTTCATATTCTCTGCTGACATCCAGTTTGCCAAAGTTTATTATGTCCCCTTCGAAACCTGCACTAAAGCTCCCGTCGTTGGAATCCTTTATTAAAGTATCAAAAGAGTCAAAGAAATTCATAAATAACTTTGCCTGCTCGCTTTCGAGTCCATCAGCCCCCTCAACTTCATTTCTCCAGAGTTTAATTTGGTCCCTTAGCCACTCTTGGTCATCGAATTTACTTCCAAGGGCCTCAAATTGTGCCTTGGCCAGAAGCCCCTGAAGATAGCCGCTTTCCATTTTGCGCGATGGGTCCGACGCTATTTCTAATTTTGGCTCGTCGCTGTTAAACAAAGCTTCAAATCCATCTCCGAAACCCTCATTCAGAATGACAGCAGCAGATACCTTACCCTTTCTGACCTGATCAATTGCCTCGTCTCGGTTCAGGGGGACTGCTATTAATGTTTCATCGGACTCCAGTACTGATATGTAAGAGTTTGAAAACTCAGAATTGTCCTCGTCAACCACAGCGATTTTCATTCCGGAAGGTCCCTTTCCGGCGCCGGAATATAGAGCACCAAAAAACAGTGCGAACAGAATCGGAAAACCGAATACCCAGAAAATATTTCCCCTATCACTGAGAAGTACCCGCATGTCTTTGACTGCAAGAAATAACAACTTTTTCATCAGTCTCGAAGCCTCCGTCCTGTCAGGTTAAGAAAAACATCCTCAAGGTTGGCTGTCTGAACTTTCAACGTGTTAAAATGTACACCGCTGCGGTTAAGCATTGCAAGAGATTCCATAGGCCGGCTCGTCTCGAATCTGATTTTCGACTCTTCAAATTGTACTTTCTCACTATCGATGTATCGTTTGATACTGTCAGGATTTGAAAGTTTTTCGAATTCGATCTCAATATAGGAGGGCCCGCCATGCTTTTTAATAAGATTGTCAACGCTGTCCATATCCAGAATTTTGCCATGATCAAGAATCGCCACTCTGTCGCAAAGACGCTGGGCCTCCTCCATATAGTGAGTCGTATAGATGATAGTCCGGCCCTGCTTTTTCATGGTCTCGATAGTATCGAATATCAAATTGCGAGATTGCGGATCCACTCCCACAGTCGGCTCATCAAGCAGCAAAAGAGGCGGCTCGTGCAAAAAAGAGCAAACCATATTAAGCCGGCGTTTCATACCCCCGCTATATTTCGAGGCCCGATCATTACTGCGTTTTTTCAGCCCTGCTATCTCAAGGCAATCCTCTACACGCCCATTCAACCATCGTCCGCTTAATCCATACATTCTTCCAAAGAAACGCAGGTTCTGGCGGGCCGAAAGCTCTTCATATATCGCCAATGCCTGTGGAACCACACCCAAAGATGAACGAACCTCAACCAGACTCGGATCGGTCTTTCCGTCAAGCGACACGGTCCCGCCATCCGGTTTCAGGAGCCCACAAAGCAACTGAATGGTAGTCGTTTTACCGGCCCCATTCGGCCCAAGCAATCCAAAGGTTTCGCCCTTTTCCACCGCAAAGCTTACGCCGTCCACCGCAACGACGTTTCCATATCGCTTCTTTAGATTGTCAGCCTTAATCATACGAACCTGTCCCGTAATGGATTGAGTCCGACCGATTTCTATTTTGAAAGCTCCTTTGAGCGCTCATATGCCTTGTTAATAGCGGCAGATATTAGTTCGCTTATCCTACCTTCTTTGAATACTTCGAGAGCCGCTTCGGTCGTTCCGCCGGGGGATGTAACTTTTTGGCGAAGAACGGACGGATTTTCACCGTTTTTATCTGCTTCGACAGCAAGCAAACCCGCCCCTTTAGCAGTCTGCAAGACCAAATCTTTCGCTACATCATCAGGCAGACCTAATCGAATGCCTGTCTTTATCATTTCTTCCATTAGAAGAAAATAATAGGCAGGCCCGCTCCCGCTCAGGGCCGTTACCGCGTCTATTAAATCCTCGTCATCAACAATAACCGCCTTGCCGACGGCGGATAAAATCTCCACCGCCTTATTCAGCATCGGCTTTGCACGTTCATTTCCAAACAATGCACCGGCCCCCTGCCCAATCAGCGCCGGAGTATTGGGCATCACACGAACTATTGCAACATCCCCCAGAACGCTGGTTATATTAGCAACCTTGATACCTGCCGCTATAGATATAACGAGCTTTTCGCTGCCTATAGCGTCTTTGATACTTTCCAGGGCATCGGTCATTTTTTGCGGCTTGATACTTAAGACGACCGTTTGAACCTTTGAAGTCAGCTCACCGTTTTCTTCGCAGGCAATAACGCCATACTTTTCATGAAGGAATTCTAGACGCTCAGCCCTTATATCACTTATAAAAACATTTTCAGGGGTATAAAGTTTGACGTTTATCACACCCTTTATCAAAGCCTCAGCCATATTGCCGGCACCGATAAAACCGATTGTTTCCATCTTTTTCCTTATTAAAGAAAAGTTAAATGTTCAGATTTTTCAAGTTTATACCCATAATTAAAAATAAGCTTAAATTATAACTTACGAGAAAGGTATTCTTCTTCACTTACTAAAATTGACTCGTTTACTGTTTTTTCGGTTTCTTCATAAAACTTATCGTTGAAAGGATAGTCGTCGAGCCGCAAAATCCCGGTGCCGCTTCCTAAAGCGCGACATGCTTCGAAAATGAAATTGACACCGAAATCACCTGAGATTCTTGCTTGTAAGACAACAGCTTCTTTGTATATATTGTAATGATTTTGCCTGTTGCGCCTGTTTTTTAACCGTACTATGTCGGTTAGCTCCTCCACCCCGTTTGGTGTAATATGATATAATTTCCAATCGTATTTATCAGGCAATTCAACTGATTCTTGAACAAATGCTGCTCTGTCTTTTTCAAAATATATTCTTTTCAGCTCGGTGTCGAACACAAGGTAAGTATCATATAACTGATCATTTTCCTTTCCTGCTGCGACAAGCCATCGATTGACTGTATCGACAATATTAACATTTACCCATGCGTAAAGCAGTTTCTCCTCCTTTATAAGCTCCTCCCTGTCTATCGAGGATTGACCTGTACTAAGGCTCACCATATAGACAGACAACGAACAAAGAACAAGCAAGGTTATTCCGGCAAGGAAATACGTAGATATATTTCGTATTAAACCACTTGATTTATATACTCTGATCCGCATCAACTAAATCTCCGAAAACATTAAGATTTTCCTGTCCGTCAGGGCAAAAAAGCAATATCTCCACACCACATAAATGCTTTACATTTTATATCAATATCATACAATTGGCTGCGGCTTGTCAAAATTTAATATAAGGATAGCCACGGAGAAAAGCAATGCAAAAAAAAGTCGAATATTCCGAAGCAATCAGAACAAAATATCCCGAACAAGTGGTTATTGCTGTCGCCAAAGACAAGGCTGGCCGGGCCAATCCTGTTACGCTGGGCTGGACGATGATTGTATCGGGAAATCCCCCTATGATGGCGATAGCAGTTGCAAGCAAGCATTACTCGATAGAAGCCGTCACACATTCGAAATGCTTTACGATTTCCTTTCCATCGGCGGACATGGCCGATGCGGCTTTATTCTTCGGCTCGAAGTCCGGATGGGACATAGATAAATTCGCCGAGTTCGACTGCAAAACAGAGCCGGCCCAGGCAATTGACTCGGTGCTGCTGGCTGACGCCGTTGCTAATTTCGAATGTACCCTCGATTCGCAGATACCAGCCGGCGACCATATCATCTTCGTAGGCAAGATTGTTTCTTCACATATCAACACCGAATCCAAAAAACGGCTATACACCATTGGCCCCGGCCATAAACTCGGCCCGGTTTCGTAAAAAACCGAGAGAAACTATCGTTAGCCGATCAGCAGTTCGAATTCCGCGCTGCTGAGTGACTGCCTTAATTTCTGCAGGGCAGTCAATTCGACCTGCCGGACTCTTTCCTTGCTCAAGCCAAGTTCTTCGCCAATTTGCTTTAGCGTTTTCGTCTCCTTTTTTATCGGTGAGCCAATGAGGCCAAAACGATTCAGGATTACATGCTGCTCACGTTCGGTGAGATTGTCTTCGATAACCTGTGTGAGGCTTTGGTGTGCCCGTTCGATGGCCGCGAAATCCTTTGTCATCAATGTCTGCGCACCTTGTTCAAGTTTTTTAATAGCCCCTGCTCTTGCCTTTATTGAGCCGGTAATTTTGCCGGATAACTTTGCGTACTCTTTCGCTATGGTCAATGAAGCGCGCCTGCTGAACCGCACACCCATTGAATAATCAAATTCCTCCACCGCGTTAATCAATGCGAAATTACCTTTACTTACAAGCTCGCTAAAGTCTGTACCGGTTGCCATATGTTTTCCCGCAATGCTGATAACAAGCCGCAGATTTGCTTCTACTATTCTCCTTTTTATTTCCTCAGCCTCGGTCAAATACTGTTCTATTTGATTGAGAATGGTGCCTGATACAAGATTCGGTTTTATTCCAATACGTGTTTGAAAGGCTAAATATTTTAAGTAGTTGTATCTGCGGAACAACTCGACTTCGCGCTCCCTGGTAAGGACGGGGGTATCCTTCAATACCTGCAGATACTCCGGCAAAATATGCGTTCCATCTAATTCGAATTGTTTCAGCGGTTCGGCCGAAGATTTGTTTTCTATGTGGACCGGTTTGACGAGAATCTTCTCTTTGGCGTCTTCTTCAAGAAATTCATCGCTGGGTATAAATTCAATCTTTCTCGCCAGAAGCGCCCTGGCTTTTCGCTGATTTATAATCCGGTAAATAGAACTTTTATTTCGATTAAATCGTTTCATCAGCTCTTTGACTTTACAGCCCTGCTTGAACAGCCTGTAAATCTCAGCGGCCTGGGCCGGGTCAATTGCTCCGGTAATATACGTAGCACCTGACTTTTCGGCATTGGCTTTGTCATTACTCAACAGTATGTATCTGATGGTTTCGTGGCATTTGCCGAATTCAGAGCTTATCTTCTTAATAATCTGATTACGAGAAAGAGCTTTTTCGGCTGAAAGTTTTTCGGCCTGTTTAATAATTTTTTGTTTTTGTGCCTCCGTCAGGCGTCCATAGTTTTTTGCTTTTTTGAGAAGGTTGGGATTGTCCTTCAGGAATTTATCGACAGTTGACTTCAAAAAGCAAATTCGTACCTTGCCGTTTTTAAAAATATATTTTTTCGCCAACAGACCCCGGTCACGCCAACGGTAAACGGTTTTTATTGAAACGCCCATATTTTTCGCAAGCTCATCAACTGTATAATATTTCTCTTTCTGCTCGGTGATGGGACGAGCAAGCCGGTTGCTCAGCCTGGAGAGGAAGACCTGCAGGTCGTTCAAAAGCACATCGCCTTTGATAAGCTCATCGGTGTCCGTGCCGGCAGGGTGAAAACCTGTTATACGAAAAAAAACAAACTCGAAAGGGTATTCTTTATCTTTGTCTATGATCGTAAAAAGCTTTTCTGCAGCATCGAGTTGTTCGAGGCATTTCTTCTCAGGTGTAAATTTGAGCTGTACCAGCAGTTGTTCTAAATTTTGATTTTTTATCTTTCTCATAGCCAAATGTTCATTTTACCAGAATCAGGGCCAAAAAACAGCCGGATAAAAAGCGGTCATATAAATTTAGTTGCTTATGGGCCAGTGAAGTAATTGGCTTTGAATTGGCTTTGTTTTGGCTTTAATTGGGTTTGTTTTGGGTCAAATTGGCTTTGAATTGGGTTTGAATTGGGTTTGTTTTTTGGCCCCGGCGAGCCGGATAAATTCTCGTATTTACTTGTCACAAAAGAGCTTATACCAATTTTAGTGTTTTTCAAATTGGCTTTGTTTTGCATAAAAAGGGGTGATTTGTAGAGAGTTCTCTACAAATGTAGAGCAAATAGACCACAGACTCAAGACACAAGACTCCAGACTACAAAAGGGGATACACATCACTCGGCCTCTTGACGGGATGAGTATTTGGAGACACTCCAGGTTTTTGTTTGTGATGATCATGTCTTTCGAATAAATGTTAATTATTGACTACTTCATGAGGACAGAAAAAGTCCGCCTCTATAATTAGACGGGTGTGCAGGATTGAGTCGAAAAATTATCCGTTTCTCGTGACCTGTGACTCGTAACTCGTTATTTGAAAAGGAGATAAAAATTTTGGAAATATTTTATTTTTGTTTTTTAGTGTGCGCGTTTTTGAACGAAAATCGATCAAGACTAAAGACGCAAGACTCAAGACTCAAGACTAAAGATGGGGGATATTTGGTGGTTTTGAGTGTTTTTTGTCGAAAATTGCTCGATTTTTCGAGGCGTGGATGAGTTGATGAGAAATGCTAATTATTTTATTTTCCAACATAAGTCAATCAAAAACAGCCTACAATCTTATAGATTCCATTGTATCCATGTTGCTCAATGCTGGATTCTTGAGAATTACCATCAACTTCGCTCA
>JAVVFI010000151.1:0-11556 GCA_032250555.1 Sedimentisphaerales bacterium
ATTGTAATCTCAGCAATCTTGTTGTCGAACGCACTCGGGCAGCGTCCGTCAAGGCCGGGGGCGGGCTGGCAGGGTGATTCCCAGCTTGAAAAAGCTCCTATTCCAAAAGATGCTAACGAGAAGAAAATTTTTGGCGTTCTCGATAATATACTCCAAAGCCAGAGGTATAGAAATGTTCCGCCCCAGGATGGAAGATTTTTACGCATTATGACAGAAGCAATGAATGCGAAAAATGTCATTGAGATAGGGACTTCTACAGGCTACTCAGGTATTTGGTTCGGCTTGGCGCTTCAAAAAACCGGCGGTAAACTAACGACATATGAAATCGATACCCAGCGAGCCGCCACCGCCCGTGCTAATTTCAAAAAAGCAGGCATGGCCGATATTATCACCCTCGTCGAAGGTGATGCTCATGAGGAGGTAAAGAAACTGAAAGGCTCGATCGATATTCTCTTTCTCGACGCAGACAAGGAAGGCTATATCGATTATCTCGATAAACTTTTACCGTTGGTCCGTCCCGGCGGTCTTGTCATTGCGCATAACATTAATCCGAGAATGGCCGATCCTGAATTCATGGAAGCCATAACAACGAATCCCAAGCTGGAAACCATCGTCCGAAACGAAGTTAGTATAACGCTTAAAAAATAATGATAGTGGATTAAAATAACCACTCCCGGGTGTGTCTTAAAGACCTACGCAATAGAGAAAACGGTTTGATCGCAGAAATAGACAGCCTTTACTGATTGCCGGCGAGCCGTTGAAGTCGCTGTCATCGGATTCAAATCGGTTGTGGGCAATAATATCAAACTCCGGCCCGGCGGGCAGAACAAAGGTGCCCCCGTTGCGTGTCACGGCGTAGAGGTGATTGGGAGTACTGACCATCGAAGCATACACTGCAAACCGTCCGGTGACAGGCAGGTCATGGCGATACTTCAACTCACCATTCTGAGGATCCTGGCAGCAGGCTTTGCCATCGTTCGTCACCCAATACAACAGACCGTTCCAATACGTGGGCGAAGGTATAGAGACAGCTTCTTTGCCGGACCAAAGCACATGTGAGTCCGTGACATCACCTCTGCCGCCCAAACGTACGGCTAAGGAGCTAAGGCTGTTAGGCCCGCCCCCATGGATATAGGCTATGTCACCGGCAATGACAGGTGTGCCCGTGATAACGCCTTCCATAGTTGTCCTGATCCACCATAGCTTTTCACCGCTGTCTGGATTTAATCCCCATACGTAGTCGGGCAGCACAACGATCAATTCTCGTTGCCCCTGACTGAGTTCGGCCAGCACCGGGGTGGTGAAAGTCAGTCCTGTGCCGGAAAGGTCCTGCTTCCATACCTGCTTGCCGTTATACTTGTTCAGAGCATAGAGCATTTTACTCTCGTCCCAGGCATTGACGAAAACCAGGTCATTGTAAAGAGTCGGGCTGGATGCAGATCCCCATTTCATCTTGTCCGAAGCCGTCCCGACGCCATGCTGCCAGAGCTGATTACCATGGAAATCAAATGCGAGCACACCACTTTTTCCAAAGAACACATAAACGCGTTGCCCATCGGTTGCGGGTGTATGACTGGCATAGCCGTGCTCTTGCATCCTGCCGCTGTAAGATATCTCCGGGAGCACCGCCGGAACCGATTTATCCCAAAAAACCTTGCCGTCCACAGCGTTGATACATACTAAGTGACGTTTGAGGTGGTTCGGATCACCCGGATTATTCCTGCCCAGACCGTAACCGGAGTGACAGGTTACGAAGACTCTATCTCCCGATACTATAGGACTCGACGACCCGGGGCCCGGAAGAAGTCTCTTCCATCGGAGGTTCTCAGTCTCACTCCAGGTGGCAACAAGGCCTGTCTCATGACTGCTGCCTCGTACGCCCGGTCCGCGAAAACCGGTCCAATCTGACGCGTTCAGAGTGTTCGCTGCTACTATCACAATTGCTGTTATTAATAACAAATGCTTTTTCATCTCAGTATTCCTCATCTATTCCTATTTGGGATTTTCCATTTACAATCAATTTCACTTCATTCTTTGGCCCAGCCATGTATTATTTCTATATAGCGCCTGTTTTTTTTCAAATAAAAAAAGCCCCTGCGGTGCGGAGGGAGAGGAAAAAGCGAGATTCCCGCAGGGGCATGAGTTGCATCATATTTTAATTTTTATACCGTTTATATCCCGGCATTGACATAATTAGAAATCTCCTCATTAATAAACTCAATTAATATTACATAATCCATAATATATTTCGTATTTTTTTATACTCCATCGAAATTACAGCTTATCGGAGATATTTCGTTTGAAGGAAAACTCGACTTTCGCCCTTACCGGCTTGCCGTTGACTTCCAGCACCGGGTAGGCAAGGAAATTGATCGGACCTGAAACCGGGCCTGGTTCCAGGATCAGGTCGCGCCCCCTGCTGAACTCGACACGGTTCGCTGGATGATGCCCGAAGAAATAAGTTGACAGTTGCGAACATTTGTCACCTTCGCTGATGTCCACCGGCCACCATTTGCCATTAGTGTAAAACTCCGCCCAGCAGTGATAACCATCCACGCCGCCTGCATCTCTCTCTGAAGGTATTGCCGCACCAATGGCAAATCGTGCGGGAATACCGACAGCCCGGGACAAGGCGATGAAGTAGGAATGGAAATCCGTGCAGTTACCCCTTTCGGAATCACACGCAAATACCGCATTGCCATTACCCCAGCCGGAACCGTATTTTGCATAACGCATTTTCTCTATAACATGATCATAAATAGCACGGGCACGGACAAGGTCATCCGTCTTACCTTTGACAATTTCCTCCGCGATACTCTGAAACTTCGCATCGATAGGGACTAAGCTTTCAGCCTGGAGATATTGTTCCGGATTGATGTTTTCAGGGTAAACGCTTTTCTCAAGACGCCTGACGTCAAAAACCATTTCAATAGGTTCACCGCTGTCGGTGGGAGTAAGGCTTAACATAAGTACCTTGTTGCCATGATTTCGGTCCTGCAATACCTCCTGCTTACCAGGTGCCTTGATCGATTTGATATCAACCGTCTGAAAAATATCTGACGAAGGCAAAGGAATCCACATACGTCCGGCCTCATTGAGCTTAGGAACAACCGCACGATAGAAAAATTCAAACTCATCCTGACCCTCAATAACACCAAGCAAACGCGGAGGAGCATTCTCTGCCGGTCTGTGCTCCCACGTACCGTCACGATTCTGCTTCCAGACATAAAGAGGTTTTCCGTTAACCTTGTGGATTGTCGTCTCGGTGACATTCATTGCGCCGACTTCACCGCCAAGAAAGAAATCGACATCGTAAACATTACCCGCGTCAGTGGCAAGATCGACACAGGCAAAATATTCACCATCACCGAGATTCGCAAGGTACTCAGTATGCACTTTAACGAGCTTCAGTCCAAGCTCTTCCCCTTCGAAATCAATACGCATATGACCATTACCGAGACGGGTTTGCTCTGCGATATGATTCTCTATGCCTGCTTGTATGTCCTTAGTAAAAACCGGAATCGTAGGAATTGATTGCCCCTGCTCATCAGACGGCGATTTACCGCATCCTGAAATCAGAATACAAATCAAAACTGCCAGTATTGTCTTTAGCCGGTTCATAACAGGCCTTTCATCTCCAGACTGTATGAATCAGTCACGGCGATAATATTATTTCGGATGTTCACCGGTCGGATGCTCCCCAGTTGGATGCTCGCCGGTAGGATGTTCTTCTGACTTAGTTTCCTCTGTCGGAGTTTCTTCCGCCGGGTGTTCGTTGGCTGGATGTTCACTGGTCGGATGCTCTCCGGAAGGATGTTCGCTTTGTTGTTTACAGCCCAACTGGCCAAACGAAACAAGTGCCGCAATCAGCAACAAAACAAGTATATGTTTTAACTTATTCATATTTACATATTCCCCTTTCGTGTTTATTGCTCTCTGAATAACATAGAGCCTACCATTTACTTTCGCATTCCCAGCAATCAAATTTTGCGATAAAGAATACCATTTATTGGCTCAAAAGAATCAAACGCTCTTAAACCTCTTTAATTACGTTAATGATAGCCAAAAGTTGGATTATGAATATCAGGGAATGGCCTGTTTTTACTATAAGGGAAATCCCCTATGCCCACCACATCGAATGATACACCTCAAAACGAATTCATCGTCTAAATGACTTGTTACGGTTTTGGCAATTTACTTTGCTCAGCGTCTGTTGGCGGGTAATTTTTAAAGGTTGACCACATCCCCGGTCTGCCCGCGTCCCATGCTTCCTGGCTGAAAACCTTTTCTTTTTTCATATACGCGGCGTGGCCGTCATAAAAGGTCATGTTGACGCCCTCACTGTGACGGTATAGTGTTGGGCCGTCGGTGCCGACCTGTTTATAAGGTGTAATCGTGTCATGGCCGAGAACGTCCCATCCATCTTTGTAGTTCGCACCCCACCACCAAAGCCACCAGTCATTGCTCTCGGTGAATATAAGCTCTCCGGCTGGGCTTCTAACGGTAGTGTTCCTGTGTCCCGCATAGCAGATCCCATACCAGTCTGAAAAGTACCAGTCTGTAAGGTTGTAGCCGTAACTGAGCCATGAGTCCCATTGGGAATCTGGTCTTTCTTTCACCGAAATCACATCGCTCGGACAAAGAAATTCCCTTGGTGCATCCCAGCCGGGGTCGGCATCGCCCTTCATTGCTTTATAGCCCACCAGATCCCGAAAGAGGTGGTTGGCGGGCCAATAACGATCGTCTCCCAGCGTTCTGTCCATAATCGGAACATACCAACCGTCTTCATCGTCGGCATAAAGGGTGTTGGCCAGTCCCATTGTTTTGAGGTTGTTGCTGCAGACGATACGCTTGCCGTGATCTTTTGCTCTCATTAAAGCAGGCATGAGTATAGCCATTAATACTGCGACGATTGAAATCACAACCAAAAGCTCAATTAAAGTAAATCCTCTTTTACTTTTCATAATTACACCCCAACTTTTATGAGCTATCGTATCACTATTCTATCTTTTAAGGATGCGCAAATCAAAAGAAATGTTCTTCAAATTAGTACCCTCTAATATTTACACACCTACAATCCCAGCCGGTGCTTCTTCAATTTCCTGTCAAACTCTTTTGCTCTGCCCCCGACATATGTATCCAAACATGCCCAGTACTTTTTGCTGTGGTTCTTGATTTCCGTATGAACGAGTTCATGCAGAATCACATAATCCATCAATTCCTGAGTCAATGAGACCAGGTTAATATTCAGGTTGATATTATTCAGGTTTGAGCAGCTTCCCCATCTTGTCTTTTGGTTCCTGATAAAAACCTTGTTGTATTTGAAACCGTGTTTGTCTGCCAGCTCCCGCAGTCTTTCCCTGAGAATTGTCTTGGCTTTTGTTACGGGTATTTTGGGTTTGTCGTTAAGGGTGGTTTCATGTTCCTTTTCTATCTTTCTCACATAGTCCAGGCTCTGTTTAGCCCAGCTAAGATTCTTAAGTAAATATTTTCGTGCCTTCCTAAGAGAGGCTCTTTGTGGAAATGCGACCCTGACCGGCTTAAAAGCTCTTATGGAGATTGATAATCTTTTAGCTCTTTTGGACTGAGAAAAGACAACTGAACCGAGTGGCGGGATGTCGAGAATTGTAATGGACATAGTTTAGGCCTAATCTCCTCAGTAAATATTATGTTTGGCGCATTTTAACGGAAACAACTTGAAAAATCCCCTGATTTCAATAAAATTCGATATCAGAAAAACATAAAATTTCTTTCAGGTAAAGGCTTACTATGGCAGGAATAACTTTCTCTCATGTGGAACTTCTAAAAATTTTGCTTTCTAATGAACTTTTACCGGATAAAATATTGCGTCCGAAGGTTGAAGGCGATGAAATCCATTTCGTGGTAGAAACAAACCTGCCGCTTATACAATTTGTTCCTGCTTCGTTAAGGTTCATAAGCTATACCGATAACAACGCAATATTTGAACTCTCTGTAGTCAACAGCAGTCTGAACGCAATGATAGGCAGGCTGAACCTGTTATCCAAACTTAATGCCCCGGAGTATGTTAAGTTTGATTTCCCAAGAGTTTATGTTGATGTTAATGAGTTGCTTAAAGAAAAGAATATTAGAGGCGTCCTGCTGAAAGACATCACTTTTAACGACGGCGAATTTACGATTACAACATGCAGCACGTAAGAAACTTTTCATCTTCACTATGGGCGATAGAAGCTGAACGAATAAAGCTTTGCATTTCTCAATTCGAATTCCAACCGTATCTTTTTGCCCTTGAGCGTCTCAATCGATAATTCGTTCTGCCATTCGACCTTGATATCTGTAACACTTTGTCTGACAGACTTTGCTGCAGCGAGTTGTTCATTGTTGTCATTGAGAAGTCTCGTTTTTACAAATCCTTGTCCGAAAATATCAGCATTAAAACATAGCGTCCCACCCGTGTATAGCAAAGGCTTGGTGACAACAAAGGCTGAAGCGTTCTTGGAAATTTGCTCATAGCCGGCAAAACCATCCGGCCTAAGTGTCGCGAGACAGAAATAGCCGTTACGCCAACCGAAGTGTTTATCATCACTGCCTCCGTAATAAAGCCGGATTTCGTCTTTCTCGAATACAGGGCATGCGGCTGCATAAACACATCCCCAATCGTACTGGCCTTTTTCAGGGCTGTTAGGAATCAAAGGATTACCCGGGTCAATCCGATGCCATGTAATTGTATCCGGGCTCCAGGCAAGTTCCGTATGAGTACGGTCAATTTTGGAGTTATAGATAGCGGGCAGACCGATGTAAACGCCGGCGTAGTAGAATACGGGCATGGCGTATGTTTGCAGATGGTTTTCCATGCCTTCGAGTACCACTTCAGCTTTGCTCCAGTTCAGGAAGTCTTTGCTTGATGTCCTTGCTACCTGTCGCCCGCGAGGCCGGGCCCATGTGCGGGTGAATCCAACATACTCACCGAGCGTGGGGGCCCACAATGCATTATTGTGTGTGTCTCCTCTAACATTTATCTCCGGGCATTCGATGGCCTGACCCCAATGAAGCCCATCATGAGAAAAAGCCACGGAAATCTTCGAACCCTTAAAAAACATCTTATATCGACGCTCTGGATCCGGATCGCGAGGATCTACGAATATACCCGCCCCATGCGGCCCTCGAACGACAATGTTGTTTAGATTATTGCCATTGAACTTCACGATACGAAGTTTGGGTTTCATCCATCTCAGACCGTCCTCAGAGGTTGCGTAACAGATACCCATCTCGCGATTCTTCGGACGGTAGGGCGTTCCGCTGCGTTTCTCTATAGGCGGTTTCTGGCCCGCCTGATCAATGATGAATGGACTATACCAGCATTCGTAAAGCTTTTCCTGCTGGTCATAAATAACGTTGGCGTAGAGATTGTCAAAGCGGACTTCCCATGGCTTGTCTTCTGAAAAAAGAGGATTACGCTTGCTTTTTTGAACTTTACCAACTGCAAGCCTTGCGTTTTTTGTTTGCTCAACAATACGATTATCCAGAAGAAGGAACCTGCCGCGTTTAATGCCTGGATTACCTTGGTGAGACGCCGAAGCTCCTGTAACAGCGCAAACGAATCCGCCGAGCACAGCCGCTATCGCAATCATGATTGCTGATACATTTTTTTTATTTCCGGAACTATCCATCATAATAACACTCCTTTACAGGGAATATAAATTTATAAAGCTATATTTACAAGAAAAATTGTGCCGGAAGTGACAGCTTTAGCTTTCCGTATGGAAAAACTTTCATTGCATGTACTGAGATTATTCGGTATTCTTATGAAAATGAGAAGACCTTATATGTGTTATATACTTTGTCAATCTTAGAGATTAGAAAGTGAGAGAGCGATGAAAAAAATCATTCCTTTTATTGCCTGCATTGTCTGTGTATCTTATGCCTCCGGCGCTATTCCTCGAAGTCCCCGGTGGCAGCCTAAGGATTTCGAGTTCAAAAGTTCCGCGGTTTTCGAGAATCCTTTCAAGGTTGATTTCAGGGCTGTAGTGACCGGCCCCAATGGCCGTGCCTTCACAACACTCGGCTTCTACGACGGCCAGGGCGTTTGGAAGCTTCGCATTGCCGCCAATGCCGAAGGCAAGTGGACCTTAACAACACAATCCAGCGAGCCGACGCTCGACGGTAGGAATGTTTCCTTCACCTGTGTCCGAAACCCAAACACAAAAGTCCACGGGGGTTTGCAGGTCGATGCCGACAACCCGCATCACTTTGTTTACGAAGATGGCACGCGATACTTTCTCATGGGCTATGAGTGTGACTGGCTCTGGGCTTTGGACATGCAGGATGAGAAACTTACACGAGTCAACCGGTTTCTCGACACTTTAGCCGAACACAGGTTCAATCATATTATCATCAACGCCTATGC
This sequence comes from Sedimentisphaerales bacterium, assembly GCA_032250555.1. Lineage (GTDB taxonomy): Bacteria > Planctomycetota > Phycisphaerae > Sedimentisphaerales > Anaerobacaceae > NIOZ-UU13. Next base: position 8,387 of record JAVVFI010000151.1, read on the forward strand.
ACACGACTGCGGATGGTGCAAAGGAAAGACGGAAAACAACGACTTTGGCCCTCCGGCGATGTATGCCTGGACCGGATCAAACGATAGACCCGACAATAGCCGCTTTAATCTGTCCTACTGGAAACACTACGACCGGGTCATACATTCAATGTACGAAAGAGGAATTGTTGCGCACATCATGATTAAGGTGTACAACAAGATGGTTCGGTGGCCCCAAAAAGGCTCGCCCGACGACGATATGTTTTTCAAATGGATGATAGCTCGCTATGCGGCTTATCCGAATGTCGTGTGGGATTTCTCCAAAGAAGCTCACAACGAGAAAAACCTCGAATACAAGCTCAGCCGCTTTCGTCTGATTCAAAGCGTAGATCCTTACCATCGTTTGATTACCAACCACGATGACAACGCAGCTTATGACAGCGGAGCATACAATGAATTGCTCAGCTTCCGCTCGGATCAGCAGCACAGCAAGTGGCGGCAAACGATTCTCCGGCAGAGAAAACAGAACTCATGGCCCATCGTCAACGTCGAATTTGGCTACGAATGGGGTCCGGGAGGCAAAGACGACAAGACATACCGTGTGGTTCAATCTCCCGAAGAGGTCTGTCGCCGGGCATGGGAAATCTGCATGGCAGGAGGCGCGATAGTATATTACTATACCAACACGGCCTGGGATGTGATACATCCAGATGAAAAGCCGACGGGCTATGCCTACTTCAAAAATTTGTATGAGTTTTTCACTGGAACGAAATACTGGCTCATGCAGCCGCAGGATATCGTCAGCGAAGGATATTGCCTGGCCAATCCTGACCATGAGTACATAGTATTCCTCAATAAAGCCCGGCCTTTCAGCCTCAAGATGGACAAAGCGCTCATCGCCGAGTGGTTCCAGCCTTATACGGGGCAGACTGCTCTGTTAGGTAGGATTGATCAGTATTCGGGACAACTTATTCCCCCTAAAGCCTGGGGTGACGGCCCGGTAGTCCTGCATGCAAGGACCGAATAGAAGATATTATCCTATAGCCCCGGTATGGAAAGTATATAGCAATGCAGAATACATCGACCATTACAATAATAACGTCGTTTCTGCTCTTTGCAGTAAGCGGGTGTACCGATTTTCACGTCAATCAGGATTGTTCAGATGATTTATCAAATACTGAGCTTTCTGCCGAGGATACTCTTGCCCGAAAAACTCCATTAAATCTGTCATATAATAATCCTTCTGCGGATTTGGTGATTCGAAATGCTAAAGTTGTCACTATAGACAAAGACAATCCCCGTGCCCAGGCAATTGCTTTCAAGGGTCAGACAATTATAGCTGTAACATCGAATGAAGACATCGAAAAATATATTAGACAGGGCGTTTCGAAAATAATTGACGCACATGGCAGGCTTGTAGTCCCCGGTTTCAATGATGCGCATATTCATTTCAATTTCGTTGATCCTGACTATATTGACCTTCGTTATATTACAGATCCCAAAATCATTACTAACAGGGTAAAAGAGGCTGTCGCCAAATCCGAGCCCGGCGAATTGATTCGTGGTGGCAATTGGGAACACGAAATGTTCTACAATAAGCAGTGGCCCACTAAAGAGCTTATTGATTCGGTCTCGCCGAATAATCCGGTAGTATTATCACGCGCCGACTGACATTCAGTTCTGGTCAACAGCTATGTCATTAACAATTCGAAAATTACAAAAGATACTCCCGATCCTTTTGGCGGTGAAATACAACGTGATTCGGTTACCGGAGAACCTACCGGCATCTTTAAGGAGAAGGCTAAAGCATTGTTAAAATATGGCGAGATACCTGTTAACCGAACACCCAAAGTGCAAAGAGAGCGGCGTATGCGCGGGTGGCAGGCCGCGTTTGATATGGCTATGAAAAATGGCGTCACATCAATGCAGCCTACCCATTGTATAACCGATAAGCGTTTTGCTGAAAAACGAATCGGCATAAAACGTTGCCGGGGAGCTTATGCCTGGCAGAGTCTGTTAGATGCAGGGGCGGTAGTTGCGTTTGGTACTGATTATCCCGTTGAGCCGATTAATCCCCTGGAGGGTTTATATGCTGCGGTCACCCGAAAAGACAGGGCCGGAGAATCCGGCGACGGATGGTTCCCGGACCAAAAATTAAGTATGGAGAAAGCCATAGAGTTATATACTCTCAGCTCGGCGTATGCGGAATTCATGGAAGACCGAAAAGGTATGATCAAAAAAGGGTATCTTGGCGATGTTGTTATATTCAATAAAGACCTGATGACTATCCAGCATGATCAGATTATGCGTACAAAGGTGGACTATACTATAGTTGGTGGAAAGGTTGTATACAAACGAAAAGGGGCAAATTAATTTACAAACAGTAACTTCCGTAGTCCGATTTCACGCCGAAAATTTTAGGGCTTTCCAACTCATACAAAAAGTTAGAAATGCGGCCTTTGAAAAAACTGTGACTTTAATGCAGGAATTGCAGATTCTCCGTACAGGAACTTTCCTACCTCTCTGGGTATATCCGTTTCGATTACATCGGCTCCATCTTCCAATAAGGCACGATATTGTTTCTCAATAGGCGCAGTACCGCTTGCAAGATTGGCAATAAATTCTCGGTCGAGATTTCTGGAGGTACCCACCATACAACAGGTCCCTTTCGCGTGTATCATCTTCAATAGTTCCTTGTCTCTTGGCGGCGTATGTCCAACAAAAGCAATGATATTGCTCCAGGGAATACCCGTCTTATCGAACTCGTAAAACCGCTCACGATTTGGAATCATCACCTCCATCATGATGTTCTTGTTCAACTCGTAGCATTTCCGGGCGTCTTTGAAATTGTAAACGATTAGCATAGTGTATGCTTCGGCCCGATACTCCCCAACCTTACTCACGCGGACTTCAACAGGCACGTCCTTTTGATCGAGCACAAGAATTGTCTTACCCCGGGCCCACTGCAGTACATCATCGAGTGTTGGAATTTGAAACTCGGTAACAAATCCTTCGGTATCTTTCAGACGCAGTTCTTTCAGCTCTCGTAATGTCATGTCCGCAACGAGGCCTTTGCCGGTTGTGGTTCTCTCAAGCGTTGCATCATGATGAACCACTATCGCACCGTCTTTGGTGTAGCGAGGATCAATTTCCATGATGGCAAACGTGTGTTGAAGCGTGTACGCTTCAAC
>JAVVFI010000152.1:0-11549 GCA_032250555.1 Sedimentisphaerales bacterium
CCTAATATTGCACAAAATTCAGCAAGTTCAGGATGAGGGGAAATTATAGAAATATTTAATAATCGTAAGGTTTTTTGTTTTGTTTTATTCGGGATTGGTTTTGCATTTTTCGGAGGGTTTGGGTGAGGAGTTCGGCGAGTTTTTTGTCGCCCATGTCTTTTACCTGCCGGACCGTTATTCGTTTGCCGTAGGTGATGTGAATTTGGCCGGGAGTGAAGAGCTTCTTGTGTCTTGGCCAGCATTCGAAGGCGCCGTCTATAAGGGCCGGAACAATGGGAGCGTTGCCTCGTCTGGATAGAAGGCCGAGGCCTGGTTTGAACGGGGTGATTTTGCCATCGTGTGTACGGGTGCCTTCGGGAAAGAGAGTGACGCCGCCGCCTTTTTTGAGCTTGTCGATGACCTTCCTCATTGTAGATATATCCGGTTCGCCGAGTTTTACAGGAATAGCGCTCACGGAGGAAATGAGAGGGCCGAAGAACCAATTGGTAAAGAGTGTGTCACGGGCCATATAGCTGGAATGTCTCTTTATAAGACCTCCGCAAAATATCGGGTCGAGATAACTCTGGTGGTTCGAGACAATTATAAAGGGGCCTTTTCGGGGGATATTGTCCCGGCCGTAGGTACGCACCCGAAAAAACAAAAGGCAAAATACTCTGCAAATCCAGCGTGCAAGCCAGTACCATCTCGCTTTTAGTTTTTCTTTAAGCATTTTTCCTTCACACAGCTTAACAGCTTTTCAACTACGCCGTTTATGCTCAAATCGGTCGTATCGATTATGACGGCATCTTCGGCCGGCTTTAACGGGCCGACTGTTCTGTTCTCATCGCTCTTGTCTCTTTCTTCGATGGCCTTTTGTATTTGCTCAAGGGTCTGGCCGTCGCCTTTGGCCAGCAGGTCGGCCTGTCTTCTCTTTGCCCTGGCGGCCGAATCAGCAACCAGATAAAATTTTATATCGGCATCCGGGAAGGCCACCGTGCCCTGGTCTCTTCCTTCGGTAACTATTTTTTGCAGGCCTGCGGCGAACTGTCTCTGCATTTCAACTAATTTCTCCCGCACGTTCGGCGCAGAGGCAATATACCGGGCATTGGCGGTTACCTGGGGGGCGCGTATCTGTTCGGTAAAATCAATGCCATTAATACGTACCAACATTTCATCATCTCTGACGGAGAATTCAAATTTGTTCGTTTGAATAACGCCGAGAAGCTCGTCTTCGTTGTTCATATTAACAGAGGCCTGCATAGCCGCCAGCGTGACAGCGCGATACATCGCACCGGTATCGAGGAAGCTCGCACTTAGCTTGCCGGCGAGCAGCCGGGCGGCAGTGCTCTTGCCGGAAGCCGCAGGGCCATCAATCGTAATAATCATCAGCCACCTACCTTAATTACGATAATGCTCGTGTCATCAATCTGCCTGGCAAGGCCAACAAAGCGCCTTCTGTATGTTAGTATGTTTTTTATCATCTGGTCCGCCGAGCAGTCGGCAAATTTCTTTGCAGTCTCCAACATAGTGTCTCTACCCCATAATTCGTTATCGAAGTTGAAGGCATCAATCAGCCCGTCGGTATAAAAGAGCAAACAGTCACCATCTTTTAATCCGATAGTTTCAATCTCATACTCGGCCTGCGGATCGACACCGAGTACGAGGCCGCCTTTATCCAGCTCGATAATTTTTCCGTCTCGAATCAAGATGGTCGGCTCATGACCGCAATTGCAGTATGTTATGGTCATATCCCAGGCGTTAATACCGGCATGAAACAATGTGATGAACTCACCGTCCCTGCACTCATCGCACGCCATTTTATTTATCTTTTGAACAACGGCCTTATTGCATTGTTCTTTGTTTTTGCCTGCGCAATAAGCCGGTATATCTTTAACCGTGTCGATGTATGCCTTTAGAGCACCACGAAATGAACTCATCATTATTGCAGCGGGAATACCTTTACCCATCACGTCGGCAATCACCACTGTCAGTAAGTTATTTTCAAATTGAAGAAAACTGTAAAGGTCGCCGCCGACATCAAAACAGGGAATGTAAGCAGCCGCTATATCCAGACCAGGTATCTGCGGGGCCTTTTCCGGAATCATTCTCCTCTGAACAACGCCTGCCAGCCGCATCTGCTCGGCCATACGTGCGCCCTCAATTGCCCTGGTGTACAGTCTTGCGTTCGTTATCGCTATCGCACACTGAGACGCAACGGCGCGGGCAAGATGAATATCTTCTTCCCAGAATCGTTTGGGCTTCGGGCTGTATAAACGAAGCACACCAATATCCTGGCCTTTGAACTGCATAGCAACCGTAAGCTGGCTGACAAGGCCCTCTTTGATTGTAGCGTCTTTATATTCGACTCTGCCGTCAAGACGCATATCGTCCAGTATCACAGCTTCGCCTGCAAAAGCGGCCTTGACCACCGGGTCATTTTTCGAGACTATCCCTTTATTTCGGTATTCCTCACTGAGGCCGTAGGTGCTGCGCATCTTCAGTTCGCCGGCCTCTTCATCGAGCAGCCGAATCGAGCAGGCCTTGACGCCGACAATTTTTACGGCCGCCTCAGCTAATCTATCGAGCACCTCCTGAAGCGAAAACTCACCGGCCACAAGTGTGGAAAGCTGATAAATCTGCTCTTCTCTTTCAATTTGTTTATTTGTCTTTTTTGTCATAATCTCTATTTTTACATCCCAGTAAGGATTATACTTTAATATCCGCCGTTGTTGAACCTTAAATTATTTTATCGTTACGGCTTGCATAAAATTTGCGTGAGATTACTATACATTTATATTATGAATTTGTTCGGATATACAAAATAAAAATGATTGCCAGACACATTACATTTTCAGGTCGGGTTCAGGGGGTCGGCTTTCGCTTCACGGCCCGCAGAGCGGCAGACCGCCGTCAGTTGACAGGCTATGTGCGTAATATGCCGAACGGCTCGGTTGAAATGCTCGCCCAGGGACGCGATGAGGAAGTGGATGACTGCATACAGGACATAAAAGAATATTTTTCCGGCTATATAAGAGAAACGAAAATAGTGGAAATTCCTCCCGATCCCAAATACTCAGACTTCCAAATCACGTTTTAATCAACCATATAATGCCAAATTATTCACCGAGATGGCGGATGAGGCCGTGTTTTCGAGGTACTACAAGGTCGGCTATTCTTGCCGGCTGGTCTTCTTTCGTTTTGTAACTGACGTTCATTATCTCGATAAATTCGGCCGTGTACTCCTTCAGCACACCACAGTATTCTAATATCTTATCACCCTTAATCATTTCGAGGACAACCTTGTGGCCGATATATCGTTCAAGCAACGGTTCAAAAGACGTCCCCACCGAACCCATAAGCTCCTGTTTCATCTGCGAGACATACTTGTCCTGAGAAGTCAGCATTTTGCCGGCAGGTGTGGCCTTTTTGGCCTGGTTGATAACCAGATTAATAATCTCCACCACCGAATCTCTGATAGTTCGAAAGACATTCAGGATTCTTCTCTTTTCTCTTCGCCAGGGTCCGGGATGATATGTCCTCTTCAATTCCTTCTCTCTTGCTTTTTTATTTCGTTCGCTTTGATCATCGTGGAAACGAATCACAGCTCCGATGTTAGGATACTCATATTTATATAGAATATAGCTGGCCTCTTCATGCCCGTCCGTGTCTTTCTGTTTTTGAGGATATACAAACTCCAGCCCGGTATTTTCCACCCTCAATTTACCCCATATTGTTTTTCCGGCGGTGTCCTCTAACGTCACCATATTCTGCTCGAAATCTCTTAGGCACTTATCGCGGCTTCTTTTTCTTATAAAAGCGCCGAGGCCGGCGGCCAGGATAATAAAAATTATAGTTATAGCTGTTGCCATGTCACCAAACATGATATTCAGCCCCTCAACTTATTGTGGGCTTATCTCCTTTCGAGTGTTATTGCAGGCGTATCATAACTCAAATCTGCGCCAGAATAACTGTGTAATTCTTTCCATAGAACTTAGCACAATTCGGACAGGTGGTATAGAAAAAGTACATTTTCTTAAGCCCTTTGGCCTTCGATTTAACGTAGTCTTTCATTTCCATGGTCCACTGCCCGGCGTTCTTATACGGCCCTTCGAAAACTTTCGTCAGAAAAGTCCCTGATATCCTTGCCGTCTCGGCGCCTGGGACCTCTTTCGAGACCGCAATGTAAATATCAGAACCCCAAAGCGATTTCTCATCCGAAAGCATAAGAGGCTCAGGCTCAAGGGCATCGGCCTTTTGAATCAACTCCATATTCTTTACCATTACTTTGCCGAAGTTCAGCGGGATGTGAAAAAAACTTTTCACATGATCCTTAATAAACAACCTATTATCAAAGGTTACTTCTTTCTCATCCCACGGTTCAGGATTAAATCTCGGACAGCAGCCCGTCTCCGATTGCTCGTAAAGCTTTTCCATAATAGTCACCTCACATTCAATTTGCCTTCTATAATAACAAGAATAGTAAGCTTAATCCTCAAAAAAAAAAGCTTCCGCTAAATACGTGCTTCCATAGTGCTATTGTTTATTCTATCACGACCGCAGTGCCTTTGGCCGACGCCATTAAAAGGGACTTGTTTTTGGAACCGACGTTATCGTAATCCAGAGAAAAACCGACAATGGCATTGGCTCCCAGTCTGCTCGCTTCTTCTTTGACTTCGGCTATAACATCATCCTGCATTGCCTTCATAACATCCTGATATGACTCCGAGCGTCCGCCAAAGACATCGCGAAAAGACGTGAAGAAGTCACGGATGATGTTGACCGCCCGAACGTTCCTCGAAATCACAACACCTTTATATTCGGTAATTTTAATCCCGTCTAAAATCGGAGTCGTAAAAATTTTAACATCGTTCATCGGATTGGTTACTCCCTTAATTTTTCATTATTTTATCTTACAATTCGCTTTATATATACTGCTAATTCGGCGCCGATGCTGCGAGGTTTTTCCCAGCTCCGGTTACCGGCCTCAACATTTACTTCCGCCTGCCTAACCTCTTTCCCTGCTGCACAATCAAACCATCGAAATTCATAAGTTCCCCGCTTCATACCCTTTAGGCCAATCTCGCCCCGCAGATCAGGCGTATAAGCTATATAGCTGAATCCGGGAAGCGCCAGAACATATTTTGTTCCCGCAAATCTTAGTTCATCGTGCGGCGACATTTCATTAAAATTCGTGGATTCAAAAAACTTTACGAGTCTGCCGCAGGCCTCAAGGTCGCTCTTAGGCGTTGAAGCAATATCCATCCCTAAAATCATCACGTACGCACCTCCCATTGCGCACGCCCAGCTTTTTTTTCGTAAATCCTCCCCGCTGATAAAGTCCTTTGCCTCGGACATGTTAAGACTGTATCTGCCTTTCGCTTGTTTGAAAGCGGAGACCATACCATCGTGCAGGTCGTCGGCACTGGATACATTATACTGGACGGCAAACTGGTCGATGTTGGATTCGGCAGCAAATTCGGAAAAGTCCAGGCCATTAAGTTTGTGTATGGCTATGACGTGATTATAATCATCGGCCCTGCGAATTTCGGCGGCGATATTCTTCGCACTTGCTACGGTCAAGGCCTCCTGGTATTCTTCGGCAATACACCAAATCAGATTTTTATGATGCTCGAACCTATCGACTATCGTATGGATAAAATTCCTTTCTGCCCTGCCCACAACATCACCTGTCTTCCAGGGCCTTGCGTTGTCATCGTATAAAAACAAATATATAACAATGCCGGTTTTATCCATTTCCGTAAACCACTTTTCCCATTGCGCGAGCACCTTCGAATTTATGCCTTTGCGCGGGTCGTTACTCACAAATGGATTATGCGTTTTGTCTCCGTCGCCGCCGTGCGAGCGCACCGCCATCAGGTAAATGCAGTTTGCGCCTGTTCCTTTCATTTTCTCAATCAATTCCATCTGGTCACCATCCCGCGAGCCATCGGGCCTTAACGTACCTCGATAAAGAAAATCCTCCGGGTCGCCCGGCCCGCACATAAAGAAAGGCCCGCCGCCCCTGCGTTTTAGCCATTGGGGATGTTCGGAATCGACAACAACCTGGCCACTCACAGGCTCCGGCGCTGTCACTGAATCTTTGAGCAGCTTCAGAGTATGGTTTTCCATTTCGGCGCCCTTGATTTTTGTGTCGTTCCAGCTAATAATCATATCCAGGCTCGGCATAACAACCATAGCTCGCAGGCCACCGTGTCCGAAACAGCCGTAGGTATCTTCCGGCACATCAGGCCAGTGCAGTTTGCCCTGGCGGTCGACGCCATTGGTCCACCACAGCCAGCTATAACTTCCCACATGGTCACACTGATTATCCGGTATATTCTTCGAGCCTATCGAACGCTGTCCGGGTATCATCTCGCCTTCAAGATTCCCGGCCCGCGGAATCGAATTCGGCAGTGGGCTCGTCACCGCCATCGTCGCATATTCAGGGCTGATTAACTGCTTATCTTTCCATTTGCCTTTACGCAAATATAATAATCCGAAGCGAGCAAAGTCACGCGGCGAAATACCTAATCGGCCCGGCCTGTTCTTAACACCGAAAGCCATAAACGTCGGATTGTCCTGACACTGAATAAGATCAGTAAGTCCGGGATGAAAAACATCCGCATCCACCGTCTCAAAAGTCGCGCCATAGACTTTCTGAAACAGCGTGTCCCAGAACAGGGCCATCTGCCAGTCATTATAAGCAAAGGCAGTTCCGGGGGCTTCTGCAAGACCATAGCATGAAATCTGGTTCGCACAGTCCCTCCACCTGATACCCCGGTCTTTATAATCAAGGGCCTTGTTAATATGGCTCAATTTCGGCTGCCACTTGTATATAGGCTCATCAAGACTGAAAATTCTGCCATCCTCGACGGCCTTAAACAGGAAGTGCGAATACAAAGGTTTTGCCGCCGATGCAACGTCTTTTCGCCGGCTCTCATCGCCCCACGTATAAACCATATACCCATTCCGCACCACACAGCCGAATCCTCCGGCATAATTACTCAATTCTTTGAGTTTCTCTGCATCCAGGCCGACCTGTTCAGGCTTTTTAGTTGCCCATTCTTTTCCCGGATATACCGGGCCTGTTTCAACCGCTCGTATATGGGTAATGCCCAAAGACAAACCAATCAACAGCCACATTAACATTATCTTTGTAAACTTCATTTTACTTTTTCTCCTCTCTCTTAACGCGCCACCTCAAGATTATCTTTGACTAAAGATGCATCTAATTTCTCATGGTCACTTGAAACATCGACAAGAACATTATCACTGAAGAGGACACGTTTGCTCGGTGGGCCTTTGATGGTTAGCGCCTTCGGCCTTACACTTGAAAAAAGGTTGCCGACTACCGTGACATCGGACGTACCCTCAAGAACCATGCCTGCGGCGGTCAGGTCATTGGCGGCCCGTTTAACCTTGCCGTCGCCGAGATAACTGTTGGAAATATTATTTCCGGTAACCGTAATGCGACCGCTGTTCGGACCAATAGTCAGAGCATCCGGACCGGATATAGTAAACGTGTTTGCGCTGACGGCACAGCCGTGGGCATCGCGCAGGCCTATTCCGCCGGAACTGTTGTGCGCTATCACATTTGCACTAAGCGCAATACCGTAACAGTCCCGGTCGAGAACAATAGCAGTTCCTGCGCATTCTTCAATCATATTGCCGGAGACGACCGAGCCATAGGTATTTTCAATCACAATACCGTCGCCCAAATGGTCGTCGAGATTGTTGCCTGTCATGCAAAGGTTAAAACCGTCGATAAACCTGAGGGCATCGTGGTTTTCTTCAAACTGGTTCGCCGAGACAACAGTATCGTGACATCCAATGACGTTAAGCCCGGTCTTTTTATTATAAGTCATCAGTGAATCGCATATGCGCGGGTCCTCATAACAGAAGTACAGCCGAATACCGTCACAGCCGTGATAGCTTACTGTAACGCCATCGATGAAGATTTCGTTTATCCGATTTGCCTCGATGCCGTGGCCGCTCTTTTCATTGCCGGTAATACGAAAGTTGGAAAGTTGAATCCGCCATAATTCGGCTTTTCGATTGTCGCCTTCGCTCGGATGCTGAAGTATCAGAGCACTCTTGCCTTCGGTATTGACATTCTTGATATGCGTGGCCGTGCCGGCGCCTTCGATGAGCACGTCGGACTTTGTCACCCTCAATGGCTCGCTTATCTCAAACGTACCGGGCGGCAAACGTACAACACCACCTTCGTCAGGCAGCGCATCTATCGCGGCCTGGATAGAAACATAACGCCGAGCTTCGATAACGGGTCTGACCCCGGCCAATCGCAGACCGGATGTATTATTCCGCCTGCCCTGAACACCTGTAATGCCGAAAACGCTCACAATAAGCACTGCTGCAAAAAACATAACTATTGTCCTGTATTTCTGTTTCATTTTATCTCTCCTAAATAAGATTTACCCTTTCTTATACCGGCTATTTACTATAATCGAATCCCCCCGAATAGTGTCCAATTGTAAATCACAATCCTAAAAATTGGAAATTATAAAAAAACATTGTATCTTTTGCTTTTCAGTGCCCTTCATTGCCTCCCATTCTACTTCTCATTTTTGAGAATTCATCCGGCCATATACATGACTCGGAGTGTCATTACAAACACTCAATTATTTTCAATAACAAAAAAACGCTTTAGTTGGATAAATTTTTGAAAAGTCCCTTGAAATTTATCCCATATTATAGTAGATTAAAAGGTTAAGGAGTTTATGTATTAGCATCTTTGCTGAATGGTGGTTCGTAGAGAAAGTCTATTTTAAACTATTGTTTTGCATTACAAAATTTTTAAGGAGACAACTCGATGAAAGTTTATGAGAAAAGTCCCGCCAAGTGCAGCAAAAGAGGATTCACCTTGATAGAGCTATTGGTGGTTATTGCTATTATCGCCGTACTGCTGGCAATCCTTATGCCGGCAATGCGTAAGATCAAGGAGATAGCAAGGGAGACCGCCTGCAAGTCGAATTTGAAAAACATTGGACTGGCCGTAGCAATGTACCTGGATGACTACGAACGTAAAATACCCAATACTCAGAGTTCCAACCAGTTTCTGTGGTTCCAGAACGACGGTCGTACATATCGAACAGCCGGTTCCAGCGGAACTTACTGGGGCATTTATTACAAAGACTACATCAAAGGCCAGACAAAGATATTCGGCTGTCCGAGCTTACAGCGTACTGATCGACTGATATATGATGCCGGTAACGATCCTTCCGGAACAATTCAGCACGCAGCGTTTGGCTTAAATCATCATGAGAGAGCCAGGGGCCGCAATACGAATGATATATACCGTCTATCAGAATTCATCTATTGTCTCGACCACGCCGAACCAAGGCCGGATGGCGGCACCAGCGATTGCCTTCATAATAATAACAGCATCGGGAGTATGAATCTCACCAGTTATCGTCAAGGCGGCAGTCGTTCGTATTCCTATCGGCAAATTTTCAGGCACAATATGAGATACGCCGACGACTTCAAGACAGGCGGAAGACTTAATGTTTTATGGATGGACGCACATGTTACAAGTATCGAAGAGACTACTGGAGATGATGTGTCTTTACATTGGTACACAGGCGATAAGGAGGATAGGCGCACTAATTATAATTAACTTAAATATTGAGCCCCGCAATAAAGCTGCGGGGCTTTTTTTATGCCAGGTGCGCACAAGCCGCAAGGCCCTGAAATCTCCTCTCCGTCCTGCCGGAGAAAATTTCAGATATTCTCATAACAAAAGTATTTTTTAGACCCTTCCCTTATTTTATAGACAACTCTAATACTATCAATTAAGCTGGTATTCATAACAGCTTCGCTAAATCATCGTCGTTTGGAAAACATCTGTCCGAAAAGTTGTTTATATAGTTTAGACAGAAATACAGGAGACAAGCCGATGAACAATCACAAAGAAAGAACCAATAATAAGTACTCGAAACGAGGCTTTACTCTCATAGAGTTATTGGTGGTGATTGCTATTATCGCCCTGCTGCTGGCAATTCTGATGCCGGCCATGCGGAAAGCAAAGGAATTCGCAAGAGAGACAACGTGCAAATCCAACCAAAGGTCTATAGGTTTAGCAATAATAATGTACCTTGGCGACAATGACATGAAATTAGCCGACCCGAAGAACGCCAACAGATTCCTGTGGTACGACGCACGAGGACACCTTAGAACAACAGATGATAACGATGCCTATTGGGGTATTGTCTATATAGATTATCTTAAGGACAGAAAGATTTTCGGCTGCCCGAGTTTAACAAAGGTGCCTGATCTAATATACGATGTTGACCCCGAGGCTATTCGGACAGCGGCCCAGGGCCTTAGCGGCTATGCCCGCGGCAGAAAAACAACCGAGATATACCCTCATTCGGAATTTATCATCTGCCAGGACCACGCCGAACCAAGATTCGAACAGGACACCCGGGACATGCTTTTTAACAGCGGCCCCGGCACACTCAATATAACCGACTATCGCAAGGGGGGCCGGCGCCAGGATTACTATCGCGACATCTTCAGACACAATATAAGGATACAGGAAGACTTCAGGACCGGCGGACGCCTCAACGTCCTATGGCTCGACGGACACGTCTCCTCCATAGAAGAAACCACAGGAGACGATGTGCCGAAAAGATGGTACACCGGGGAAAGAGAATCATAGTCCTATTTAGCTCATCAACCATGTCCTGCCTGTCTCCGAGTTTGTCGAGGGGAGCAAATCTAAATGGATTGAAGGATTTATTTTGGAATCAGGCCAATTTTGTTGCATCTCTGAAGAGAAGTTTTATGAAATTCCAAGAAATATAGCCATTTCATCAGTAGCTTTTATAAAGGCATTAGTGTAATTTGCAAAGCGAATTTGTCTATTGTGCTTGTCAGACTCAAAAAAGAAATCACCTGGCTCATGAAATGGTAAATTGTACTTGTTTTTATACATGCGAATTAGAGATTGCTTGGAACTGGCGCTGTAATGAGCCAGATAATTTCTTATCACATAAAATTCATCAATCTTTTTCGCTGCATCTGAAGGAATCTTTGCAAAAGGATCGTATTTTGTGACGAGAACTCTTTTTGCCTTTCCTTTGAGATCTCCCGTATCCTTAAAATCAAAGTAACCCAGCCCGGAAATAAGGCCTCTGCAAACATCTTTTGTCAATCTTTTGGGTAATTTAATCGTTTTGTGTTCAGCGTACTTTGAAGGATCTCGACTTAAACATTCGACCAATAAATTTTCAACTAACACCTCCCACGCGACATAAATTTTTAACACAAAAGCTTCATGAATATGTTTCTTTTCGGACAGGAGAATCTCTGCCAATATTTCCCTTTTCTTTTCCGGAGGTATTATAACCTCCTTAGCCTCAAATATTTTAAACAGCAGGTCTGTGTATTCATTTATACGAATGAAGAAATCATCAAATTCACTTTTGAGTGAGGATTTTGCCATTCTACTTTCGAGATTAGTAAATAGAATATGATGGCCAAGAAATAGGTTGTTACAATTCGTAGCAGATTTATTTCTTAGAATTTCTACCAACGGCTTTATTTACCGA
>JAVVFI010000153.1:0-11529 GCA_032250555.1 Sedimentisphaerales bacterium
CGTGAAGTTTGTCTCCGGCAAGACATTTGCGGATCGCCCTGCCTGCTTGTGTGAAAAGATAACAAAAAAGCTCTCGTAAGGCTCAAAACGCATGGGAATCGTAGTCCGGCCGTTTTCGTGATAATAGTATTTCGCCAAAGAGCGCATTTCACCTGTCACCGGTATCCAGAGTTCGGGCTTCTCGCCGCCGTCCCTGAACGTGCAATCCGCCTGGATTGCCTGGGAACTTTTATTGGCAACGAAATAAATATCATGATTTTTTGTTCGGCGATGAGTGTAGCGGACAGGTCCGGTAGCGGTAAAATTCTCAAGCAAGCCCATAGTAGCCAGCAATTCGGCAGTGACTTCATAGCCTGAGTACAACTCGTTCTTTGACCTTGAAAATGGACCACCCCAATAAATCCGGCCCTTACCGTATTTACGTTCCGTTAGCGTTGCGGGTGTATCTAATGAACCCCAGAGACGTCGAGCGATTGTCTGCAACTCCCGGTCACACCGTGGATAGTCCATCAGACTGGGTGACTTAAGTGGAGGATTTCCGACGATAGCAGCACCGGCCTTCACGAGTTCCTCGATTTTCTTCAGAACGGCTGGGAGCATGGTGTCAAAGCCGGAAAGAACTAACAGACTATAGGAAGTTCCCCCGGGGAATGCAATGCGTCCGTCAATCACATAAGCCCGCTCAATCAGTATATTCGGCGAACAGCCATCAAAAGAATAGCCTCGCTTATCAGCTAAAACTCCATTACCGTCCAATGCGCTAAGTGGAGGCTGGAAAACATGCGGCGCCCCCTCAGGAGTCAGATAAAGAATATCAGCCACCGTGACGCCTTGTCGCAGCATGTAAGAACAACGGGTGATATAACGATGATAATCCGAAACCATAGGCCACCATGTCTGACCTCTGTCCCAGTGCACGCCGTATGGACCCATCGTCATACCCGGTCGATGTTTTTCTCCAAGCGGTTTATGGGCAAAAGTATGATAAACAAAACGATTGATTCCCATGCAAAATGCCCAATCCCCTTGATTTTTCATTGAACCAGGATATTGCCGCCATGCTTCCTCAGATCCCGCCGTAAAAGCCTCCGCCGCCAAAATCGGACGGCCCATTGTATGCGCAATAGATGCACCCTCAATACAACTATATATGGTATTAAAATAGCCTTCACTCCAGAATTCACACATCGGTACATCCGCAATGGCACCCAGATCCAAATCAGCGGTGGGATTCATATCATAGGGCTCAATTGACAAACCTAAACCATACTTATGTCCAAGTGATTTTATATGTTGTGCGTGGTTTTCCAGAACCAATTCCTGCCCGGTCAGACGCAAGTCCCACAAAAAACGTTCGGTAAGTTCTGGGCTGCCAACAATAAGCCCTGAGTATGCCGGAAAAAACGGCTGTGGATCGTAACTACGACGGTTGCGAAACTCATGACGAAAGTTCTGTGTCCAGTTCTGAGCTCCCATTTCCCAACTGTCCATATGAAGCATCGTCCATCCGGCACCAGTCTTCCTGTGGCCAACTTTTTTCAATAGTTTGCCGATGTAATTATCGAAATGATCGTCAAAAGCCTTCTTAGAAAATTTATCACATTCGAATCCATAACCAGGCTGTGGTGCCGGGCGAGTATTGGCTCCATTGTTGCGACTGACAAAACGCATAATCGTCCAGTCACCCGCTGGTACTTCCCAATCCAATATTCCATCCGGCTTAAGTCGGTTTGTTAAATCGACTATTTTATCCATATCTATACAAGATGATTTGCGTACTGAAGGATACTCAGCCGGTGCCGGTAAATAAGGCTTGACACCTTGTACTGAAGAGAAAGGCGCACGATAATATAAAGCTTTCTCATCAATAAAATCGACCTTTACTTCTGTTTTAGGGGTGGGATATGCCATTACTGCTATGTCTTCGAAGTAAGCTTCTCTTTTTTCCTGAAGCTCTTTCGTAACGGTAGGAAAATAAGGGCTGCGAGGCTCTGGAACAGGTAGTCTCTTACTGAAATGGATAGGCCCTTTAACCTCGACGGAACTGGCCACTAAATGCTGCATTGACTGCTCCGGCTTGACCCAGGGGCCCCCACTGCCGGTCCAACCGGGACCACTGCCTAAAGTAATCTCGATACCCAGCCGCTCCGCTTCACGGACGGCATGGACAAAGAGATTTTGCCACTGTTCGCTCATGAAATCCACAGAACCGCGAGGTACGCCGACATTGACTTCCAGAAAAACCAGATTACCAATACCGGCTTCTTTCATAGATTCCAGATCCGCCGTCATTTCTTCTCGGTTCAGATTACCATCCATGAAATACCAATATACACCAGGTCGGGCACAGTCCGGCGGATTTTGAAATCTTTTGGCAAGCTCGTTGCGTTCAGGATTGTTTTCAAGTGAATTGAAAGTCGCTTCTACAGACTTGATGCTGTTCTTTTCTGATGATTCCGCTAAAACCAATTGAGCAACTAACAAGATGCTCATAAAAATAACGTTCAACTGGATAATAATTTTCATTATGTCCTCCAGACAGAATACTGACGTTTGGCATTTGAGAATTTACCTCGAACATAATACTCTAACTTCAGAGAACTGTCAAAATGACAGGCAATTGACACTCCACAATTTAATGACTAATGACTTGAAGGAATTTTCGGAGTGTCGCATTTATAAAAGTTGCAGGAATAATCTCAGAACCTTACAATAAAAGAATATGCTCGACATTATAATGAAATTAAGAATCCCGGAGTTGCTGCTTTTTCCAATCCGGTGATATTCCAACCTATTTGGAAGGAGAAAGAGATGAGAGTTAACGTATTGTATATGTCAGTTCGCCTTCTTGTTATCCTGGTATTTTCAATATCCCTCCGTTCAACTGCGCTATCAGCGGCAGATGATTGGGCACCTGGAATTCAAGAGTTGTACAGGCTCGATCGGCTGCCGGTATTAAAGGAATCAATCAAAGTTGCATCGATCTCCAGCTATGATCGGACAGGTGGAAATAATGATGGCTTTGGCGGACAATATTCCTTCGTGCGAAAGGAAAAGGATGGCTTGGTTCTGGCCGACTTGCAGGGACCGGGAATAATCTACCGAATCTGGACTCCCACGCCAACAGACGACATGCTCGAGTTCTATTTTGATGATGAGAGTGAGCCGAGTATAAGGATCAAGGTTCGTGATCTCTTCTTAGGCAAACATCCTGCCTTTATCAGGCCGTTAGTAGGATACGGAGCAGGAGGATTTTACAGTTATGTGCCGCTAACCTATGAGAAGTCATGCAAGGTTTTCGTCAGGGCTGAGCGTTTCCAATTCTACCAGATAAATTATGCGACATATCCTGAAGGAACGGCAATAGTAAGCTCTCCGAAGCAACCCGCAGATAAATACGAATACCATCTGGAGAAAGCCAGGAAACTTTTCGATTCGTTCGGTACGGACATCAGTTCGTATGGTGTGCCGGCCGGCGGGCGGATCGAGCGATTCAAATCCAAAATCCGATTGAAGGGCCGAGAGGCTGTGAAAATCTTCGAAATCGATCATCCGGGAAGAATCGTTGGAATTCGCATTTCCCCTCAGGAGGCTTTGGTTGATAAGGATCGCAACGTTGTCCTTCGGGCATACTGGGATGGTAACAAGGAACCTGCAATTCTCAGTCCTGCCGGAGATTTCTTCGGCTATGCATGGGGTAAGCCGGCAACAAAGTCTCTACTGGTCGGCTCAGCCAACGAAGTGAACTATTGTTATTTTCCTATGCCTTTCGATAAGTCCGCCAGAATCGAATTGCTTTCCGATCGGCACTTGGATAAAGAGATAGAGCTTGAAGCGGAGGTGCTGTTCGTACCCATTGCTCGGCGAGAGAATGAAGGCAGATTCTATGCTATATGGCGACGTGAGAACCCTACAACCAAAGGTAAACCTTTCACATTTGTCGAAGCCAGAGGTCAGGGACACATCGTTGGACTTATCCAGCAATCACAGGGATTCGAGTCCGGCAATACATATTTTTTTGAGGGTGACGATCAAACGACAATAGATGGTGAGCTTGTCGTCCATGGTACAGGCTCGGAAGATTTGTATAACGGCGGTTGGTATGATGTCACAGGTCGATGGGACTCAAAGAGGTCGTTTCCACTGAGTGGTTGTCTGGGATATATGAAGCATTTGGGCAGAACCGGCGGGTACCGATTATTTTTGGGTGATGCTTATTCATATCGCAAAAGTGTACTACAGACAATTGAGCATGCCCCGACCGGAAACGAGCTTCTCAATGATTACTGCGCCGTTACGTTTTTATATTCGCTGGACAGGCCGACCTGCAAGTTTGACCTGCCGCCGGTGGCTCAAAGGAAAGTAATTGACCTGAAGCGCATAGTCTTCGCAACATGGTGGAATATTCCGATTAGCGCATTTTCATACCATGACGGCTCACTCACAAAGAAAGATGAAAAAATCGACGGAAAGAATGTTCGATTCCTATCACTGCAGGCTAAAGGGAACGATGTTTTTGGACATCACTTCATTTGTTTTATTTGTGAACTCCCGGCAGCAGGCAAATACAAAATCAGCCTCGATGCAGTTAAGGGCCCCTCACAGGGAAAAGTACAGATGTTTATGGATGAAGCACCTGTTGGACCGGAAGTGGACCTATATGCAGATGAAAGAGAATGTGCATTGGACGAATATATCGCCACACTTAATCTGACAGAGGGGCCAAATAGATTACTGTTCAAGCTCACAGGCAAGAACCCGGAATCTCAGGATCTTGGTTTGGACCTCACAAATATAATTTGTCAGCGGGTGGATTAAGCTCTCTGTTATGGTCCCGAACGAGGAATAAAAAGGTAGATTATGAAAATAATACAATTTGTTCTTGGTCTGCTCGCAATCTTCTCGTCGGCAGGCAGTGCACAACAGAATCACATCGTGATCGAGAACGCAAACGTGCGGTACTGCATATCTGCCCAGGGAAGGAACATTTCATTTATCGACCGGGCATCGGGAATTGATTATCTCAAACACGATACTCCATCAGCTTGCGCACTGGTTCGATGTAGTAATGTGGAATATCCAGCTACTTCAGTCTTTTTAGTGAATGGCCGCTTGACTATCGAGTTCAGTGAGGTGAATGTCAAAGCAGTTCTTCATGTTGAATCTCGGGACTCATACATCCGCCTCACCGTTGAATCGGTAAGCGGTGATAACATTGAGTCGCTCGTGTTCCTGAATATTCCGCTTACTTTACAGGGTCGCCACGATGAGTCATTCGGTTCGTGTGCACTGTCTCTCAACCTCATCACGCGGGTAAACCAGTTACCCGCACTTCAGACAAGTCTTCAAGCATCATGCTATGATAAATTTGGAATTGAGGGGGCAAAGGTAGCAATTGTAGCGACGCCAACGGAGAAGATACTCACCGCTCTTAAACAGGTTTTAACCGAAGCCGATGAAATGCCGCACTGTACGGTTGCCGGGCCGTGGGCGAATGATGTCCCATTTAACCACGGCTCATATCTGTTCAATTTCGGTTCGCTTACGGAATCAAATGTGGACGAATGGATAGCGACGGCCAGAAAACTTGGGGTGACTCAAATCGACCATCACGGCGGGAGGTCATTTTTCCGATTCGGCGATTTCGTTCTCAATCGCCGGAAATGGCCTAAAGGATGGGAAACTTACCGTAGTATTGTAAAACGCCTGCACGATGCCGGCATCGGTTCTATTTTCCATACCTATGCATTTTTCATCGACAAAGAGTCAAAATATGTCACTCCAGTTCCTGATAAACGGCTTGATGCCTTTCGAACCTTCACTCTGGCTGAAACCATCGATTCCAATGACGCGGCAATTACAGTCAATGAATCCACACATGGCATGAACACCGTTACCGGATTTTTTGAGCACAACAGTGTCATACTCCATATTGGTGATGAGCTTATTACCTACGGCGCTGTTAGCCGGGAGCCACCATGGCAATTCACAAACGTAAAGAGAGGCGCATTTGGAACGAAGCCGGCTTCTCATAAGAAAGGAACAAAGGCACGCCATCTCAAGGAATGCTTCGGCCTTCTTGTGCCCGATCCGAAATCGTCGCTCCTTGAAGAGATTGCAAGAAATCATGCAGACATCGTGAACTCGTGCAACTTTGACGGAATTTACCTCGACGCCATTGATGGCAGCAGCATCTTACGAGGCCCGGATGAGTGTTGGTATTGGGCGGACAAATTCGTATTTGAAATCCAGAAACATCTTAAAAAACCAGTGGGTATGGAAATGAGTGCTATGTGGCATCACTTCTGGCAGTTCCGCACCCGATGGCAGGCGTGGGACTATCCACAGCGGGGGCACAAGCGATTCCTGGATATCCACGCTGCCTCTGTGAACAGCGGCCTCCTGCTGCCTTTACATCTCGGATGGTGGAATTTCCAGCAGTTTGATCCGCCGCAGGTTGAGCCATCCTATCCTGATGTGATCGAGTATCTCGGTGCCAGGCTTATCGGATGGGATGCCGGCATTTCTCTTACAGGTTCTATAGACCGTAATCGTCTTGCTACGGTGCCGCTGTTTAGCCGTGCAGTGGATATCCTGCGTACATGTGAAGAGCTCCGCCGGAGCAACGCATTCGATGAAAAAGTCAGAGCCGAATTGCGGGAGCCGGAAAAAGAGTTCTCGCTATTTCAGAACAAGAATGGAAAGTGGCTGTTCCGCCCGGCTCATTATGACTCACATACGGCCTCATGTTCGGAACCATGGAGCCTTTCGTGGACAGCGAGGAATCCTTTCCGCGAGCAGCCGGTGAAATTCCGCATTGAAACATTGATGTCTGCCGGATCATATTATGATGCGAACAATATAGTTCTGGCCGACCTTTCAGACCCGAACTTCTTTACAGGAGAACAGCGATCTGCAGATGGAGTTACTTTCTCTTTAGGCAAAGCATCCAATGGACCGAAAGGGGCCGGTATTTTCAGTGCAGCGAATTCCGGCAAGGTTCCTCGCAACGCTGCATGGGCCAGGCTTGACCGCAGGTTCTCACCCTGTCTCAATCTAAAAGGGCATGAGGCTGTGGGCCTCTGGATTGATGGGGATGGCCAGGGACAGATCATCGCTATCAGGTTCGAGAGCCCGCGTCATATTTCCTATGGAGCGGTTGCGGACCGTTATATCACAGTCGATTTCACCGGCCCAAGACTGTTTACGCTCATAGAAACGGAATCGGCTCGTTGGAACGATTACGTTTGGAACGACAGCAAAGGGCTATACAACCTCTACCGTGAGACCATCGATTTTGGCACGGTTGAATCCCTTAGTATCTGGTACAACAATCTCCCTAAGGACAAACAAACAAAGTGTATCATCGGCCCGATCAAGGCCATGCCGATGGTTGCCTGTACGGTGAAGAATCCAGTTGTGACTGTCAATGGTAAGCCAATAGTCTTCCCGGTGGAAATGCAGTCGGGTAGTTATCTCCAATTCAATGAAGGCAATGACTGCATACTCTATGGCTCAAAAGGTGAAATCATTAGCCGGGTGATACCGGACGGCGATATCCCTATGCTTTTGATGGGAGAGAATCATATCCGGTTCTCATGCGATGCAGGAGATGGCCCTGCCCCCCGCCTGAAACTTACAGTCATTTCGCACGGTGAACCCCTTTGATTCGACTGCTCAACCATAGTGGAACCGAGTACTAAAAAATGGATATCTGGTTAATTTCCAGGATTTCTTGTATGTTGTGTGAGACTGTTTTATATTAAGGGTGTTTCTATGAAGCGCAGATACAAAATCCTGCTTTTCTTGATGGTTATTTTTGTTGTCGTCACCGGATGTTTTGTGATTCTTGTAGGGCCCTGGCCCACGTATAAAAGCGGCTTTAAAGATAAGCCCTGCTACAAGAAGGCCATTGCTGCAATCGAACAAAATAGAAAGCGTTTGTTCCATAGTTCCAAAATCGGGCGGTTTGAAGCGGGCTGGAGTTCACGTTCTATCACACCTCCAACAGGTACTCCTATGGCAGGCTTTGGAGACCGCAAAGGCAAACCATCGACTGGTGTACATGATGAAATATTCGTCAAGGCACTGGCTCTCAGCGACGGTACGGACACGGCCGTTATTGTTGGTGCGGATATGCTTATTATCCCCGAAAACGTAGTCGAGTTGGTTTGGGCCGGTGTCTCAAAACAGACGCCGCTTACATCAAATGAAATTCTGTTTAATGCCAGCCACAATCACTCTGGGCCGGGCGGATTTGCCCCCGGTTTTGCTTCAAAAGCCTTCAACGGTCCATTCGACCCGAACATTCCGATTTTTTTGGCAAAAGCTTTCACAGAAGCAATAGTCGATGCCTACCGTTCGCTTGAGCCGGCCAAAGTGACACATGGCGGGCTGGACGCTCCTGAGTACATCAGAAATCGTACACGCAAAGACGCCCCGGTTGACAGCGAACTAAGCTTCATGCTTGTCGAGCAAAAAGACGGAGATCGCTGCTTCGCGGTGAGTTACTCTGCACATCCGACTATTCTCGGCGCAAACAACATGCAGTTCACAGGCGAATATCCGGGCTTCCTCATGAGTCGCATAATAGAACAGACGGGTGCGGAGGCGATTTATCTCGGCGGAGCTGTTGGCAGTATGAGTCCCCGGCCCCCGGATGGAAATGATCCTTTTGAACGCTGTCGAGCCATGGGTGAAGCGTTGGCGGACAAAGTTCTTGAAGCAGTTGCAGATGCCGAACCGTTCAAAGATAAGGTGGACATTGCGTCCATTGGACTTCCTGTTCAACTGCCTCCTTTTCAATTGCGTCTGAATAAAAACTGGCGTGTATCGAAATTCTTGTTTCCCATTCTCGGCATTGATAACGACGGCTGGATGCACGCCGTGCGCATTGGAGATATAGTGTTGATTGGCACGCCGGCCGACTATTGCGGAGAAATCAGCATCGACCTTAAGTCACGTACAAAAAGTCGTGTTAACGATCTCTGGGTGCTGAGTTTTAACGGTGACTATGTTGGATACATCTCGCCTGACAGGTATTACTACGACAAAGATGAGAACGGCGGCTATGGATATGAAAGGGGAGTCATGTCGTGGATTGGGCCGGACCAGGAAGCTTTTACTGTATCGCTCATCATACGTATGATTGATGCTCTATTTCCGGAATCTCAAAAGAGCTTGTAGTAAACTTCCGACAATTGAAAATTCTGTTAGGTGCTATCTACCTTTTC
Source organism: Sedimentisphaerales bacterium (assembly GCA_032250555.1). Classification (GTDB taxonomy): domain Bacteria; phylum Planctomycetota; class Phycisphaerae; order Sedimentisphaerales; family Anaerobacaceae; genus NIOZ-UU13. Next base: position 9,234 of record JAVVFI010000153.1, read on the forward strand.
AGTCAGTTCTTTTTGAAGACAGCCTGGGTGACGTTACTCATTTTGCTCAGTTCATTCCAAAACGTTCCGGCTTTTATGGTGGTGCTGTGGGTAAGTGTAATAGGGCCCGTATATACCGGTGAAAGTGTGGTTGGTTCGGTTCCGTCGAGGGTGTAGTGTATCCGCCCAATACCATTTCGGTCGGCCAGCTCAACTTGCATTGTGCTTTCAAAATCCCTTTGTGAGGACAATATTATTGGAGGACTGTAATAATCTTTTGGGGCGAAAGCCAGGGAGCTTTGAACTGAGTATGAGCAGGTACACCCTGAACTGGATTCCGGCACAAGAATCAAGCCGTTTGCAGGAATTATATTAAGCCAGCAGCCAGGCCGGGTGACTTGAGTCAATTGGATTCCCCTGGTGCTTTCGGTTTCGATCGGATACATGCGTGGATTTGAGCCTCTGCCGTAAAGATAATAGGCCGAACCGGTCAGTCCGCCGCAGCCGCTGCCGCCGCGATAGACGAAGTATTGTTTTTTCTCCCCGCTATGGAGATCGAAGGCATAAGGTCGCGAATAGAGAGTCCTCCCGTTTATTACCGGGTGCTGCCATTGTTCGCCGTGTTCGCCGCCGGTACCGAATGGTTTGGTCCCGGTATTATTCAAGCCTATGTAATCAGTCTGCCACTTTTTTTCTCCCGTGTCGGCCGCGAAAGTGAAAAGCCCGTAGTTGACGAGATTGTCTTTGTTGTATGTGCCTGTGAAAAGTAGAGTGTTCTCGGCATAATTGAGAAACATTATATGTTCGTATGGGAACTGGAAGGGACGTTCCCATATTTTCACACCGGTTTCCGCATCGAGCGCTACAATAAACAGGTTTTTAGCACAGAACCCATCGATTCGAAGCCGGCCGTCTTCATCCTTCATAATTTCCGGATTCCGGCTTTCTGCGAAATAGATTCGGCCGTCACCGACAGTAACAGCGCTGTTCATAACCGTTCCGTCTCTGTATATCCATTGGGTCGCGCCGTTGTGCCGGTCCATAGCGAAGAGATAATCACTTACGATAACTTGTCTGAAGTCACCTTCCAGTACATGGCTCCCATTATCAGGTTTGTAGCGAAAATCCTGTTTGTAAAATGAGGCTTTGGCTTTCTGGCCGCTGCCTAAGATGTAATTGCCAAGATGGTTCAGGTAACCCCAGTCATGTTTGTAGCGATTATCCAGTTGGGGGGCTTTGAGAGTTAGTTTGACTGCACCTGTAGCAACATCGACTGCCCAGCATTTATCCTCGGCGGCAATATAAACGTAATCATCGGTAACCATCATTTGGCCGCTGTCCTTGAGCGCACCGATACGTCTTGAGTTGGGCACATCAAGCCGCCACAGTTCTGTACCGTTATACGCATCAACGCAGATGATTTTATCAAAAGCAGGAACAAAGATGCGTCCATCTTTCACTAATGATGACATCGGCCGATGGTGGCGATCGATTATAGACCGAGGTCCGGGCTCGCCGAACCACTGCAGGGCCATCGGCCCCCGAAGCTGATCGCCGCTGCAGGCCGTATGGGCGGCGTCTGCGTAAAGCTGAGCCCAGTCACCACTGCCCAGGATAGGCCCGCGCCTGATAACTGCCCATAATCCTTTGTCTCTATTGATTTTCCAGCCTGGAATCGTTGCGTCATCTAACCAACGTTCAAGATTGGATAATTTGAGCTTAATCCTTTTACTGTCGGTTTCTTTTAATTGGCCGATAATCGCCGCACCGCCGCATGGCCTAAGCACCCTGAACATCTCTGCCGCAGATGGAGGCAGCTCGCCTGAAAGCAGTGTGCGTTCGGAAACAATTAGATTAGCAAAGTAGGCTGGATATGGAAGTTCATCTAACTTGCCGTGATGTACCGTAATCCTGGAGCCGTAATACCCAGCCCTGTGGAGTTTTTTGCGAGCGGTCATTACTTTCTGTGCATCTTGTTCTATTGCGATAACCTGTAATTTTGTGCGTTTGGCGATTTCGTATGCAAGACGGCCTTCCTCACAACCAAGCACCAGGCAATATCCCTGATGTATATTTGCCTCTTTAACAATTTGCTGAGCCGCCAAAGAGTACATATCAGTCAAGTTGTCTTCAGAAAAAGGATTGTTTTCAGTTCTTAAACGATCGAGTTCCGGTTTCCCGGAAGATATGGTCGAGCTATTGGTGAAGCAGTGAATCGTCCCTTCGTTGGTGCTGATAAATAAGCGGCCGTTTGCGATGCTTAATCCATAGGCGTCTCCGTTTACAGATGCGCTCCATGACTCGCGGCCGTCGGCGG
>JAVVFI010000154.1:0-11507 GCA_032250555.1 Sedimentisphaerales bacterium
CTATTAAGTTTATAATGGTACTCTTGCCTGCGCCGGTGGCCCCGACTATGGCGATTACCTGGCCGGGCTGGACAGAAAAGCTGAGGTCTTTCAATACCCAATTCTCATCCTGATAGGCAAACCAAACGTTCCTAAATTCAATCATCCCATTGATTTCTTCTGGCTGAAGCGGTTTGTCAGGTTCGGTGATTTCGTTAGGCATATCGATCAGGGCAAAGACGCGTTCGGCGGAGGCCATCGCCATCTGGAACATACCGGCTTTGTCGGAAAGAGAGCCGAGCGGGCGGAAGAAGTTGCGGATATAGGTCAGAAAAGCAATCAGTACACCGAGTGAAATCAGAGAGCTGTTATTAAGCAGCAGGAATCCACCGGTACCAAGTATCAGTAAAAAGGCGACAGACTCACCGCCGTCAATAACGGGAAAGTATAAGCTGAACCAGCGGACCTCTTCAAAGTATGCCGAGCGTAGGTCCGTGTTGCGTGCCATAAATTCGTCCTGGGCAACCAGCTCACGATTAAACAGTTGAATAGTAGTCATTCCTACCAGATCTTCCTGCAGCAGAGCATTAAGTGAGGCTTGCCGCTTGCGAATCTGACGGTTAGCTTCTCGCAGTCTGCCGTTAATGAAAAATAAAGCCCCAAAAATCAGCGGAAGTGCCGTAAAAAGGACCAGAGCCACCTGCACGTTGATAAACAGCATATAGACCATAATGCTTGCCAACATGAATACATCGGCAACTGTGCCCACCACACCGTCGGTTACAAAACGCTGGAGGCGGTCAATGTCGGAGGTGACCCGCGTGAGCAGCGCTCCGACCGGCGTCCGATCAAAGTAGGCATGATTCAAATGCATGACCTTTTTGAATAGATCGACACGAAGGTCATAGATAATATGCTGCCCAAGCCATGCGGTCAGCAGTCCCTGAAAGTAGCGGGCGACGTGTCCGACGATGGCAAGTATCAAATAAAGCCCACATAGCTGCGTCAGTTGTTTCATGCGAACCTCTGCAGCAATCTCATGATTCAGCAAGCAGGAATCTGTAATCCGTTTGATAAGAACAGGCAGATAGTTGATCATTGCAGACAGGGCCAGAATCAGAATTAGGGAAAGCAGCATCCCGCGCCAGTATGGCAGCGAATAATGGAGCAGGCGTCGGGTCAGCCCGAATTTGGGAGACGGTTTCATATCTTGAATCATGAATCGGCCTCCAGTTCTTTTTCGATCTGCTGCATGGTATTCAGCTTTGAGTAGTAACCGGGCTGTGCAATAAGCTCATCATGTGAACCTCGCTGAGTTATTCGACCATCTTCAATCACCACAATTTCATCGGCATAGCGTAGCGTAGAAACTCGGTGGCTGATGAAAAGAGTCGTACGTTCTTTCATGACCGGCTGCAGCTTGCCCATTATCGCCGCTTCTGTTTGTGTATCTACTGCCGAAAGCACATCGTCCAGAATCAAAATCTCGGGGTGGCGCGCTACGGCTCGGCTGATGGAAGTACGCTGGCGCTGCCCCCCGGAAAGGGTCACACCGCGTTCGCCTATCATAGTGTCAAATCGGTCAGGAAAGGTTTCTACATCCTTTTTCAAATGCGCAATGTCGGCCGCCCAATCGATGAGACGTTCGTCGGGCTCATCTACGCCGAAGCCGATATTGTGTTCCAGTGTTCGCGAAAAGAGTATAGGTTCCTGCGCCGCAAAGCCGATATGATTGCGCAGCACGTCAAGCGGGATTACCTTGATATCATGGCCGTCGATGCATATTCTTCCTTCCGTTGGATCCATCAGACGGGCAACCAGTGAGGCCAATAGAGTTTTGCCGCTGCCTGTCGGGCCGGTAATGCCCATAGTCTTACCGGAGGCGATACTCAAATTAATCTGATGCAGAAAACGCCGTTCCTCGATGTCCAGCGAGAGGTTCTCAAGCACAATTTCACCATGCAGGCTGCTTATGCTGTGGTCGGTTTGGTCAGAATCTCTGATAACCGGGTCCTGCTCAAGTATTTCTTTGATGCGATGCCAGCTCACCTTGCCGCGCTGCAGTAAGCTGGTGACCCAACTGAAAGCAAGCAGCGGCCACTGCATATAAAGTAGATACTGGGTAAACTGCACCAGTGTTCCGAGGGAACGCTCGCCTCTGATCACCTCACGCCCGCCAAGATTGAGAATCATAGCAAAGCTCAGACAGAACCAGAATGCCATGAACGGCCATAAACCTTGCCTGGCAACCTGTACCCCCATGTTGAGTCGAATGAGTTTTTTATTCAATGACTCAAACATACTGATGCGCCGCTTTTCAATCGCAAATCCCTTTATGCATCGTATGCCGGCAAAGCTTTCCTGACAGAAGCTGGAGACATTCGACACTTGTTCCTGAACGAGCTTTTGCCGATAACGAAGAACTTTGAGCACCAGGAAGAAGACAAAAGTCATCGGCAGGTAGAGTATCAGCACAAGCAGTGCCAGTGAAGTGTCAGTGACCAGCATGACGATAGAGGCAAATAGAAGCACAACGGTCGTGCGAATACCCTGGAGAAAACCTTGACCAATTGAATCACGCACAAGGGTCATATCCGACGACATACGCGTGATCAAATCACCCGTGCGCTCTTTGCGGAAAAACTCCTGATCCATCCGGGTCAAATGATCGAACAGGTCGTTTCGTAGTGCATATTCCACCTTGTGTGAGAGTTTGAGCGGTATCTTGCGAAGGTGGCGTGAAGAATAGAGGGTTACGACAGAGAGCCCGGCATAAAGCAGAAGTTGAAGAGTCAAGTCGGATTGTGTAATGGTCCCTTCTGTCAAGCCGTCAATTACCTGACGTATGACAAACGGCAAATAAAGGCTGATTCCAACTGTAAACAGGGTGCACAGTACGGTTAGTGCGATTTCACGCTTATGCCGAGCAATATAACATCCTAATCTGACTTCTTCCTTCTTAATATCCCAGGCTCCAGATAAATAATCTTGCAGAGCCAATGATTCTGCAAGACACCTTTTTGATTATCAAAAGTAATAGAATAGCAGATGTGCAACGGATTACAAGCTCAGCGTTCTTTAGCTTTCAACATATAATAATTGACATAGTACAATTTTAATGGTATTCAATAGTTGTAATCATCAATATCGCAAAATCTAAGTACAATACCACGCTCTTATGGATGTGATATTCTACAAGCCTGACAATCCCGTCTGACTTGGTCGGATAATTCCATCCACAGAATTAACCATGTGGTATTACGAAGGTATAATAAATATTTATTATATTTGATTAAATAATAAGAATGTCAACTATTTATATATAGGATATTATTATGTCAAGATTGATAATCATATCAAATCGATTGCCTGTCAGTATATCCAGGCAGAAAGGTAATTTTAAATATAATGAAAGCATAGGAGGGGTTGCTACAGGCATCTCGTCTCTTACTGAGCCTAAAAAGCGACTATGGTTCGGCTGGCCGGGTATATCAAGTGACAGAATCACATCCGCAGACAAAATCCAAATAACAAGCAACTTAAACAGCAAAGGCTGCCATCCTGTTTTTCTGAGTAACCAAAATGTTCGTGATTTCTATTCTGGTTTCTCAAACAAAACAATCTGGCCGCTTTTCCATTATTTTTCAGAATTTACAGTTTTTGATGAAAATTACTGGAAATCTTATAAAGCAGTCAATCAGTTGTTTTGTGATGAAGTTATTAAACAGATAACAAAAGATGACATTATTTGGGTACATGACTACCACCTGATGCTATTACCGAAAATGATTAGGGAACAATTACCGAAAGCTCAAATTGGTTTCTTTCTGCATATACCATTTCCATCTTTTGAATTGCTGAGAAATTTGCCGTGGCGTACTGAAATCCTGGAAGGTATTCTTGGATCAGATTTAATGGGATTTCATGAATATGACTACGTTCGGCATTTCTTAAGCAGCGTATACAGAATTTGTGGACACGAACATCAATTGAGTAAGTTGATTATCGAAAACCGGCACATCCGGATTGATGCATTTCCAATGGGCATCAATTATGAGAAGTACGCAAATAGCCGGACAAACCCGGCCGTTCAGAAGGAAATACACCAATTAGAAAATAATCGCACAAGGATAATTCTTTCGGTGGATCGCCTTGATTATACGAAAGGCATTCTTAAAAGACTTGAAGCTTATGATTGGTTTCTAACCAAACACCCTAAATATCGCGGTAAAGTTTCATTGCTTATGGTAGCAGTTCCTTCGAGGACAAAAGTCGAACAATATGCTCTGCTCAGAGAAGAGATTGAAAAATACGTAGGCAGAATAAATGGCGCTTATGGCACTTTAGACTGGACTCCTGTTTCATATATGTACCGTTCTTTACCGTTTGATAAGTTAACTGCTATGTATAATATCGCTGATGTCGCCTTGATTTCACCGCTGAGAGACGGAATGAATCTTGTTGCCAAGGAATTTGTCGCAACACAAAACAACAAAAAGCCTCAGGGAATTTTGATTCTAAGTGAAATGGCCGGCGCTGCCAGCGAGCTTTCTGAAGCGATTGTTATAAATCCGCATGATAAAGAAGCTGTCGTTAATGCCATAAAAGATGCTCTCGAAATGAACCAGGAAGAAAGGCTCCGCAGAAATCTTTTAATGCAGTCGCGAATATCCCGATACACAGTCAGCCGATGGGCAAATGATTTTATTCATAGCCTTAAAGAAGTAAAGCGGGAACAGGAAAACCTGGCAACAAAACAATTTTCGAAAAATTTACAAAAAGAAACCATCCAACGTTATGCAAATACCGGTAAACGGTTGATTTTGTTGGATTATGACGGCACCTTGGTACCTTTTGCCAAATTGCCACAGCACGCCAAACCGGATAATGAAATATTATCGCTCCTGAAAGCCCTCTGTAGCAACCCCAAAAATGATTTGGTTGTTGTTAGTGGTAGAGATAAAGAGACTCTCAGCCAATGGCTGGGACAGTTACCATTGAATTTGGTGGCCGAACATGGGGCGTTCTACCGATTAAAAAATAAATCATGGAAATCAATGATTCAATATAATAATGATTGGAAGAAGGAAATTTATCCGATTTTAGAGTTATTTGAAGACCGTACTCCGGGCTCTTTTATCGAAGAAAAAAAATCAGCATTAGTGTGGCATTTTAGAAAAAGCGAGCCGGATTTAGCTAAATTAAGAACACAAGAACTGAAAGACACCCTGATAATGATGGCCACCAACTTGAATATCGGTGTCTTTGAGGGAAACAAAATTATTGAAATAAAGCCTGTCAGTATCAATAAAGGCAACGCCGTTCAGCTTTGGTTGGATAAAAAAGACTGGAGATTTATCTTTTGTGTTGGCGATGATTATACAGATGAAGATATGTTTTCTGAATTACCGGAATCTGCTGTCTCATGTAAAATAGGAACTGGCCCTTCAAATGCGAAATTCCGGCTGAGTTCTCCTCATGAACTGCGAAGCTTTCTAAAGCAGTTAGTGTCAAAATAATGAAAATTAAGTAATATTGAAGAAAAAATGAATAACTTGGATTATGGAATTATTGGAAATTGCAAAAGTGCCGCTTTGATAAGCCGAAACGGAAGTATTGATTGGTGTTGCCTTCCGGACTTCGATTCTTCATCGGTATTTGCAAAAATTTTGGATTCTGAAAAAGGTGGATTTTTCTCTATTGAACCTCTTGGCAAATATAATATTCAACAAAAATACTTAGAAAAAACCAATATCCTTATCACCGAATATTCGCGTGGCGAAAATACTTTTCAGGTATATGATTTCATGCCGCGATATAAGACTGATGCGGGCATCTATCATTGCCCCCCAGACATAATTCGGTTTATTAGATATATACGCGGCAAACCGAGATTTCGAATAAATTATAATCCATGTCCAGCTTACGCACAACATAAGTCTCGGATAGTAATATCAAAAGATTTTATAAAGGCTATGACTCAAAAAGGTTCTTATGAATCTGTTTATCTATATTCGGATCTGCCGTTTGAAAAGATTGTTAACTCGAAACCCTTAACTATTCAGAAGGATTGCTTTCTGGTCATTAGCTATAACCAAAAATTAATCAAGCCGGACATGAACTGGGTACGTTTGGAATATCAGAGGACAAAAGTCTATTGGCTGGGCTGGGTTGCTAAAACAAAGGTAATGACACACTACCAGAAAGAAGTCGAAAGAAGCTCTCTTGTCTTGAAACTATTGACATACCAGAAAACCGGTGCCATTCTTGCAGCAGTTACAACAAGCCTGCCTGAAGCAATTGGTGATGTCAGGAACTGGGACTATCGATATTGTTGGCTAAGAGATTCCTCTATGACAATAAGCATTCTCGCAAGGCTCGGACATTATAATGTTGCAAAACGATTTTTGCAGTTCATTTTGGACATCATCCCATTTAAAAACGAAAAGATTCAGATAATGTATCCGATAAATCATCGTCGGCGCCTGACTGAAAAAGAACTGCCATGGCTTAGTGGATACGAGGATTCTAAACCGGTACGCATCGGAAACGCGGCTGTTAAGCAAAAACAGAATGACATTTACGGCGTTGTTTTGGATGTTATCTATGAAAGCCTGACAATTTTTCATGAGTCTTTGGATAATAAAGAAGATATATGGACGGTTGTCCGTACACTTGCCAGGCATGTTAAGAATAACTGGAAAAAGCTGGATTCGGGCATATGGGAGTTCAGGACAGAGCAAAAACATTTTACTTTTTCAAAAATTCTATGCTGGGTGGGAATGGACAGGGCTGCACGGATTGCAAAATTCTTTGATAAAGAAAATGATGCAAAAGACTATGCTTATTGGCGGGAACAAATCAAATCAGATATCCTTAACAAAGGCAGGAACCAGCAAACAAATGCTTTGACTCAATTTTACGGCAGCGCTTCTATGGATGCCGCCAATTTACTCGCTCAACAATATTCTTTCTTGTCCCACAAAGACCCTGTGTATGTAGATACCGTTTTACATACTTATGAAAAATTATCCAAAGATGGGCTGATGTACCGGTACAACAGTCCTGATGATTTTGGCAAGCAGAAATCTTCATTTACTGTATGCACTTTTTGGATGATCAAGAGTCTTTATCTGATTGGTAGAGAAAAACAGGCCACTGAAATGTTTGAACAAGTCTTACAATATAGTAATCATGTAGGGCTGTACAGTGAAGATATAGACTTTGCCACAAAAAGATTGCTTGGAAATTTCCCGCAAGGTTATTCGCATATTGCATTGATTGATGCAGCCCTGACAATTTCAAAAAGTCCGAAATGGTTTAAAGATACCGATGATTTCAAACCATAGCAGTCTATAAAATCTTGTCCTGTATTTTCCAGATAATATGAGACAATTAAAATGCATTTTGGCGTGATAAAAAATAATGTGGAGGACAATTAAGGAGTCATCATGAAAATGAAAATGATTTTAACTTTACTTATCAGCATGTACTTTCCTATCCAATTATATGCACAATCGGAAATTCAATATAATCATATCTTTCCGCTGCAGGCAAAGCACGTACACTCAAGCAGCATTGTCGAATGCCCTAATGGTGATTTACTGGCATGCTGGTTTCACGGCTCAGGTGAGCGAACGGCCGATGATGTAGTAATCCAGGGTGCCAGGCTGAAAAAAGGCATCAAAAAGTGGAGTCCTGTTTTTTTAATGGCCGATACACCCCGCTTCCCGGATTGTAATCCTGTCCTCTTCATAGATCAAAACCAGCGTTTGTGGATGTTTTGGATTGCTGTTCGTGCAAGCGCATGGGAGCAATCTATCTTAAAATATCGCACCTCCACGAGCTATCAACGCTCAGGGGCACCAAAATGGGATTGGCAGGATATTATTCTGTTAAAACCCGGCGATACCTTTGCAGAGACAATTGAAGCTGCTTTTAGAGAATTAATCACAGAAGAACCTATGTGGGCTGAATATGCCCCTTTATATTCAACTATGATTATCGATGCCGCCAAAGATAAGGCCAAACGCCAGACCGGCTGGATGACACGTACACACCCCACCGTCCTGCCCGGCGGGCGGATTTTACTGCCGCTCTATTCAGATGGCTATAATGTCTGCCTGATAGCAATCAGCGATGACCAAGGGGAGCATTGGAGAGCAAGCAAGCCGATTGTAGGATTAGGTCCGATTCAGCCAAGCATCGTCAGGAAAAAGAATGGGACGTTGGTGGCCTACATGCGGGATAGCGGCGATGCTCCGCACCGGGTACTGATAAGCACCTCGACCGATGACGGCGAATCGTGGTCACCGGCTGTCGATACGAATATTCCGAATCCCGGCTCCAGCCTGGAAGCAATAGCGTTAAAAGACGGCCGGTGGGTAATGGCCTACAACGATACCGAAGACGGTCGTCACAGAATGGCGGTTGCCCTTTCCGACGATGAAGGCAAGACCTGGAAAGCAAAACGGTATGTCGGCAGGTCAGATAATCGTCAGAAATCGTTCGGCTATCCATCGCTGATTCAGGCCGCCGATGGTATGCTGCACCTGACTTATTCTTACAAAGAGCAAGGGCTCGCCACCATCTGTCATTGTACGTTTGGAGCAGACTGGATAAAGTAATAGCCGAATCTTTTGATAAAAGTCTTTATAAACAGGGTGATTGAAAACTTTATCAATTGTTAAGTAATTTATATAGTACTGAATCACAAGGAATTAGACATGGCAAAATATTTCAAAATAGGAATCAAGCTTTCCAAAAATCAGTCGGCCATATTTGCTATTATTTTGACGGGTATCCTTCTTATACCTAACACTCTCACCCAGGCAAACTGGCCTGGTTTCCGCGGTCCAACAGGCCTCGGCTACACAACAGAAGAAAATCTACCAACCGTCTGGGGCGGCCCTTCAAATAAAAATGTGTTGTGGTTCTCGCCGCTTACCGGCCAGGGCCACGCCAGTCCTATCGTATGGGATAATGCGATCATCGTCTGCACAGTCAAATGGCCGGATGATGTTAAAGACCGCAAAAAGGTCATCCCCGAGCATCATGTCACCTGCTATCGCACTTCCGATGGAGAACTGCTCTGGGATACGCTCATACAGCCCGGACCCTGGCTGCGGACAGATTTTCGAAGCGGACCGGGCGGAGGCTACGCCGCCGCTACCCCTGTCACCGATGGTAAGCTCATTTACTGTGCGTTTGCCTCATCGGTCTTGGCCGCAATAGATTTCCAGGGTAACGTTGTCTGGCGAAAGCGAATTGTTCCCTACTCCTTCGACGTCACTCTTGGCAGTAGTCCGGTTCTCTATGGCGACACCGTCATCCTCTTTTGCGCAATGGCAAAAAAAGAAGATTCAAGAGTGGCTGCCTTTGATAAGACCCGAGGCATTATGAGATGGGAAAAGAAACTTCCGCGAATGCATTTCGGGCACAGCACACCCCTGATTATTCAGGTCAATAACAAATCCCAGATGCTAATTGTGGCCTCGGGCATGGAAGAGACGCCCGATGCCCTGCAGAGCCTTGACCCGGCCGATGGGAAAGTTCTGTGGTGGTGCCGGGGCGAAGGAGACGCATCATCACCGGCTTACGGGCAGGGCCTTGTTTATTTTGATGATGGCCGGAGCGGCACCGGCGTAGCCGTTGATCCGACCGGATCCGGAGATGTCTCCGACACACATATCCGCTGGACCATCAAGCTAAGAGGCGAAGCACTGAGTTCGCCTATCGTTGTAGGCGAATACCTGTATCGGCTACGCAAACTCGGTTTTCTCCAATGCTGGGAAATGGCTACGGGTAAAGAAATATATTCAGAACGCCTCCAAAAAATATCATCCACCTGGGCCAGTCCGATTGCTGATCCAAAAGGACGACTGTTCATCGCAAACGCCGGCTTGAGTTATGTCGTTCAGGCCGGGCCCGAGTGCCGCGTCCTCGCTGTCAATGACCTTGGCGACGGCAATCACCCGTCACCTGCCGTGGCAAACGGCAGGCTTTTCCTCGTCGGAACCAAGAACATTTACTGCATCGGTACTGAACTCAAATAGCCAAGGTGCATACTGATTATTACAATCGTAAAAATTATATCCTGAATTCGGCATTTTTGTCTGTGTCTTATGATTTATCCATACCGGATACTTGTTTGTAAAGTTGAGCGTATGTACAAGGTCTCAGCCCCAGACGCCGAACATGAGTAAAAGTCAGCTCAAGCATTTTCATATCCGGATCAAATTTATACAAAGACCATGGATGCCATATCAAAGAGACGAATGACTTGCCCGTCTGAAACGCCCTATTTAGAAAAACCTTGTTCACTTCAAATTCATCTTGTGGAGTTTTGCAGAAACCGTCAGGCAGTGCTTCTGGAAAAGGCGAAGGCCACAGAGTAAGCCTTTTTGGTCCCCAGTTGTTATGGTCTTTAAGCAGATTTTCATGCCAGCCGTGGCCGGGCAATTCCCATATTTCAGGAAAACCCTCGGCCTTATAGTTAAACGGCTCCCGCAAAAGAGCCGGCAGCGAATAGTCCGGACCCCAGAGAAGACTGCTGACATACTGAATACCTGCTTCACGTATCAATTCCAGTACTTGCGGTTCATCTCTTAGAGCATTATCGAAACCGCAACCCGGACGCAAGCCGATACATGGCCGCTCGAATACACGCTCGACTGCCTCTTTTCCCTTGAAGATTTCATTTCGTCGCTGGTCCATAGAAACGGCTGAGCCACAGAAATCATTGTCACGCAGCATCTGATGTGAGTATGTGTGTGTGGCAATCTCGAAAAGAGGATGATCCAGAAGCCGGCGATATTCGTCAGGATTGGCATCGAGTGTCTTACCAAGAATGAAAAATGTGGCAGGCATCTCGAATCGCTTGTGGACCTCCACGATTTTACGGCAGGCGGCCAGGCACGCAGGCGACTCGGTATCATAGGCTGCGATGTAACGAGTTTGCTTTTGTCCGGTGTTTTGAAGTTTCGCTGTGCAGGACATGACAGATGCCCCGATTCCGCATAAAATACTCGACCTGACGAAGTCTCTTCTGGAGATTCTTTGCATTTTGCTCTCCTTATTATATGCATCTGTTCTTGATTCAATTCTTTCAATGGTTTTATCTTCCAAGTATATACTCGAATCTGCCACACGGCAAGCTGGCACCCTTTAAAGGGATAAATAGGTCCCCTGTTATGAGCCAGGTAAGCAGCTCTTGCCCTGTAGTAAAACCAAGTTTGCACTTCTCGGGGATAAACTCCGGATAAACTTTGATAATTGGGTTTGAATTGGGTTTGTATTGGCTTAAATTGGGTTTGTTTTTGGCTTTATTGGCTTTGAATTGGGTTTGTTTTTTCGTGACATATTTAGGTCTATTTTCTTCGTAAATCCTTGTTTGTGATGAGTTTACATTATTTAGCAGCCCTGAAAATTGGGTTTGTTTTGCATAAAAAGGGTGGATTTGTCGAATGTTCTCTACAAATGTAGAGCAAATAGACCACAGACTCAAGACACAAGACTCCAGACTACGT
>JAVVFI010000155.1:0-11496 GCA_032250555.1 Sedimentisphaerales bacterium
TCGGGTTGAGTAACTCAATGGCCGCCAGGCATGCGACTCTCGGCGATGAGATGCCGATTACCTCGCAGAAGTAGTCGGCGTTAAGGATGATTTCGGCTTTGGCTTCGAGGTCAGGTGCGATGTTCATGCTGGCATCGGTAACCATGATCAAGCGGTCGAAAGCCGGCATCTCACATGCAAAAATATGACTAATGCGATAACCGGCACGGAGTCCCACCTCCTGGTCGATTACGGCGCGCAGAAAGTCGTCGGTATGAATGTGACCTTTCATTAGCACGTCTGCTTTACCTGAGCTAACGATGTGCGCGGCGCAGAGAGCCGCCTTTTCCGGGACAGGCTCATGGATAACATCGTTTTTGGAGAGATGCAGTCCGGTTTGCTCGGCATATGTGCGGATGGTCTTCTCGTCGCCTATCAGAATTGCAGTTGCGACGTTTTTATCTGTTGCTGCCTTTATCGCCTCAATGACTGTGAGGTCTTCAGCCGCCGCAACGGCCACGCGTTTCACGGGGTAATCGTTTACCGCCGCTACGATTTCAGAGAGCTTTTTCATGCCTGACACTTCTCCTTGATTGTTCCGGCAAAGGCAGCTACGCAGCTAAGCCTAATTTCCATTAGAATATCAAATCTATCTCTGAAAGTCGAGATTCTTGACTTTATTATTTTGAGGCCATTATTTGTTGAGTCTTACATACTACCATCTATCTTTCAATTTAAGGCGGCCAGAAGGCCATTTAAACGACGAACTCGTCCTGATGAGTATCATATTTAGATCAAATCAGAGACTTGCGTGGTCTGGGCCGGCAACACCATCATTATCGTAGTTGTCATCGGGCTTGATTACACCTGTGGTTTCGTCATATTCCCATCCACCGACATTATCACCAATGGTTCCGGTGTTATCCAGGGTATTAAGATTATTGAACTGATTTGTCGCGATCTTCTGCATGTAAGGACCGTAATCGGTGCCGGGAGCACCAGTAACGTCCGTTTGACCCGTCATTTGTGCAATAAAATTGGCAAAAGAAGGTGGCGTGTTGTTGTGTTGACTCTTATACATTTCAATTTGTGAACGCAACGTGTGAAGGTCAGTGCGCAGACTTGAAAACCTGGCTTCGGTACCGGCTTCTGAAAACCGAGGAATTACAACAGCCGCCAGAATACCTAAAATGACAACAACAACCAAAATTTCGACTAATGTAAAACCGCTTTTAGTTTCCATTTTTCGCCCTTTTTCTCAAATAAAGTTCTCCATCCAAAACGAATAAGCTTACACTATCCCAACAAAATATAAGAAATAAATGATGTGTTGCCAAATTTGTAACCGTAACAAGGCCTATGTTTCAGATTTTTTTAAAAAAGCTGTAATATTTTTCAGTCGGTGAGAGTCTAATATTCAGGTATTCCAAGGAGAGTTTTTGTTCCAAGGAAGGAAATCCTTAAGCCCCTGTTTTGTGCTATCCACACACCTTCGAGGCAGGGGCTTTTATATTTTGGGCACCTTTTTTAGAATGATGTTGTTTCGCTTTCTGGTGGTTCTATTTCTTCAGATGATTCAATATTATTCGCCCCGGTGAGATAGTGACCTCTTCCCGGGGGTTCTGTGTTATCGGCATTTGCGATATACTCACCTCTTCTTTGCCGCTCGAGGCATACATCCTCCTGAGGTTCTTCGAGAGTTGTTTTTTGCGATTTTTCCGGGATTTGAGGTTTTTCTTCGGTACTCATATTCATCACCTTTCACGAGTAACTTAACTTTCTACAAACATATATCGGCGTATTCGGGCTGCGACTTAGGCGAAAAGGACGTAAGAAAGCCAGGGTCTGAGTCTTGCGTTTTTCTATTGAAATTAAGGGTATAAAAAGACAGCCAATAGGTTGTATAACGTTAGGGGATTGTGTTATAATTACGTCAGAAAAGCATACCAGCGAAAGTTGTTATCGGTGAAAGAGAATGGACGGCATTATGCTGAGACGAAATGGTTTTACACTAATTGAGCTATTGGTGGTTATTGCGATTATAGCAATATTGATGGCGATATTAATGCCGGCACTACAGCGAGTGAAAGAACAGGCCGGGAAGGCAGCCTGCCAGTCAAATCTTAAACAGATGGGCCTTGTTGTGTCTATGTACACGAATGACTTCGATGGTAAATTCCACGAGGAGTCTCCCGCCGGCCCGAAATACAGCTGGGTCTATGCGATGCGACCTTATTATAGCCATGAGCCCGAGATACGTAACTGTCCGGTGGTGAATCATTTCTACAGTGACAGCAACGGCAGGGGCGGCCCTCGTGTGGGGTGGGGGGTGTTCGGAGAAGATGGTTACAGTACGCCGAGTTGGGCGGTTGAGGGTGACTACGGCAGCTATGGGTGGAACTGGTGGCTCTGCGATGAAGATCGTGAGGATAAACACTGGCGAAATATTAACACGATACCGGGTAATCGCAATGAGATACCGGTATTTGTGGACGCCCAATGGGTTGATGCTCTACCGAGACCCACGGACAATCCTCCGAATGGATACTTTACTCTGGTAGATCGGAGTATGGGGTCGTTCTGCATCGATCGTCACTCAGGTTTTGTTAATGGTGTTTTTGTGGACTTCTCTGTTCGGTCTATAGGACTGAAGGAGCTGTGGGACCTTAAATGGTATCGGGGCTGGCGTGAGGATCGACTTAATGCCGGTACGCCAGTATGGCCGGAGTGGATGAAGAACTTTAAGGATTACTGAGAAAAGATAAGCATATCAGCGAGCCTCATTGCCTCTCTTTGAAAGAGAAGTGTAAGTGACATGCTCAAGTTAAAAGGCTTTACGTTGATAGAGCTGTTGGTAGTTATTGCCATTGTCGCATTGTTGATGGCGATATTGATGCCGGCGCTGCAGCGGGTAAGAGAACAGGCGAGAGGTGTAGCTTGCCAGTCCAATCTTAAGCAGTGGGGCACTATCTTTGCGATGTACACCGACGACAATAACGGATTTTTTCCCAGACGCACTCAGTCTTCGGGCCGCTGGATCAATGTTCTGTATGACTACTACTATCGCGAAGATAAGATGCGCGTCTGCCCAATGGTGAAAAGGATTAAGGTGCCTTACCCGCCCGGGGCCAGCAGCACACTCGAAGCAGGGGGTGACACATTTACGTCCTGGGGCAAGGTGGGTATGACGGCAGGGGAAAGCTGGGGGCCAGTCGGAACATACGGCAGCTATGGGATAAACCACTGGGTTTATGTGGCAGGGCAGGATCCGCTTTACGGCCAGTCTGCTAAATACTTTTGGGAGACATCTAATGTCAGGGGGGGCAATAACATTCCATTGTTTCTGGACTGCTGGTTCTTTTGCGGTGGACCTGAGAATGACGATACACCCCCTAAATATGAAGGTGAGCGGCTCGCACCTCATTCGGAATCCATGAACCGCTTTTGCACGAACAGGCACCAGCAGGGCATAAACGGTATTTTTATGGACTATTCGGCGAGGAAGATCTGGCTTAAGGGACTATGGCGAGTAAAATGGGCGAAGAACTTTAGTTTAACGGCGCCATTGCCTGGACATACGCAAATCCCGATCTGGCCGGGAGCGGCGCCTGATGCGGAGCCTGTCCCGGGGCCGGAGTCCGCTGAAACAACGGCGGCGCTGTATGCCGGCAAGCCGGCTCAGGCAATCCCGTCGTTGATTGCTGCACTCACAGACGAAGAATGGCACGTTCGTAAACCGGCCGCCGAGGCATTGGCCGCCCTCGGGCCCGCATCGGCGCCGGCCGTTCCGGCCCTGATCAAGGCACTTGGGGACTAAGAATGTCAAACAGGCCAGTTATATTCCAGCTTTTGCTGATTGCCTCTGGGTTGGCGGCGCTCCGCACCACGTGGACAATCCGCCCGAATTCGAAGGGGACTGGAGCTATAGCTTTGGTGATAATATGAAACGTTTCTGCCTGAACCGGCATGGTGAAGCGATAAACGTGGCCATGCTGGATTGGTCGGTTCAACACGTGCGGCTCAAAGGGCTATGGCAACTGAAATGGAACCGTGAGTACGATGAGTCTGGTCCCTAGACGAAGGGTGGCGGTGTGATGCCGGAGGACTGGCCGGAATGGATGCGGTATCTTCCCGATTGAGTATTGATTGGTATTGAGATTCTTTGCGTTTGAGCTTTACATCTTTGGACTGGTGAGCTAAAATTAATCGACTATGGAAAAGATAAAAGTTTATGATACAACTCTACGTGATGGTATGCAGGCCGAGGGCATCAGTTTTTCGCTCGAAGATAAGCTTGCAATTGTAAAATGTCTTGATGGGTTAGGTCTTGAATATATCGAAGGCGGATATGCGGCTTCCAATCCGAAAGAGATGCAGTTTCTGACTGAAGCGGCCAAACTTGATTTAGAGAATTCAAAGATTGTCGCGTTCGGCACTACCCGCAGGGCTGATTACAGTGTCGAGGATGACATCTCGCTGAATTCAATGCTTAAGTGCAAGACGCAGGTTGCTACTTTGGTTGGCAAAACATGGGACATGCATGTAACGGATGTATTAGGTTGTTCGCTCGAAGAGAACCTTACTATTTGCGCCGAGTCTGTCGAGTATATGAAAAAGAACGGCATGGAAACTCTTTTCGATGCCGAGCATTTCTATGACGGCTACAAGAAAAATTCCGAATATGCGATGAAGGTTTTAGAAGCCGCCGCTCAGGGCGGTGCTGATGTGCTTGTGTTATGTGATACTAACGGCGGATGCCTTGTCGATGAGATATATGAAATCACGAAGGCTGTTTGTGAGCGTTTTGGCAGTTTGATAATTGGGATTCACACTCACAACGATACCGACTGCGCTACAGCCAACTCTCTGGCTGCTGTTCGTGCCGGCGCCCGGCATGTCCAGGGTACGATTAACGGTCTGGGTGAGCGGTGCGGAAATGCCAACTTATGCGTAGTCATACCCAACCTTGCATTTAAGATGGGATTCGATGTCATCAGCCCGGAAAATATCAAATCTCTGACCGAGGTTTCCCGTTATGTTTTTGAGGTAGGTAATCTCGCACCGGTAAATAATATGCCTTATGTCGGTGAAAGCGCATTTGCTCACAAAGGTGGCCTGCACGTGGATGCTCTCAGGAAAAGCAAATACAGTTATGAACATATTGCGCCTGAGCTTATCGGGAACGAAAGACGGTTTCTTATATCCGAACTTAGCGGCAAATCAACCGTTCTGGCTGAGCTGGAAAAGGCAAAAATAGGTGAGGACAAGGAATTAGCCAAAAAGATACTCGCCCGAGTTCAGGATCTTGAGAGCCAGGGGTATCAATTCGAAGCAGCCAATGCCAGTTTTGATCTGTTGATTAAAAAGATTATGGGCACATATAAGCCGTGTTTTGAGCTTGTGAAATATCATACGAATGTTGAAAAATACCCTACCGGCGAATTGGTTACCGAGGCAACGGTCAAACTCATAAGACCGGACGGTATTACCGAGCATGTTGTAGGTGAGGGCGATGGTCCGGTCAATGCTCTTGATGCGGCTTTGAGAAAATCATTAGTGAATTTTTATCCCGGGATTAAGGATGTTCATCTGATTGATTATAAGGTTCGTGTGGTCAATGCTAAAGAAGGAACGGCTGCTCGTGTACGTGTAATAATTGAGTCACGTGACAAAAGCTCTATCTGGGGCACAGTCGGCTGCTCTGAAAACATCATCGAGGCATCGTGGCAGGCCCTTGTCGACAGCGTTGAGTACAAGGTACAAAAAGACATGCAGAGTAACTGCTCCTGACTGCTCTTTATCTGAAGGATATCGATCTTTAATAAATGTGTTGAACCGGGAGTGTGACGCGGAAAATTGTGCCCAGTTCCGGGCTGCTTTCTGCGGTGATGCTCCCATCGTGTGTTCGGATTATCTCCTTTACAATGGCGAGGTCGAAGTTTTTTCCCCTGGCATCCGGTTCGCCGATAAAAAAAGGTTCAAAAATATGCTTCAGCCTTTGGGGTTTGATATATCCGCATGTGTCCGCGAAACGTAATTCGATTTGCTTGTACTGTAATTCACAACTGATAAGGAGTTTCTGCTTTTTGCCGGCATCGGCAGCGTCGATGGCATTCTGAATCAGGATAAAGAAAATCTTTTCAATTTCCCGGGCGGTCATGGACATAAAAGGAACAAAAGACATGTCTTTAAGAGCAATATTCAGGTTGACGCTTTTAGCGCTTTGGGCGAAAACCGTCATTACTCTTTTGGCTATCTGGTAAATGTCCACCGGGGCTATAATCGTTTGGCTTATCTGTGCTGCACTGCGAAATCTGTCAACTATTTCAATGGATTTGGAAACTTCCGAAAGACTTTTCTTGAGGTTGGAAGTAATTGCCTCTGGTGTGGGTCGTTCGGCAAGATCGCTGAGTAATCTTTTCAGCAGCAAATTCGTCAGTGATAGAGGTTCGTCAAGCTGTTGAGCCATTACAGAGCCCATTGTTCCTATTTCCACCATACGAGCGTCTTTCTCTATCATACGATGATATTTATTCAGTTCATTCTGGGCTTTTACTTTAATGGTAATATCAAGGAAGACGCCTATGACGTCGGTAACTTCACCGTCTTTGTCCCGAAGCGGTGAGTAACAGCATTCGAAAGTCGTGCCCTTAAAAGTAACAGTGGTCACGAATTCTTCTCCGGCAAAGGCCCGCTGACTATCTAACTGGATCTGGGGAGCGGAAGGAAAAACTTCCAGTATGTGGCGTCCGATGATTTGGCCGGGTTCGAAGCCGAGAAGGTCGAGGCCTTTGCCCTGTATAAATGTAATAACGTAGTTGCGGTCCTGTACGAATAAAATAATAGGTGCTGAAGAGGTTATTGTGCTGCAGCGTAGTTCGCTTTTGCGCAGGATTTCGCGAGTTTCCCAGCGGAAGATGCTTAGCAAACTTGTGGTGCTGTATGCAAGAATAATGGCACAAACAGCTCTGAATATCTGGACGGGGACATGAAAAAAAGTCATAAAATGGGTGTAATTTAGAAGATTTGCAGGGAAAAACGCGGCTTCTTTGACAATCAATCCGGCAAAGATCATGTAAAGAATAAATGTTATTGCGGTTACTTGCAGGTTTCTTGTAGCAGCCGGTAATTTTGTCTGCTTAAATTGGGGGATTTGCAGGAAAAGCCCGAGTGCAGTTAGAAGCGTACCGGGTACACAAAGCAGATAACGTGCAGAGATATCTCCCATTAAAAGCCGTGAATTGCTTGTTACAATAATGATAATCCAGACAGTGAGTAAAACGATTGGAAGAACTTGAATGAAGCGGTACTTCTTTATTTTTTCTGAAATGACTTTTGTACCAAATCGAAGCAAAAAAAGAAATGAGCCTACAAGAGTAGCAAGGCGGATTATTTTCAAGATATCAGGAGGAAATGGCTTTCCAATAGCGAGGAACATATCAAGCCATTCATTGATGCCGTGTATGATTCCGAAGGCTGCGATTAACCATATATCATCGGCTAATTTGAATACGCTTGGCTTTTTGGGATAAACAAGAATGACCAGGCCCAGGACGAAAAACGCCAGGCCGTAGATAAACCATACAAATAACATTAAAGCATCCCTTTTGTTTTAGAAATATACACTTTTTATTGAGCCCGGAATTTTCAAAGTTCACGGTTTTGCCACATCCCTAAATCTTCGAAGATGCTATGCTACTAATTTTGTTCCAAGACTTCAACTATTTAAATCCTTTTCGTATTTTCATTAGAGTTTTGGCTCTGCAAAATCCCTATTCACTTTTGCTTTTTTGTTGACCGGGTGCAATGCGATTGGTTACAATTAATAAATCTAAATCAGAATTTGGAGGTTTTAATATGTTGAGCAGAAAATCACTCGTAATGTATTTGGTTGTTTTGGTTATTGTTTCTTTAACAACTGGTAACTTTGCTTTCGGTAACGCAGCGAATAAGAGTTGGAGGGCTTCGCCTGAATTAGTTGAGAAGCTTTCAAAGCCAGGGTCCGAGACGAATTATTCCGAGGAAAAAGTTCCAAAATACACCTTGCCCAATCCGTTAAGGCTCTCCGATGGCTCCAGAGTAACGGATGCGCGAACCTGGCTTATGAAGCGGCGTCCTGAGATACTCGAACTCTTTCGGAAATATGTTTATGGCCGTGCGCCGATAGCTCGTCCGGAGAATATGTCATTCGAAGTTTTTGACCTTGAGAAAAAAGCATTAGGCGGTTTGGCTACTCGCAAGCAGGTGACTGTGAACTTTACCGGCAAAAAAGACGGCCCAACAATGGACATCCTTATCTATCTGCCGAATGCATCCAAAAAGCCTGCTGCGACCTTTGTTCTTCTGAATTTTGGCGGCAATCATACCATACACACCGACCCTGCGATCAGACTCTCTGAAAGGTGGATGCGTTCGAAAAGTGCTGGAGCTGTAAAGAACCGCGCCGATGAGACTTCTCGGGGCCGGAGCAGTTCGAGATTTCATGTCGAAGAGATTCTAAAGAGGGGATATGGACTTGCAACAATTTACTATGGCGATATCGACCCTGATTTTGATGATGGTTTTAAAAATGGGGTACATCCATTTTTCGATAAACTAATCGACGGTAAGCGTGCACCCGATGCGTGGGGTTCAATTGGCGCATGGGCGTGGGGTTTGAGCCGTGCTATGGATTACTTTGAGAGTGACGATGATATCGATAATAAGCGTGTTGCTGTATTGGGTCATTCGCGTTTGGGCAAGACGGCTCTTTGGGCAGGGGCGAGAGATGAGCGTTTCGCCTTTGTGATTTCCAACAATTCGGGGTGCGGAGGTGCTGCGCTTAGCCGCAGAGCTTACGGAGAAACCGTTAAGCGTATTAATACGAGCTTTCCACACTGGTTCTGCGAGAATTTTAAACAATACAATGGAAAAGAGGGTAACCTGCCGGTTGATCAGCATATGCTTATTGCGCTAATGGCGCCGCGTCCGGTGTATGTAACCAGTGCGGACGGGGACTTGTGGGCCGATCCGCGAGGTGAGTTCTTATCGTGCAGACATGCCGGTAGTGTTTATCGTTTGCTGGGTCTCAGGGGGCTTGGTGTCAGACAGATGCCGGCTCTTAACCAGCCTGTTCAAAAAGGCACCATCGGCTATCACGTTCGTTCAGGGGGCCATGACCTAACAGAGTATGACTGGCAGCGTTTTATGGATTTTGCCGATGAGCATTTTAAGCGTTGACTATAAGCAAGCAAATCGAATGTATTCAATAGAAGATTCGTTTTTTGCATAAATCACCAGCAAGATGGGGTTTTGATTAAGGGTAAGTCTTTGCCCACAATGTCTCCTCACATCGTAGGGGTCAGCATAATTATGACCAGGACGTGCTTGTCTTAAATTTCTTTTGCTGCTATATTATGTATGAGCCGGTAAGGCGTCCAAAGAAAGTGAAAGGCATAAACGATGGCGTGTGTATTGGCCAGCGGCAATCAGTTGTGAGGCTTATCAAGGAATCTATGGTCAAAAATAAGTCCGAAGGAATGGAATCAAATTAATGATAAATAGTAAATCCCAGTCAAACAATACATCAGGCATTGCTACGCCATGGGCCAGCAAAAGCGAAGAGATCCTTGAGCAATACAATGTTGTACGTGAAGAGGGGCTGGATAAACGACAGATCAAGTCTCTCCTTAAGAAGTATGGGCCTAATCGCCTTCGTGAAGCCGAGAAAAAGAGTGTAGCGAAGATACTGTTCAATCAGGTCAAGAGTCTTATCGTTATTCTCCTTGCCGTGGCGGCGATATTGTCTTGTGTATTCCAGGAGTGGATGGACGGCCTTGCTATCGCGGGTGTCATCGCTGTTAATACCGCAATCGGCTTTTTCATGGAACTTAAAGCTGTGCGTTCCATGGAGGCACTGCATCGCATGGAGAGAGTCACTGCGAGAGTCCGCCGCTCCGGACAGGTGAAGGAAGTGACGGCTCGTCAACTGGTTCCGGGAGATATCGTCCTGCTTGAAGGCGGAGATATCGTGAGTGTGGATATGCGTATACTCATCGCCGCCAAGCTCCAGGCGGACGAATCGGTACTCACGGGAGAATCACTCCCGGTCAGCAAACAGACGCTGGAAATCGATGCATCAGCCTCGCTGGGCGACCGTACGAATATGCTTTATAAGGGGACTTCTATTACGCGGGGATCGGGCGAAGCCGTCGTGACCGCAACGGGAATGGAAACCGAATTGGGCAAAATCACCGACCTGGTCCAGAAAGCGGAAGATGAGGTGACTCCGCTGGAGAAGCGACTGGATATGTTAGGCAGGAAGCTGCTCTGGGTGACACTTCTATTCATAGCGGTGATCGCGGGTACCGGTATTGCCAGGGGTAAAGAAGTAATTCAAATGATTGAGACTGCTATTGCCTTAGCGGTAGCGGCCGTTCCCGAGGGGCTTCCTATTGTCGCAACCCTGGCTTTGGCGCGTGGTATGATACGCATGGCCCGGCGAAATGCGATGGTTAACCACCTCGCCGCCGTCGAGACGCTCGGAGGAGTCAGCGTTATCTGTACGGATAAAACCGGCACGCTGACAGAGAACAAGATGACTGTTACCGATTTTATTTTCTCTGATCAACATGTTAAAATCGGGCGGTATGACGATCAAGGTCAGGCAGAGTTCTCAATAGACGGTCAAGCTATCGATCCAACACAGAATGACAGGCTCATGAAAATACTCCAGATTGGTGTACTTTGTAACAATGCATCCCTGGACAAAACAAAGACAGATTCGACAGCAGGGGTGGGGGATCCGCTCGAAGTGGCGTTCTTAGTTGCAGCCCGGAAAGCGGCTATCGATTATGATGAATTAAACAAGGAATATTCCGAAGAGCACGAAGATGCATTTGATTCGGATACCAAAAAAATGGCGACCTTCAATCGATCCGGTGACAATTTCTGGGTTGCTGTAAAAGGCGCTACCGAAGCAGTTCTCGATGACTCTACTCAGTTTGCTACAGCGAATGGCCGTGAGCAAATGGACGATAAATGGAGGGCATTTTGGCAGCAGCGGAACAGTGAGTTAGCTGAACAGGGCTACCGTGTTCTGGCCCTGGCTATGAAAGAGGCCGAGTCGATCGATGCAGATCCGTACACGGACTTAACTTTTGTGGGCCTGGCCTGTATGGAGGATCCCGCCCGAGAAGATGTTAGTATAGCCATAGCGGCCTGTCGAAATGCGGGCATTCAGACGGTGATGATAACGGGAGACCATCCCAAGACGGCTGCCAATATCGCAGCAGCCATCGGCTTGACTGAAAGCGGCCGGGATAATGTGATTGTCGGTAAGGACATCAAAGCTTATGAGACAATGTCTGAAGGCGATAAAGAGACCTATCAGCGGACGCCCGTTTTTGCACGGGTCAGTCCGAAACAGAAGCTTGACCTGGTAGCGGTTCATCAGCAGGCTGGAGCTGTTGTTGCCATGACGGGTGACGGTGTGAATGATGCTCCGGCTTTGAAAAAGGCCGACATCGGTATTGCGAT
>JAVVFI010000156.1:0-11481 GCA_032250555.1 Sedimentisphaerales bacterium
TCCATTAACGGTAAGATTGTCAGCGACTGGAAAATCAGGGGCGGCAAGTTCACTTTGAATATTACAATTCCAGCCAATACAACGGCGACGGTTTATGTGCCGGCCGGGGACATTGGGAGTGTTACCGAAGGCGGAAAGCCTGCTGCAAAAGCAGGGAATGTGAGCTTGCTGCGTATGGAGGATGACAGTGCGGTGTTTGTTGTTGGTTCAGGGAATTATCGATTTGAATCGAAGCTGCCCGATTAGAGTAAAAAATGTTATGAAAGTCGGATATCTGTAATTATTAAAACATATTTGGAGGACACACAATGAAACGTAAGCTTTTAGCATTGTATATTGGGGTGGTGATTTTATCGGTGATTGCTCCGGCAGTTGGTGCTGAGAAACATTCGGCTGTGGAACCGGCGCATCGCCATAGCTGGTGGACTCTTCGGCACTGGGCGGTCAATGAGCGGGTCAAGCAGGGTAATGTGGATATGATTTTCATCGGTGATTCAATTACTCATAGCTGGGAAAACAACGGCAAAGACGTGTGGCAGAAATATTACGGGCATCGCAATGCAGTAAATATGGGTTTTAGCGGTGACCGCACCCAGCATGTACTTTGGCGGCTGGATAACGGCAATATCGATGGCATTTCACCTAAAATCGCCGTGATAATGATAGGAACGAACAATTCGAACGGCGATGATAATACCTCCGAGGAGATTGCCGATGGTATGATTTCTATCTGTAAGAAATTGCGGGCAAAGCTGCCGAGAACGAAAATCCTGCTTTTAGCTATTTTTCCGCGTGCAGAAAAACCGTGTCCTCAGCGTGAGAAGATTGCACAAGCCAATAAAATCGCTTCGAAGATTGCCGACGGTA
The DNA here is from genome assembly GCA_032250555.1 of Sedimentisphaerales bacterium. Classification (GTDB taxonomy): domain Bacteria; phylum Planctomycetota; class Phycisphaerae; order Sedimentisphaerales; family Anaerobacaceae; genus NIOZ-UU13. The sequence goes on from JAVVFI010000156.1 coordinate 868, forward strand.
AGATGATTTATTATCTCGATATCGGCCCGAAATTTTTTGAACCGGACGAATCGATTTCTAAGGAAATCATGCCCGATTATCTGCACTTGACTCCAAAGGGTTATGAAATCTGGGCGAAGGCCATTGAGCCGTCCGTCGTTAAACTGATGGGCGAGAAAAAATAGCGGCTGGAACTTACAAAGTTATTATAGATTCTTTACAGTCGCGGCTCTGTTACAGCCGCGACTGTATTTTTCTATAAATTGTTTATCCGCCGTTAAGTTCGGAGCAGAGTGTTAGTTTGGCTAATATCTCTTTTTCATCGGCAGATGTTATTGGAAAGATTTTTCCTCCTGCTTGTGTGTATTCGTTGCAGAGGTTTTGCCACTGCTTTTCATGCCTTTCAAGGTAGGTTCTGTGATATCCGTCCTGCTGCAATAAAGACTGCACTTCATCCAGGTCCCAGTATGTAATCATTATATTTTTGTCTTTTAGCTGAAAGTTGACGTTTACTACTCTACCTTCGATACTCAGCATTCCGGTCGTTTTAAAATCATCTATATTTCTGCTCTTAAGGTATCTGCAGATTATATCCTTGCTGTCTTGCTCCTTTGCTGTTTTGATTTGTTTTTTAGAATTCCTTTGTGCCAGGAGTCTTTCCCTTCGAGTTGTTGGTAATTGTTGGTAAGTGATGTCTGTTTTACCGGATGACCCGGGACTGTAGCTGCGAGAGCAGGGAGAGTTATCTACAGTATGGACAATTACAACAGGAGGACGACAATAGCTGTAACTGCCTCTATATTCATTGTTAACAACCAGGCCGGAATGTTTGTAGTGAAAGGCATAAGGAGAGTAGCCAACGTCATCGCGAATTAAACCGGATGTTTTGTGAGTAAAAGCATACGGAGAGTAGCGGACATCCCTACGGATTAAACCATTGCTTTTGTTGGTGAAGGCATACGGAGAGTATTCATAGTTGCCGGATATCAAACCGGAGGTCTTATTCGTAAAGGCATAGGGGGACCAGCGAGTGCGATAACGGACAGAAGTGGAATTGTAAAAATGTGCTTTGGTCAGGCCTGGGACAATCGTTAACATTACTATTGCGAACAGCGAAATCCTTTTCATTTTATTCTCCTTTTAATTTAAGTCATACTTTCACTTTTTCTGCATCACCTCCTCTCGTAATAAGATTTGTTAAATGAAGTTATGGTTAACGATTAATTAGATTCATTGGCGAGTTCCTCCTTGCTGGGCAGGGGGCTTGTGCTTTCGTTTGCGAATAAGCTGGGGAGTCGGAAAGAAGTCATGCCCGAAAAGAAGCTGTCCGGTCTGCATTTGCAGACCATCGGCTTTGTGTAAATGGATACTCCGTTTGTCCATACCGCTCTTCTCCATAAAAACGGAAATGCACACTTCCTGTTCTACAGAACGAGAAGCTTAATTTAGTTCTTACGGGTAGGAAGACTTAGAAAATGAATAACGGTCTGCTCCCCGCCTTTTCATACCCTCCAGTATGTTATGCGTTTCTTCGTCCGATAAAATACGCAATAGCAAAAGATAAGTCAAATGTTTTTTTATTATTTCGGCAATTTGTTGTTGTTTGCTTTAAAATCAGGAAGGGCGGGCAGTTACGCAGATTTTTCAAATGGTAAATATATTTAATATAGCCTGATACAGAAATAATATGGATATCGGTTCAGCTTTTTGTTTTATGATTTGCTCAAATTCATTTTTTGTTGAGCGTTATTTTCAGTTTTTTGTTCTCGGCACATCGGGAACATTTTTTTCAGGCAGCCATTTTACGAACTGCTTTTTTATGCTTGAGTATTTCGGGTTGTCGGCGAGATTTTTCCATTCCAGCTCGTCGTTGTTGTGGTCGTATAGCTCTTCGGTGCCGTCGCTGTAACGAATGTAGCGGAAACGTTCTGAGCGTAACGAGTGGTTGTTACGGCCATGTGTTGTAAGGGCGGGTCGCTCCCATTTTGCTTTGGGATTTTTCAATAGAGGTACGAGACTTTTGCCTTCGATTTCGGGCTTAGCAGTCAGGCCGCAAAGCTCTATGAGAGTCGGATAGATATCGACCATATTGACTGGTTGCGGGCAGCGCCTGCCGGGTTTAGTAACTCCGGGCACGACGGCCATCAGGACATTGTGCGTTGCTTCTTCCCAAAGAGAGAATTTCCGCCAGTGCAGCTTTTCGCCGAGGTGCCAGCCGTGGTCGCTCCAGAGAATAATCATAGTGTTGTCTGTGTAAGAACTTTTATCGAACGCATCAAGGACCCGACCTACACAGGAATCTACAAAACTGATGGATGCAAGATAGGCCTGTACGGCTTTGCGCCATTGTTTATGCTCGGTGACCTTTTTATGGTCACCCTGCGGCTTGGCCATTTTTTTACCGAGTAAGGGGACATCATCAAGGTCGTTCTCGTTGACATTCGGCAAGGTTACCTTGTCCGGCGGGAACATATCGAAGTATTTTTGCGGGACATACCAAGGCAGATGAGGGCGGAAGAAGCCGCAGGCGATGAAGAACGGTTTATCATGCTGTTTGCGCAACTGCCCAATTGCCCAGTCGGCGACCTGTGAGTCACCCATTTCGCTGTCGGGCACGTTAACGGGGCCCCAGTCGAAATGTGAAGTTTTGGGGATACCGTTCAGTGGCCGGTTCGGGGGCATCGGGTCGTCAGGTTTGTTCTTCGTCTGTGACGGGAAGTAGCTCTGCCATGAGGGCGGGTCGGGGAAGCTGCCATGGTAAATTTTACCACCGCCGACAGCAGTATAGCCGTGGGCCATAAAGTGCTGCGGTATTGTGACTGCGTTACTAAGGGCGGGAGATTTTCTCCATGGATCCGGGTTGTGATAGATGCCGGAAGTTGACGGCAGAATACCGGTCATAAGACTGGCTCTTGAAGGATTACAGGCGGGGGCTGAGCAGTGGGCGTTTGTAAGGAGCACACCTCTTGCCGCAAGGCGGTCGAGATTGGGGGTTTTTGTATCCGGATGACCGCCCAGGCAGCCAATCCAGTCGTTAAGGTCGTCTATAGCGATAAACAGTACATTCGGTTGACCTGATAATTTTGAAGCCGACCGCTGAGAAGCACCGGCACATCCCGGTAATAAAAATGCAGTAGTGCTTGCTGCTGTGAGTCTGAAAAAATCCCGTCGATTCATTTGTTCTGCCTCCTGTTAGTTTGTATTTCTTAGAGTCCTATTAGCTATCACAATTATCTGATGGAAATACAGATTTGTCAAATAGAGAGCATTTTTTTAAGTAGATTCTGCCCTCAAAGCTTAGAGTGGATTTGAGCTTCGGGCGGGAAAATGATAAAAGAACTTGCGAAAATTGATGGTGATTGTTATCTTATTCAGTTCGTTTTGTGTCTTCAAGTGTATTGTAAACCTTTGATAACGGGAAATACGTGATGAGTGTAAATAAAAAGAATCCAGGTCTATCAGAACTTGACGAGCTATGTATTCAGACTATTCGGTTTTTGTCAGCCGAAGCAGTGCAGAAGGCGAAATCGGGACATCCGGGTATGCCGATGGGAATGGCATCGGCGGCGTACGTGCTGTGGGCCAAATATATGAAGCATAATCCGGCTAATCCGAAATGGCATAACCGTGACCGTTTTGTTCTTTCGGCAGGACATGGCAGTACTTTGCTGTATTCGCTGCTGCATCTGGCTGGATATGATATGAGCTTGGATGAATTGAAGAACTTTCGTCAGTGGGGCAGTAAGACGCCGGGTCATCCTGAATATGGACCGGAACTCGGAATTGAAGTAACGACCGGGCCGTTGGGGCAGGGAATTTCCAATGCGGTCGGGATGGCGATAGCGCAGAAATATCTGGCGAATTATTTTAATAGAGAAGGCTTTCCCGTTATCGATTACAAGATTTATGTCATTGCCAGCGACGGTGATTTACAGGAAGGTATTGCTTCAGAGGCCAGCTCTTTAGCGGGGCATCTTGGGCTTGATAATCTGATTGTTGTCTATGATGATAATCATATCAGTATTGATGGTAATACAGAGCTTTCATTTACCGAGGACAGGGCTAAGCGTTTTGAAGCGTACGGATGGAATGTTCAGACAGTTAAAGGTGACGGCAATGATATGGCTGCTTTTGAGAAGGCATTGAAAAGCGCGGAAAAAGAAAAAAAGCGGCCGACATTGGTAAAATTGCGAACACATATTGCTTTCGGCAGTCCGAACAAGCAGGATACGTCCGAGGCGCACGGCGCTCCTTTAGGCGATGATGAAATAAAGCTGATGAAAGAAAATTTCGGCTGGGACCCTGACAAGAGCTTTTATGTTCCCGATGAGGTCAAGGCTCATATGCGGGAGGTTGCGGCGAAAGGCGCCGAGGCACAGAAGGAATGGGATAAGATGTTTGCCGATTATACCGAGGCTCATCCGGATTTGGCAGGTCAGTTCCGTGATGCGGCGGAGGGTAAGTTGGGAATTAATCTTGATGAGATTATGCCGAAGTTCGAGGCTGGAAGCTCAGTCGCTACACGCAAGGCCTCCGGGGCGGTGTTAGGTGCGCTTATGCCGAAGCTGCCTTTAATTTTGGGCGGGTCGGCGGATTTGACGCCTTCGAATAATACGCATTTTGCCGAGGCAAAAGATTTCCAGAAGGATGCTCGCGACGGCAGGTATTTACGATTCGGTATTAGAGAACATGCGATGGGAGCGATATTGAACGGTATTTCCGTGAGCGGCCTGCTCAGGGCGTATGGCGGGACGTTTCTGGTCTTTTCTGATTATATGCGCGGAGCGATTCGCGTGGCGGCAATTTCGAAATATCCGAGCATGTTTGTGTTTACTCATGACAGTATCGGTGTCGGTGAGGATGGACCGACCCATCAGCCGGTCGAGCATTTTGCGAGCTTGCGGGCGATTCCGAATTTGTTAACGTTCCGACCTGCGGATGCCAACGAGACGGCACAGGCGTGGAAATATGTATTGGAGAATCGGGATGGGCCGGCGGCATTACTTTTGACTCGGCAGGGATTGACAGTTTTAGACCAGGAAAAATATGGTTCGGCAACGAATGTCAGTAAGGGCGCTTATGTATTGGTCAGCGCTGGTAAACCTGATGTTCTGTTATTGGCGAGCGGTTCCGAGGTTGGTCTTGCGATGGAGGCCGCAGAGAAATTGTCGGCTGAAGGAGTTACTTCGCAGGTAGTCAGTATGCCGTGCTGGGAACTGTTTGAAAAGCAGAGCCAGGAATATAAAGATTCTGTGATTCCGCCGCAGGTAAAAGCCCGAGTCGGTGTTGAGGCCGGCGTAGAATTAGGATGGAATAAGTGGATTGGTGATAATGGTATTTTTGTTGGGATGTCGTCTTTCGGCGTATCTGCTCCGCAAAAAATATGTTTTGAGAAATTCGGCATTACGGTTGATAATGTCGTAACTGCAGCAAAAAAATCGATGGCGGGCTGCGCTTAGCTGATAAAAGCACAAGTTGCCAATTTTAAGATTACCGCGCCAATTTGCAGAGGTCTTGCAAAGGTAATGAGCCGGAAAAAATGCAAGAGCGATACACTTCAAAAAGAATCTCGCTTAATCAAATATGTCAGGTTATACTGTGGGCTTATAGTCTTAGTATAGCGTCCTATGGAACTGGGGACAGACAAGAAAGTTGCAGAGATAATCTCCCGGCTGAAATTGGCCAAACCCGGCGATGGGGTGGTTAATGTCGAAGGGACGTGGGGGTCGTTTGCGCGCCTTTTGGGAGCTTACATATCAGAAAAGACCTCTCGGCCGATTCTTTATATATGCCCGCACATTGATGATGCCGATAAGGCGGCGGATGATTTGCATACATTCGGGGGAGAAAGAATTGACACATTCAGTGCCTGGGAAGGCGAGGAGGACCTGGCTGACGCCACCGATGAGATAAGGGCCGAGAGACTTAAGACCGTGTCTCGTGTTTCGTGTTTCGCAGATCGTCAGAGCAATGGTGCGTTTATTATTGCGACACCGATACAGGCGCTTTGTCAGCCTATACCGAAGCCGGAAGCAATAGAAGCAAGCTGTCTTCGATTAAAAGTAGAAGGAGAGGCCTCGCCGGAACAGGTTGTTGAGTGGCTGGTAGAAAATGGTTTCGAGCGGGTGGAAAGGCTTGACTTGCCGGGCCAGTTTGCACGCCGGGGAGGGATTGTTGATATTTATGCTCCGCTGATGAGCAAAGAAGCACTATCTGATAAAGGACAGGAAGGCTTATCGGAAGATGCAGAGGCTGTCAGGATCGAATTTTTCGGTGATACTATCGAGAGTATCCGCGAAATCAATCTGGATACTCAGCGCTCAACTCAAAAGATAGAAAGTATCAGGATAGTTTCAGCCGTGTGCGGTGCTGCTGCTCAGCAGAGAGAGCTTTTTGTAAATATCCTGCCGAAAAATACCATAATAATTCTTGATGAGCCGGGCGAGATTGAAGAAGTTGCTAATGTTTATTTAGAGCGGGTTGAAGATGCAAGCCGGCTATACAGGTGGGTGGATATTTACAAGGCGATGTCGAATTTTACACAACTTAGAATCTGCCGATTTGCCACGGGAGGGCAGGACGATTTCCTCAAAGTGGATATCAAGAGTGTTCAGCAGTTTCAACACAAGGCGACTTCAGTTTGGGCCGGACATAAGGCGGCGCTGGAAGAATTGGTGCAGGAGGCAAAAAAGGGAAAGCAAGTGCTGCTTTACTGCGAAAGCTCATCTGAGCTTAAGAGAGTGGGCGAAATAATTACGGACATTAATAAAGAAATTCCGACGAGGTTCAAACTTTTGTCGGGTTTTATTCATCATGGCTTTGTTATAAATTCGTTGAAACGGATTTTGATAAGCCATCATGAGCTGTTCGGGCAATACGCCCTTAAGAGGAGACGCAGACCTGCTCGGCCAACGTCGCCGGTGGATACGCTCAGCGATTTGCAGGAAGGTGACTATGTTGTTCACGCTTCCTATGGTATCGGCAAGTTTTCCGGAGTGAAAACGATAAAGGAAAAGGGCGGTACGAATGAGTATCTTACAATTGGATATGCGGACGGAATTAAAATCCAGGTTTCGGTCCGTAATATCGCGCTGGTGCAGAAATATATTGGTACAAGTCCGAAACGGCCGAAGCTGAGTAAGGTCGGCTCGAAAAAATGGCAAAAGCAAAAAGAGAAAGTTGCTCGTTCGGTACGAGACCTTGCAGTTGAATTACTCGATGTTCAGGCGAAGCGACAAGCAACGGGTGGGATTGCATTCGAGAAAGATTCTAACTGGCAGGCCGAGTTTGAAGAGTCATTTGCTTATCAGGAGACGCCGGACCAGAACACGGCCATAGGCCAGATTAAAGCGGATATGCAGCAGGCCGTGGCGATGGACAGGCTGCTGTGCGGTGATGTGGGCTATGGCAAGACAGAGCTTGCGATGCGTGCGGCGTTTAAGGTGGTCGAGAACGGAAAGCAGGTTGCTATATTAACGCCGACAACGATTTTGTGTGTACAGCACGGCAGGACTTTTTCTGAGCGATTCGCGGATTTTCCGGTTTGTATCGAGGTCCTGAATCGATTCAAGTCTCAAAAGCAGGCAAGAGATATAATCGCGAGGGCGAAGGATGGCAGGGTGGATATTCTGATAGGGACACATCGGCTCTTGAGCGGTGACGTTGGATTCAAGGATTTGGGACTTTTGATAATCGACGAGGAGCAGAGGTTCGGAGTCGAACATAAAGAACGGCTCAAAAAGCTGCGTGTCAATGTTGATGTTCTTACGATGACTGCTACGCCGATTCCAAGGACGCTGCATATGTCGCTTTTAGGGCTGCGTGATATTAGCTCTCTGGGGACGCCGCCACTGGACAGGCGAAGTATCGTTACGACGGTTACTGCTTATAACAACGAGCTTATCAAAAAGGCAATTTACAGGGAGATGAACCGGCAGGGGCAGGTGTTTTTCCTGCATAACAGGGTCAAGACGATTGAAAAAAAGGCGTGGGAAATCCAGAAACTGATCGGCGATGCAAAAGTTACTATCGCACACGGCCAGATGAGCAAAAGCGAGCTTGAAACTGCGATGATAGAGTTTGTAACGGGCGAAACCGATGTATTAGTGTGTACGACGATTATCGAGTCGGGACTGGATATTCCGAACGCCAATACGATTTTTATAAATGATGCTGACAGGTTCGGCCTTGCAGAATTGCATCAGCTTCGTGGCAGAGTGGGCAGGTATAAACATCGGGCTTATGCTTATATGCTGATGCCGCGGTCGCGGTCGATTACGCCTCTGGCGGCCAAACGGCTGAAGGCTATCGAAGAATATTCTCACTTAGGGGCGGGCTTTAGAATAGCGCTGCGGGATTTGGAGATTCGCGGGGCAGGTAATATTTTAGGTTCTGAGCAGTCGGGTCATATCCAGATAGTTGGATACCAGATGTATTGCGAGCTGTTGACTGAGGCCGTTAGAAAATTAAAAGATGAGCAGGTCGAGCCAATACCCACGGCGGTTATCGATTTGGGATTTGCAACCTACATACCGAAAAATTATATACCTGTTAACAGGCATCGGATGGATGCCTATCGCAAGATTGCCGTTGCAAAAGGTAATGAGGACCTGGAGCAAATAAAGGGCGAGTTGACCGATGTTTACGGCCCGATGCCCGATGAGGTAAAGCTGCTGCTGGATTTGGCTGAGCTTAGAATCAGGGCGAGCAGATGCGATATAAAAAGTATAGTTGCATCTGGAGAAGATTTGATATTTTCATTTGCAAAAGACTCAGAGGCGCCCAGCAAATCCTTCTTTTCAAAGGTTTCAGGAAAGGTTAGAATTTCCGATACGAGGACGGTATATCTGCGTTTATCAAAGAATTATTTCGAGCCGAGGACTTTAATAAGCGTTCTGAGAAAGATATTTGCGGAGGATAAGAAATGACTGAAGTATCTGTTGAAAATGCTGATAGCGGGGACAAAGTGTCTTGGCTCAGAATTATTAAGATTCTTTTGGTAGTTATTATCAGTGTTGTGATTTTGCTTACTATCTTTTTGCCTGATCCCATTTCAAATGAAAGGGCTGAACGTGTCAAGTGCATGGCAAATATGAAAAGTTTAAGTTTAGTTCTTTATATGTATGCACAGGATAATAGTAATAGTTATCCAACTCCTGAGAAGTGGTGTGATTTGGTTGTTAACAAATTTGACGATGTTAATGATAAATACTTCTGTTGTCCTGGAGGAAAGGAAGGTATATATAGCTATGCAATAAATCCTAATTGCGAACCGAACTCGCCCGAAGATATCATACTGTTGTTTGAGACTAAAGGAGGCTGGAATCAAGTTGGTGGACCGGAATTGTTAACTTTGGAAAATCATAAAGGGAAGGGTTGTAACGTTGTGTTTGGTGATTTGCATATAGAATATGTAAAAGCGGAGCGGATTGGTGAGTTGAAGTGGGACATAGAGAAACAAGATGGTGAGTCTATAGAGTAAGAAGTTGACGGTTTTAATTAAGATGGAGGTCTGAAATGAGTAATAGCAGAAAGCAAACTTTAACAATAATAGCAATCGTGCTTTTTATGGCGGGGCTGAGCTTTTCGGCACAATATCAAAGTCTTCAAATCGGTCAAAAAGCACCCGATTTTAATCTGCCGGGTGTTGATGGGCGTAATTACAAATTGGCGGATTTTGCAGATGCAGAAGTCCTTGTTATTATTTTTCACTGCAACCATTGTCCGACTGCTCAGGCTTACGAAGGGCGGATTAAAAAGCTGGCGGCCGATTACAAGGGCAAAGGTGTTGCACTGGTGGCGATTTCTCCTAATGACCCTTTGGCGGTGCGTCTGGATGAATTGGGCTACTCGGATATGGGGGATTCGTTCGAGGATATGAAAATCCGTGCAAAAGATATGGAATACAATTTTCCCTATCTTTATGACGGTGAAGACCAGAAGGTTTCTCTTGCATACGGGCCGGCTCGGACGCCGCATGTTTATATATTCGACGGGCAGCGCAAGCTGCGATATATGGGCCGGATAGATGACGCAGAGAAACCCCATCTGGTCAAGACCGAAGATGCGCGGAATGCTATTGATGCATTGTTGAGAGGGAGAAAGGTTCCTGTTGAAGAAACTCCGACGATAGGCTGTTCAATTAAATGGGCGGATAAACGGGAATCCGCCAGGCGATCGCTTGAGCTGTGGGCCAGAGAACAAGTTACAGTAGAGATGACGGATGCAAAGAGCATAAAAGAGCTTATTAAAAACGATTCAGAGAAACTGCGGCTGGTGAATATCTGGGCGAGCTGGAGCTGGCCAAGTGTAAAGCAATTACAGGAATTTGTTACTATGAACAGAATGTACCGCAGGCGTGATTTTGAGATGATTACCATAAGTGCCGATTCGCCTAAGAGAAGAAGCAGAGTTCTTTCAGCTTTGAAGAAGCAGCAAGTATCAAGTAAAAATCTTCTGTTCGATTCGGAAGATGAATATGAGCTTATGGAGGCTGTGGATAAAGATTTGCTTGGCGGTATTCCATATACACTATTGATTGAGCCCGGCGGAAAAATTATCTACCGAAAAGTTGGAATGGTAGATCCGCTCGATGTCAAGAAAGCTATAGTCGGATATGTAGGACGGTATTACAAG
>JAVVFI010000157.1:0-11410 GCA_032250555.1 Sedimentisphaerales bacterium
AGTTAATTCCGGTCATATCGTTGCCCATTTCCATATAAATTGCTCCGTCTTTGACATAAACTTTGCCCTGGCCGCCAAAGTCGGTAATTTCCCACTGTCCGAGTGACTTTCCATCGAAAAGACTCGTTTCCGCCGTTATTATCTGTTCCGAGGCATTAGGTTCGGTCTTCGGCAGTTCCTGAGAAACATGGGATTCGGCTGTGGCCTGTTCCTGAGAGGTATTGGGTTCGTTGGGCGAGATTGGGGGCGAATTGTTTTTACGACAAGATGCCCCTAAAGTGACGGCAAGGAGCAGCAATATCGTACATAACAGGCCCGGCAGTGATATGGGTCTTATAATATATGTATGACAAAATAAGTTATTTTTGATTAAAACATGCTTGTTATTCATAGTTTTTCTCCTTTATGAAAAAAATGCGTCGGGTAAATCAATTAAAAAAGGATTATACAACAAATATTTGCACAAAGTAACCAGTTTTTCAGTATAATAATTACGGAAAACACGAAACAACAAGGTTTTAAATGACGATAAGATGTGTTGAGGTAGATACTTAACATTAGTGATACATTTGGAAATAAGGCGGGTTTGCACAACATTAAACAATAGCCACTGCCAGGGAAACAACAGATGAAGAAGATTTATGCAGGAATAGTATGTATTTTGATTTTTTCATCGATGGTCTCTGCACGCCGTCATGAGCCTTTGGCTAACAGCAGAAAGCCGGGTTTAAATGCAAGGTCGATTGAACAAGTTCTCCGGCTCAGAGAAAACGAGGTAGATTTAGCCACCGCTGCTTTGATTGTTTCTGAGCACTGGAGTGATATGGTATATGGCAGAAGATACCTTGAAACGCTTGATGATATTGCTTTGGAGATTCGCGATAGACTAAGACGCAGAAGGCTTACGGCGGACTATCGAGCAATTCCAGTGATAAATGAGTATTTGTTCTCAGAGTTGGGATTCAAATCGATTTCAGAGGCAAGCGACCCCCAAGATTTGTTTTTACATACTGTTCTGGATAAAAAGGCGGGGTATTGCCTGAGTTTGTCCATTCTTTATTTATCATTAGGCGAGCGGCTTGGACTTCCCCTTTACGGTGTGGTTGTGCCGGGACACTTTTTCGTCAGGTACGACGACAACCAAACGCGATTTAATATTGAAACGACAAGCAATGGCGGCAGCGCTTCAGATGAACATTATATAAATAAGTTCAAGGTGCCGCGAGGCAGCAACGGCATCTATATGAAAAATCTGAATAAGATTCAGACGTTGGGTTGTTTTTTTAATAATCTGGGGAACAGCTACAACGCAGTCGGTAATATAGATTCGGCCCTGCTGGCACTCGAAAGAGCGGTCGAAACAAATCCGACTTTGTCAGAATCACGGGCGAATTTAGGTAATATCTACCTGGCTAAGGGGCAGGTGAACGAAGCGATTGATCAATACCGGGAGGCACTAAGAATTAATCCTAACGACGCCAAAACACACAATAACATGGGGAATGCATACGTTCAACGAGACTGGCTGAACTATGCTGTTAATGAGTATCATCAGTCGCTCAGACTGGATCCCGATTTCACGGATGCATATAAAAATCTTGCAATAGTTTATTGCAAACAAGAGAGATTTCAGCAGGCGATATTGCAATTGAGGCAGGCGATTAGTATGAAGCCGAAGGACGCCGAATGTTACAGCCAGTTAGGAAATGTTTTCCAGCAGATGGGCAATTATAATCAGGCAATATCCGAATATAACAAAGCCATAAAGATTAATCAGATGCTGGCCGAGGCATATTACGGTCTGGGAGTTTGTTATAACAAGCTGAATTCCGTTGATGAGGAAATCTGGGGATACAAGAGGGCTTTGGCAGTTCAGCCTAATATGTTAGCTGCTCTTGTAAACCTTGGGAACGCTTATTTCGGACAAAAGAAATACAGCCAGGCTATTGAGCAATATAACAAGGCAGTTTTGATACAGCCCGGTGAGGCTATGATTCATTATAATCTCGGTGCGGCTTATTCCAATATTGAAAATTATAAGCAGGGAGTAGCTGCATATTTAACAGCGGTCGAGATTGATCCGGGGATCGGTGATGCACATTACGGACTGGCTTTCGGATTTTATAATTTGAAAAAGTACGATTTGGCCTGGAAACATATTAAAATAGCCGAGGAGCTGGGGGTGGAGGTTTCCAAAGATCAACTCAAGGCCATCAAAAGTAAATTGCGATAGAATTATACAAGCCTAATGCAATTTTCAATCAATGAGTTTTATTTCTTAATTATCCTTTTATGATTAGTTTATTAGCACATTAAGAGAAAATGTGTTTGCAGGTTCCACACCTTCTTCCCATGGTCTACGATAGACAAGCTGGAGATTCATCTTGCCGGAACTTATTGCCTTGAAACGGAAGACTTCCCATCCGCCGGCGCCAACTATAGGTGGCCCTCCTTTTTGAGACGATATAAAGTCCGGTTGCCCCTGTTGCTCCAGGTATGGAAGCTGGTTTTCAACCTGCTGCCAGCTATATCCGGTGGTAGGATTTGATTCAAGCGTAACAACAAGAATCTGGCCCTGTTCAAGTTCAATCTGTCCACCGTCATCATTTTCATTGACATTAATTTCTTCCGGTCCAGCCGGCGATAAATACTCAGCGATGATAATTAAATCCTGAACATTTACAACGCCGTCACCCCAGGGCATCGGGCCAATGTCACATAGAGAGTTATCAGTTCCCCAGTGGTCGGCTATGATACTCAAATCTGCACCGTCAACAATTCCGTCACCGTTCAGGTCAACAACCGGATCGATTGACACTTGCCACAGATCTTGTTTTCCATGACCATTTGTGTGAGGAATCCACCAGTCACTAAAATAGAGGGTGCGACCATCAGATGAAAGACTGACTTCGGCTTCACCTGCCGATGTATTGAAATTTGGCCCAAGATTCACGGGGATACCCCAGTTGTCATCTCTCGTTACCCGACGTGTCATCCATATATCCCAGTCACCATACCCACCGGAACGCGTGGAGGTTATGAATAATGACAAACCATCAGGAGAGATGCACGGATGACCATCGTAAGCTACACTATTGACCGCAGGACCAAGATTCACTGCTGTGCTCCATGGCTCTGATGGATTGGTCCGTGTTGTTACATAGATATCCCAGTCTCCAGAGCCACCGGGTCGTAAAGAGCCGAAATAAAGTTCGAGCCCGTCCGCTGAGACGCTCGCAGCCATATCAAGAGCCGAACTGTTAACGGATGGACCGAGGTTAACAGGAGCACCCCAAGGATCTGAGACAGATTTTCGCGTAGATACACATATATCTGTACCACCGGATCCACCTGGCTGGTCAGAGTCGAAGTAGAGCGATAGCCCATCGGCCGATAAACTTGGAGCAGTGAGGCTCTTCAATGGTGCTTCAAAAACCAAAGTTTCTCCCCATGGATCTTCTGTCGTTTCTCGAGTTGCCACTCTCATAGTCGGATTAGCCCAACCTTCGAGGAATGAGTAGAAGTATAATTCAAGACCACTAGATGAGATGCAAGGTCCTCCATCCTCAACCGAAGAGTTGATTGTCGGTCCGAGATTAGTTGGCTCTCCGAAAATGTAATCTGCCTTCACAACCTCTATAACCATAAACAATGCAAACAATATGACTAAAATGGTTTTTTTCATCATGGTTCCCTTTCAAAAGTGTTGTTTGTCATGACAGAAAATTTGCAAGAATATATCACATAACACCTGCCTGCGAAAATGCTGATTACTGAGCGATATTTGGGATTTCTCCTCCAAAAGAGCTCATAAGATAAGAATACTTGAAAATAACATATTTTCAACCTTTTTCAAGTGAAAAACCGATAAATAGAATGTAATATCAGGGGGCTAAATATTAACCAATAGTTAATTTTCACTTGACAAATCGGCCTTGTTTAACTATTTAAGCTGTTTCTTTATTATTTGTGGTTAAACTTTTGAAGTGTTTTTGGAGTAATTTAGTATGTTACCAGTGAAGAAGACCAGTAAGTGCAGAACTCGTACACGTCGCAGTCATCATCGTTTGAAGGCCGTGAACTATTCTGTTTGCAAGAAATGTGATCAGGCCAAGCTGCCTCATGCGGCTTGTGAAAATTGCGGTTATGTTAATCCCAAAATAACCTTGAAGCTCGGGAAAGAAGAAAGTTAAAAATGCGGATAGCGATTGATGCAGTGGGAGGCGACAACGCTCCGGATGAGATTATAGCCGGTGTTCTGGAATCGATTGAGGAGCTTGATAAGGACGATGAGCTGATACTTGTCGGGCCTGAGGACTTAATCGAATCGCAGTTAAAGTCTCGTAAGCACCCTAAAGGTACAGTTACAATTGTTCATGCTCCTGACATTATCGGAATGGCCGATGTACCGATCGAAACTCTGCGCAAGAAACCCAAAAGCTCAATTGCTATCCTTGCCAAATTAGGAAAACTCGGGCAGGCGGATGCGGTCATATCCGCCGGAAATACCGGTGCCTGTGTTGCAGCCTTTCAAATGAGGATGAGAAACCTGCCGGGAGTTAATCGTCCCGGGATAGCGGTTGTATTTCCCACGCCGGAAGGCCCGGTTGTAATATGTGATGTTGGCGCTAATATTGCCTGTAAACCGATGAATCTTTATCAATATTCTTTGATGTCAAGCGTGTATGCAAAACATATGCTGGGAATTGAAAATCCGAGAATTGGCATTATGAGTATTGGTTCTGAAGATGCAAAAGGCAACGAAATCGTTAAAAAGGCCCGCGAGCTTCTAAAAGCCGATCCGAATATGAATTTTGTTGGAAATATCGAAGGAAGAGATATTTTTGAAGGTACCAGTGACGTTGTAATCTGTGAAGGTTTTGTTGGAAACGTGATTCTCAAACTTACAGAAGGTCTTGTTGACGGTTTGTTTAAGGCCATAAAGCAAGAGCTTAAGGAGGAGAAGCTTCGACTTGTTATGAAGTTTAAGCCGGTAATGAAAAGAATCTATATAAAATATGACTATAATACTTACGGCGGTGCACCATTGTTAGGCGTTAACGGCACAGCGCTTATCTGCCACGGCTCAAGTAAAAGCAGAACCATAAAAAATGCAATTTTAGCAGCCAAAAAATTATACACAGAAAAAATAAACGACAAGATAGTTGAAAGCCTTTCGGAAACCTGCGTAAGGACCCCTGATGAGTAAGTCGATTAGCGAGAAACCTCCCTACCGTGCAGTTATCACCGGTTACGGTTCTTTTGCGCCTGAAAAATTGCTGACGAATGAAGAACTTGCGAAGATGGTAGATACTTCGGACAAATGGATTACGACTCGTACCGGTATCAAAACTCGCCATATTGCGACCGAAGAGGAAAGCACGGCTTTTTTAGCCGCGGAAGCCGCTAAAATTGCTTTAGCTCAGGCAAATCTTGACGCGGCTGATGTCGAACTTATTATTGTAGCTACTATTACACATGAGATGGTTTTTCCATCGACGGCCTCATTTGTACAGAGGTCTTTGGGAGCAAAGCAGGCATGGGTATTCGATTTAGAGGCCGCGTGCAGCGGTTTTATATTCGGCCTGTCTGTAGTGCAGCAGTTTATAGAAAGCGGCCGGCATAAGAACGCCCTTTTAATTGGTGCAGAGACATTGAGCAAAATTACCGACTGGACCGACCGCAAAAGCTGTATTCTTTTTGGTGACGGGGCCGGGGCAATGGTGCTTGAGAGAGGGGATAATAACGGATCAGGTATATTATATAGTACTCAGCATTCAGATGGAGACTGCTGGGACGCATTACATTGCCAGGCGTACGGTTCCCGGTATCCGGCGTATAAGGAATTAGACGATCCGAAGAAAATCTATATGCAAATCAACGGCAGGCAAGTCTATAATCAGGCCATTCGGCGAATTGTTGAAACTGTTACCGACTGTCTTGAGCATTGTAACTTGACTATGGATGATATCTCGATGATGATATCTCACCAGATGAATGCAAGGATTATTGAATCTGCCTCTAAACGGTTAAATTTGCCCAAAGAAAAGGTTTTTGTGAATATCGGCGATTATGGCAATACTTCAGCGGCTTCAGTGCCAATCGCTTTTGATGAGTGTGTAAGGAAGGGAAAAATCAAACGAGGTGATATTATCATTTTAGTAGCTTTCGGTGCAGGCTTGACTTGGGGAGCGAATATAATTAAGTTTTAAGCTTCTCGAATGGAACATTTTATCATATACTGTGAGCAATTCAGGGCGTTCAGCACTTTTAATACACAGAAAGCTATGACAATCTCATAAGTGAATGAGGGACTTTTATATATATGAATTTTAATAAAATGCCAACTCTGCGTATCGGTGACATTGAAGTTGAAATACCAATTGTACAGGGAGGGATGGGCGTCGGCATTTCCTTATCAAATTTAACATCAGCCGTAGCAAACGCTGGCGGAATTGGAGTTATTGCCACACCTGGAATCGGCCAGTTTGAGCCCGATTATCACTCAAATCCCAGAGAAGCAAATACAAGGGCTCTGCGAAATGTAATAAGAAAGGCAAAGGCCAAGACTAAGCCTGGCGGAATTATCGGTGTAAATGTCATGGTAGCCCTTTCAAATTTTGACGACCTTGTGCAATGTGGTGTGGATGAAGGTGTGAATATTCTCTTTCTTGGTGCAGGACTTCCATTAGGGCTTCCTGAGACACTACCGCGCGATAGGCTGGGCGAGCTTGCTACGAAGTTTGCCCCTATAGTGTCTTCCGCCAGAGCAGCTAAGTTAGTATTCAGAGCCTGGCAGAAACGATATAATTATGTACCCGATGCCGTGGTTGTTGAGGGTCCATTAGCCGGCGGGCATCTCGGCTTCAGGAAAGACCAGATAGATAATCCTGACTTTGCGCTGGAAAATATATTGCCGGAAGTGATAACTGCCGTAAAGTCTTATGAAGAGCAATTCAATAAAAAGATTCCTGTCATCGCAGCCGGCGGAATATACACAGGTTCTGATATTCATAGATTCATGGAATTAGGGGCACAGGGAGTCCAGATGGGGACAAGGTTTGTTGCAACTCATGAGTGTGATGCCTCCATGGAATTCAAAGATGCGTATCTAAACTGCAAAAAAGAAGATATTGTTATAATTGACAGCCCCGTTGGATTACCGGGCCGAGCAATACGGAATAATTTTCTTGATAGAGTGTCGTCAGGGGCTAAAGAAAAATTCAAATGCCTCTGGAAGTGCCTGAGAAGTTGCGATTTTAAGAATGTACCCTATTGCATTGCTCTTGCATTAACTAACGCCAAGAAGGGTAACCTTAAAGAAGGGTTTTCTTTCGCGGGAGCAAATGCCTATAGAGTAGATAAAATCATTTCCGTTCAAGAGCTTATTGACACGTTAGTTGAAGAATATATGGCCGCAACAATGCAGCGTTCAACAAAATCCTAATTGCTGACATAATCGGCCAGGTAAATCTTTAAAGCCGGAAAAATAGAACTCGAAATGAATATATAGGTGAGGAATTTGTCACGTGGGACAATTGAAGACAGCTTTTTTATTTCCAGGACAAGGTGCTCAGGTCGTCGGGATGGGCGCCGAAATAGCACAATCTTTCCCTGTAGCAGCGGAGATTTACAAAAAGGCAAACGACATCGTAGGATTCGACCTGAGTGGAATTTGCTTTGATGGGCCTGCCGAACAGTTGAACAGTACAACTATTTCACAGCCTGCTATTTTTACGACGTCTGCGGCCATATTGGAGGTTCTCAGGACAAATCCCGCCACGAGCAGCATAAGTGCGGATGTTACGGCAGGGCTCAGTCTTGGTGAATATACGGCCCTTTATGCTGCTGGTTTGATTAGCTTTGCCGATGGACTCATGCTTGTTCACAAACGCGGTCAGGCGATGCAGGCGGCCGCTGACGCCACAGAAGGTGCAATGGTGGGGATAATCGGCCTTGACGAAGAAAAAACGAGTCAGCTTTGCGGTGAGGCCGCTGAGGGCGATTTAATTCTGCCCGTCAATTTCAACTGCCCCGGACAGATTGTGGTAAGCGGCAGCGTATCAGCCTGTGAACGAGCTGAACAATTGGCCGAAAAGTATGGCGCCATAAAAGCCGTCCGATTAGAGGTTGCAGGTGCTTTCCATACAGAAATGATGTCCAGTGCAGCCCAAAAGCTTGGAGAAGCATTGTCGAAGTGTGAGATTTCTGAGCCGTCTGAAATCAAGACTATTGCCAATATTCATGCGGACTATTATCAGTCAAGCCAAAATATTTCGAATGGCCTTATAAATCAGTTGACTTGTCCTATTCTTTGGCAAAAATGTATGGAACGGCTTATAGATGATGGTCTCGAAAAGTTTTATGAGATTGGGCCCGGCAGGGTTCTGACAGGATTGATGAGAAGAATCAACAGGAAAATAAAGGTTGTGAATATCAGCACTTTGCAGGCAATAGAGAAATTGCAGTAACAATCCACCGCACGAGGCGATGGAATAAATATTTGAATGATTTTAATTTGGAGATTTAAGGATGTCGGAAAAAAGACTGGCTGTTGTAACAGGAGCTGCCAGAGGGATCGGCAGGGCGATTGTTCTCGAATTGCTTAAGCAGGGCCGAATTGTTGCCGGGCTGGATATAAATAACGAGCAGCTAATTGAGCTTGAAGGTGTTGTAAAAGAAGCCGGTTTTACAGTTGTGACAAAATGCGTGGATATTACCAAGACGGATGAATTTACCAACGTCCTTGAGTCTCTTGCCAATGAATACGGTGGGATAGGGATTCTGGTCAACAATGCCGGTATAACACGTGATAAGCTGATGATGCAAATGAAGGAAGACGATTTTGACAGGGTCATCAACGTTAATCTGCGTGCGGCTTTTATCGCAACTACCTTTGCAGTCAGATCAATGGTCCGAAACAAATTCGGAAGAATCATAAATTTAAGCTCGGTAGCTGGTGTAATGGGACAAGCCGGCTCAAGCAATTATGCAGCGAGCAAGGCGGGCCTTATCGGAATGACAAAATCGGTTGCCCGAGAAGTCGGCAAAAAGAATATTACCGCAAATTGCATCGCTCCGGGATTTATTATGACCGAAATGACGGAAGTTCTACCGGATGCGGTTAAAACTGCCGCTAAACAGATTATCCCGGTGCGTCGATTCGGCCAGGTCGAAGATGTCGCCAAAGCTATCGCTTTCCTTGCCAGTGACGACTCCGGTTATATCACCGGTCAGGTAATATGTGTGGATGGCGGTATGGCAATGTAAAAAAAAATAAAAAAAGGTTTGTAGATGGGTATTTTTATATGTAATATACCCGCCAATATAATAAATACAAATAGCTGTTGGTTGCAGCTATTGTTAATATAGTACAACTGGAAGTTTATGGAATAAATTCCTATTTAATTAGGGAGGAAAACAAGTGAGTCCCGATGAAGTAGATGTTAAGGCAATTAAAAATAAAGTGATCGACATAATAAGTGAGCAAATGGGCGCAGACAAAGCGGAAATAGTGCGTGAAACCTCATTTATTAACGATTTGAATGCAGACTCTTTGGATACAGTTGAGCTCGTAATGGAATTTGAGGACGAGTTTGATATGAGCATTCCGGACGAGGAAGCTGAGAAAATTCAGACAGTCGGAGCTGCAATCGACTACATCGTCAATGTTGCACAATCAAAAAGTCAAGAGTAGTGATCAAGTTTGACATGAGTAAACGGCGTGTTGTTATCACAGGCTTGGGTTGTGTAACCGCTTTAGCCGAGTCCGCTGATGAACTTTTCGCGGCATTGTGCGAAGGTAAAAGCGGCATTTCTACCATCGAATCATTCGATACCGGTGCATATCCGGTCAAGTTTGGGGGTGAAATAAAAAATTTCGATGTCACGAAATACGTTGATCAGCGAGAAAGCAAGCGAATGGACCGCTTTACTCAGTACGCAATGGCTGCGGCGAAACAAGCGGTTGAAGACAGCGGCCTTGATTTCTCCAAAGAAGACGTTTTTCGTGCCGGAGTTATCGTAGGTACCGGGATAGGCGGCCTTAAAGAAATTGAAGATCAGCACATAAGGCTTTTGGATAAAGGTCCCAAGAAGGTTTCTCCTTTCTGCGTTCCCCGGCTTATGGCTAATGCCGCAAGTGGCAATATCGCTATCGCTTATGGCTTGCGAGGACCTAATTTTTGCGTATCAAGCGCCTGTGCTTCGGGTAACAACGCCATTGGAGAAGCGTTTAACAACATCGTTGCCGGACGAAGCGATGTTATAATAACCGGTGGAGCAGAAGCAGCTCTTACACCGATAGGACTGGCTTCTTTTTGTGCCGCCCGTTCGTTGAGCTTACGAAATGATAATCCACAAGGTGCATCAAAACCGTTCGACAGGGACAGAGATGGTTTTGTGCTTTCCGAGGGGGCCGGAGTTTTAGTTCTGGAAGAAGAAAGCCGCGCCAAAAAGCGAGGAGCTAATATATATGCTGAGCTTCTCGGCTATAGTGCCAACGATGACGGTTATCATATCACCGCCCCGCGACCTGACGGTGAGGGCGCTGCAGAAGCGATGAAATTAGCATTAATTGACGCAGGCGTCGAAAAAGACAAAATAAGTTATATCAATGCCCACGGAACGGCAACCGAGTTAAATGACGTTGCTGAAACTTCAGCTATCAGATTTGTTTTCGGTGAGCAGGCATATAAAATCCCTGTAAGTTCGACCAAGAGCTGCATCGGACATTTACTCGGTGCCAGTGGAGCCGTTGAATTGATTATATGTGTAAAAGCCATTAATGAATCAACCATCCCCCCTACCATTAATCTTCAAAATATAGATGAGCGATGTGATCCTAAAATGGATTTTGTACCTTTGGAAGCTCGTCAAACAGAGGTTAATATTGCAATGAGCAACTCATTCGGCTTTGGCGGCCACAATTCCTGTCTGGTTGTCGGCAAGATATAGAGCATATCAACTTCAAATATAAACAAGGTCACACTATTGGAGAACTTATGAAGACATCAAATATATTTTATACGATAGTGCTTTTAGTTGCGGCAGCGGTTTTAACATCATGCTCGGAATCAGCCAAAAGTAAACGCGTAGCGTTATTTGACGGAAAAACTATGGACGGCTGGACGGTCATTACTTGCGAAGCGATTGTCGATAACGGTGATATTCTGCTCAAGGAAGGCAATGGGTTGGTACAAACCCGGCAGCAATACGGCAATTTCA
This sequence comes from Sedimentisphaerales bacterium, assembly GCA_032250555.1. GTDB lineage: Bacteria > Planctomycetota > Phycisphaerae > Sedimentisphaerales > Anaerobacaceae > NIOZ-UU13. Next base: position 11,227 of record JAVVFI010000157.1, read on the forward strand.
TCTTAGAGTTTGAATGTAAAGCTCTTCGTGACGACAAGTGGGATAGCGGAGTTTATTTCCGCTACAATAACGTACCGGAGAACCGGCCCTGGCCAAATCGCTACCAGGTTAACATGCTAAAAGGCATGGAGGGCAACGTCAGCTCCCTAAAGGAGGCCCGAAGCGAAGGATTAATAAAGCCAGG
>JAVVFI010000158.1:0-11366 GCA_032250555.1 Sedimentisphaerales bacterium
TATTTTTGAGCGTTCCTTTATAGTTTTTGTATTCACTCTATTCTGCATGTTTGCCGCGGCTGTACCTTTCCGTGGCGAAAAGCTGAAAACATGCATTTTTGCAAAGCCCACGTCTTTAGCTAATTTAATGGTTTGTTCAAAATCATCATCGGTTTCACCGGGAAAACCAACGATAATATCGGTCGTTATCGCTGGCCTGTCGAGGTAAAGGTTGGCTAATTCAATTTTTTCTCTAAATATATCGGAATCGTATTGTCTGCACATCTTTTTGAGAACACGATTTGAGCCGGACTGCAACGACAAGTGCAGATGTGGCATAATATTCGTTTGCTTGCAGAAAATATCGAGTAATTGCGTTGTTACGTCCGCAGGCTCCAGCGAGCTTAATCTTATCCTTGCAAGATGGGGTATTTTCGCCATTTTATCGAGTAAAATAGCCAAATTGTCGTTTTGCAGGTTCGGCCATTTTTTTCTTCTAACGCTCACCTGGCCGTAAGCTCCGAGGAATACGCCGGTTACAACGATTTCCCTGTGTCCGGCTTTTACAAGTGATTTTGCCTCCCGAATAACTGCTTTGACCGGCTTATTATGAACAAAAGGGCGGGTTTTGGGTACAATACAATAGGTGCAGTAACCGTCGCAGCCATCCTGGACTTTTAGAAAAGCTCGGGTTTGGCCTTGGAAGGAAGTTAAGGGCGGAAGTGCTAAATGATTGTTGAATTCTTTTTTAAACTTGATTTTTGAGCCGTTTTCTGCTTTAATTATAGTGTTAATGTTCAAACTGGATTGAGGGCTTTGTAAACATGAAGCGGCAGCGTTGCCGCGGGTTATTTGCCGAAGCGTTTCAGCAAGGTTTTCTCGATCTCCGATAAGATGAACATTTTTGCTGATGTTGTTTAATTCGTTGGTTTGTACAGTTGGCAGACAGCCGCAGACAACTATAGAAGCGGCAGGATTTAGCTTTTGGGCTTTTCGAATGTATTGCCGACTTTTGGCTGAGGCCGTGTGAGTTACACAGCAGGTATTGATGACAATGAGATCGGGGTTTTTGGGTGGTTCACACTTTTGAAGTCCGAGTTGTTTGAGCAGTTCGTGAATCTGCTGTGTTTCGTATTGATTCACTTTGCAGCCAAGAGTATTTATAGAAAAAGTTTTCATAATTTAAAAAATTACTGTAACGAATTAGTGCTTTTGACATCTTAAATTATGATATAATGTATATTTGTTAAGACGTATTTACAAGAGCAATTGAAAACCAAGCAGGAGGTTTGTTATGGCAGCAGAAGCCTATATGGTTTGGGCTATAGATATTGGCAACAATTCTCTCAAAGCATTGCACTTGAGCACTGAGCGTGGTGTTGTTGAAGTAGTCGGCTTCGACAATATCAGGCACGGCAAGATTCTAAGCGGTGACGGTGTGACAGATGCTGAGAGAGAGGAGCTTGTAGCGCTTAGTTTGCGCAAGTTTGTCAATAAGTACGATTTGAGCATGGACGAGATAATTATCTCTGTGCCGAGTCAGAACAGTTTTGCACGTTTTGTGAACTTGCCGCCTGTTGAAGAGAAGCGCATTCCTGAGATGGTTAAGTTTGAGGCTGTCCAGCAGATTCCTTTTGGGATTAACGATGTGCAATGGGACTGGCAGTTGATGACTGAGCCCGATAGTCCTGAAATCAAGGTGGGTATTTTTGCCATAAAAAATGAAGTGGTCGATGCGGCATTGGAACATTTCAGCAGAGAAGATGTCCAGGTTAGCTATGTACAGATGGCGCCGATGGCTTTATATAACTACTTATTACATGACCGTCCTGAGTTGGCCGCTTCCGACAAACAGGCGACTGTTGTTCTTAACATAGGTGCGGACAATACGGATTTGGTTGTTTGCACAAAGTCGGGGGTTTGGCAAAGGTGCATTCTTATTGGCGGCAATTCCTTTACCAGGGCGATATCAGATGCATTCAGGCTGAATTTTGAAAAAGCTGAAAAGCTCAAACGTACAGCTCCGGTGAGCAAGTATGCCAGGCAGATATTCCAGGCGATGAAGCCGGTTTTTACGGATTTAGGCTCTGAAGTTCAGCGATCTCTGGGCTTTTACAATAACTCCAATCCCGATACCAAGATAACGAGAATTATTGCCTTAGGTGGAGGAACAAAGCTGAGAGGCCTGCTGAAATATCTACAGCAGACGTTGCAGATACCGGTGGAAAGGCCGGATTCATTTAAGAGGCTTGGGATGGGGCCAGGGGTTTCGCCGGCTAAATTCCATGAGAATGTCAGCGGTTTTGGCGTTGTCTATGGTCTTGCTTTGCAGGGGTTAGGTGTTGCACGGTTAGAAAGCAACCTTCTGCCGAGCAGCGTTGCCCGGTCAATGGCCTGGGCGAGCAAGGGCAGGTATTTTATCGCCGCGGCATGTATGCTGCTTACGACTGCGCTTTTGTGTTTTGGAAGGACCGGCTTGGACAAGATGAATTACGGAAAGGGTAGTCAGGTCCGGGCCAGAACCAGCAGGATACTTGGCACTATCAATGAGGCTAAAGATAAACTTGATGCTGAAATACGTAAAGGCAGTGAATCTGTAGCGACAATAGAAAGGGAGTTTGAACCTTTTAAGTATCGTGAAATGATTCCATCTCTCTTTGAAACTATAATTGCAGCATTGCCGAATGAGAAGAATAATCCCAAGCAAGCCGCCCTTTATAAGGCATTCGCCGACGCTGATGTCGAAGAGATTAAAAAGATACCGCGCAAGCAGAGAAAGCAGATATTTATAACAAATATGGAGACTTTCTTTTCGAGTGACATCGCGGCAGCACAGTTCGGTGGCGCCGATATGTTCCGAAAGAGCAGGGGTATGCCCGGCACAGGAGGCGAAGATGAATATATGATGGAAGGCTATGACATGATGGAGATGGAGAGGATGGGGGGGTATTATGGGGAGGATATGTACGGAATGGGAATGGGCATGAGCACTGAGGAAAAATTCCCCGGCTTCATAATAACGATAGGCGGGTACAGTCCGTATGAAAAGATAACTGAACTGCTGGATCCTTACAAGGTGGGGGATGACCAGGAGAATTGGGGAGTCGTTACCCGCTTATTGCACCTTGACGATTTCGTTGACGGCAACAGTCCTTTCGAGGTGTTTAAGAAGACCGACCCTAACCAATTCACACTTCAAATAGGGGAAGTAAACAGAGATGAGCAGATGCCTGCAGGTATAGGTGTAACGGATATCAAATATAAACCGATACCTCCCGGATCTACTAAGCAGGGAGAAGGTTGGGAGTATATATTAATTGATCCTATGACAGAGGAGACGATTAGTAGGGTTAAAGAGTGGGATGAGAATGGAAGACCAATACTTGATAGCAGAGGCACGCAGGTTGTTACAGTTAATGACCATTGGTTTGTACTAAATGTTAAGTTTGTCTGGAGAGATGCCCCTGAATCTGTCAAGGCGAAAGCCCCTGAATTACCTGCATATATGAGAGGTGCAAATATGGCCCGGCCGGCTCCGGGGGCGCCTACCGGGACTCCGTAATTCACTAATAGAATAAGACTGATTTTGTGAGACGAAAAAATGGATATGTCGAATATTAATTTCAAAGAAATTTTACAGACTGTTTTACAAAAGTTAAGTGTTTTTAAGAATAATATACCGCTGCTGATGTCGGTTATTATAACGCTTATTGCTGTAATTCTTCTGGTCACAGCGTCCTTCGTGAGCGCTAAACTTACGAGTGAGATGCAGACTACTAGTGTTAAGATGGGCAAAGATGTGGAGCGAGAACTCAACAGTCCTCCTCTCAGTAAAACATTAGAGCAAGAACGGAAGCTTCAGGAAGAACATGCCAAAGATGCCAACGAGATTGCACTATTGGCTAAGCAAACAACTATGAGAGAGTTGTTAAGTTATGATATATTTCTTGATCCTAACATTTCCTCTACGGTTGTTTTTCGCGAATTTGGCAAGCGTTATCGAGAAGCGATTGATGATTTGCTTGTCCGTGTAAAGGCGGGTGATTTCCCTACAGAGGCCGAGTTACAGAAGGGCCTTGATGAGTCGGCGGTAAATTCCCGTTTGCGGCGCGGGCGAGGTATGATGGGAGGTATGATGGGACGCTCTTCTCCGGGAATGCCGGGTTCGATGGGGCCGTCCCCGATGATGGGGATGTCTCCGTATGGAGGTGGAGGCGGGGGTCGGTCCCCGATGATGGGAATGTCTCCGTATGGAGGTGGAGGTAGAGGTGTAGGCAGGGGAGTTGGAGCGGCTTCGAGAGGGGCTATACCAAGGTCGATGATAAAAGGTGAACTTGAGCTTATGGTTATTGACGAGATTTGCAGGGAGAGGGCGAAATCCATATCTGTTTATGCCAATCCGATTGATTTAAGCGGGTATGAATTCTGGGCGGATTATAAACTTGCTGTTGAGCCTAATGAGGCCACCCAGGATTGCTGGTATTTCCAGTTAGCTTACTGGGTCATCGAAGATATTTTTTATACTATCAATGCTGTGAATTCGGACTTCGACAGCGTTCTGACAGCGCCGGTCAAACAGCTTAGTCAGATGAGTTTTAATATGGGCCTGAGAAGACCAGGAGCAGGAGGCGGGGTATATACAGGACGCAGGCAGAGGAGTACGAAAAGGAAAAGTGGCGATGTTGATAAGCCTCTTTACATTTATTCTAATGACGATGGTCTGGCGGAATCCTGCACAGGAAGATTTACCGCTGTTGATAGTGATAACGATGTTTTGCAGTTTAATGTTTCTTGTGTGATTAATATAAAATCCATTATGCCGTTCCTGAAGGAGCTTTGCAGCGCAAAGGAGCATAAATTCAGGGGCTTCGCAGGTGATCAACCGGAGCAGACTTTTAAGCATAACCAGATAACGGTGTTGGAGAGTAAGTTCAGATCGATAGAAGATGACCCTTACAGCCTTTATGATTTTGGAGACGATCCTGTTGTAGAATTGGATTTAATTTGCGAGTACATCTTTAACCCGGAAGGTTACGAGGAAATTAAACCCGAAACAGTTAAAGCCGCGATAGCAGCGGCCGCAGAAACAAAGACGGGCCGATAAAACCTTTCAGAAAAACAATATTGAATGGGATTTGAGATATGAATAAAATAGTAAGTTTTCTCGAAGCACATGTTGAGAAGATAGTGTTCGTGATTGTTGGGCTTGTGTGTGTCTGGCTTATGATTACACGAGTTATTTTCAGCCCCAACCAGGTTTCATACGGCGATGGGAAATACAGTCCTGCAGCAATAGATGAACGGGTGTTCGAAGAGGCCCAGCTTTTGAGGGATAAGGTTACCACCCCCCCCGAGAACCCGGAGCTCTATCAGTCGAAACTTACCGAGTTTCTTGCTCTGCTTGATTCTTCCATCAGCGATGTTGATGTTAACGTATGGCCGCAGGTACCTTATGCGGTTGATGAGACTCTGCGGGGCAAGGGAGGAAAATATCGTCTTCCTAGTGTTGGTGCGGTTAGCGAAGTTGCGGTCGAGCACATTAGAGCGGCAGCTTACGTGCCTACGGATGTTATTACGCCGGAGAATCAATATGACAAAGCTGCGAATGAACCGAACGATATCGACCTTGTAACAGTGGAAGCCAAGTTAGATATTGAGGGTTTATATAATAGGTTTGAACATTGTTTTGTCGATGATGTGGCTGAAGAATTTGCAGATCCGTGCCTTGCTAAGCCGATTTTTGCTGCTGTGCAGTTGCAGCGGCAGGAACTGACTAAAGACGGAACCTGGAGTGATTGGCAGAATATTCCCCGCAGCAAGATTGATCACTATGGTGCATTGTTTGATATCGTTGAAGATGCCGGCAGCTTACCGCCAGGTCGGTTAAAAGTAACGAAGCTTCAGTTTGAAGACTGGCAGCTGCAAATGGATCTCTTGCAGCCCGATGCTTACGCAATGGCTTCAGCGAATGAAGAATGGTATCCGCCTTTGGTACATAGAAAATTCCTGGATATTCAGAGAAAAGAGGACGCTGAGGAGGCACGAAAAGCCAGAGAAGACCAGCAGACAGCTAATGACAGAACAGACACCCGACGCTCCAGAACTTCTGCATTTGGTGGTGGTACGACGAGCGGAAGAACCGGCGGAAGTACTAGTGGAAGAACCCGCGGAAGAGCTGGCGGTGCTACAGGGGGACTGGAAGGTCTTTATGGGGGCGCCGGTGGTGGAGATACTTCACGCAGAAGAGGTCGTTCAGGTAGTGGTGGACAGTCATATGAGGGTGGCGGACTGGCCGGTTCATCCGGAAGACGGACAAGAGGAAGAACTTCAGGCAGAGGTGACCAGCTTGGTGGCCCTGGAGGAGGAATAGAGGACTATATGATGACCGGGGGATTACCCGGAGATAGGCTTACCCGAAGGGGACCTTCGATGCTCGATGTTTATGAAGAAATGGATAAGATTGAGCTTAACTTCAGGACTGATTTAAAGAAAATGAAGGAGCCTCTGGTGTTCTGGGCCCATGATGATACTGTTGAACCGAGAAAATACTATCGATACAGAATCAGGTTGGGTGTTTTTAATCCCGTCGCGGGAACGAATCAGATAAGTGAGCAGGACATAGCAAGGAAGAATGAAGTTGTCTTATGGAGCGAGTTTTCCGATATTACAGACTCGGTAGAGATTCCGGGAAGAATGTACTTTTTCGCAAAGCATATACGTGAGCCGGCAAATATTGTTACGGTTCAGGTGTCCAAATATGTCAATGGCTACTGGCACAGTGAAGATTTTACAGTAAGCCAGGGAGAGCTCATTGGAAATGTTGTTGAGACTGAGATCGAAACAGACCGTCAAAGAAGAACTGACTTAGGAGGATACGGCCGAGGGGTGAATCCCCAACTGGGTGCCGGCAGAGGGATAGGGATGACGGATCCGCGAATGGGTTCTTTGGGCTCTTATGGCCGTCCTGATGAAAAGTCTGTAGTACCGGAGTCGATTGATTACAGTACAGGAGCTGTTATGGTTGATGCTGTGGCAGTGAATGACTGGGCCGGTGATAAGAATCTTACTGCCAGGCGCTATTACGATATGCTTTACAGTACCGATGGAACTGATATTGAACACATGCCTGTAAGAACGTCATACTGGTCTAAAGATTTGCAGAGTTGGTATGGTAAGATCAGCACATTGGAAAACGTGACTAAGGAGCCTTTCAAAGCCTTCAAAGCTGGACGCGCAGCACGTCCCGGTGGACTTGGTGGTGATGATATGATGGGCGGCGGATACGAAGACATGTATAATTATGGTGGAATGTATGATGACATGGGAGGCGGAGGTCGTTATTAGTCGTTTTGTTTTCAGATACATGCCTTCAGTTGCTGTAAAATCAAGGCTGCCTGGAAATTAATTATTATCCCCAACTCATCAGGTGGGATTCTGCAAAGTAATATGTGCACATTTTGCGCAGGCATTCCATTGGATTGGGGTTTTATCTGCATATCTTTTGCAATTGCATTTGGTTTTAATTTTACTCTCCCTTATATTTGTATTATCTGGTAAAATAATCTCTCGTTTAATTATTGAATTTAGAAGGCTTCAAATAAGCCCTTAATCGCCTCATCTGACATAATAGTATGTGTCGAGATTGGTACTTATATTTTTTCAGGAGGTAGTTTTATGCGACGAAATATGATTTTCATCACCTGTTTTATTTTTCTTGTTTGCGTTTTTGGCAGTGTTTACGGGGAAAATGTTATTACGAGTCCTTATGTAAAATGGGAGAACGGCCCATCACGTAGTGCGGACTTTTTTCCTATTGCCGTATGGCTGCAAAATCCCGCCAGGGCTTCGACATATCGCAGGGCTGGTTTCAACACGTTCGTGGGTCTCTGGGGAGGTCCGACGGATAATCAGATTAGAGAACTAAAAAGGGCCGGTATGAAAGTAATCTGCCGCCAAAACGAAATGGCTCTTAAATATTTAGATGAGCCGACTATTATAGGCTGGATGCACGGGGACGAACCGGACAATGCCCAATCCCTGGGAAAGGGCAAAGGATACGGACCGCCGATTAAGCCTCAAAAAATAATCGACGGTTATGAAAAGATTCGCAGCGTTGATCCTACTCGCCCGGTGCTTCTGAACCTGAGTCAGGGTGTGGCCTGGGATGGTTGGTACGGCCGTGGCGTTCGCACAAACCATCCTGAGGATTATCGCGAGTACGTTAAGGGCTGTGATATTGCCTCGTTCGATATCTATCCGGTCGTTCATTCGAAGTCGCAGGTTGCTGGTAATCTATGGTATGTTGCAAGAGGGGTTGAGCGGCTGAAGAAATGGACTGATGGCAAAAAAGCGGTGTGGAACTGTATCGAATGTACTCAAATAGATAATAAGAAAATAAAAGCCACCCCGAAGCAAGTCAAATGCGAAGTGTGGATGTCACTCATTCACGGCTCGATGGGAATAATATATTTCGTTCACGAATGGCAGCCCAGATTCAATGAATCGGCGCTTCTTAGCGATAAGAAAATGCTTTCGGCGGTTACTCAGATAAATGAACAGATTAATACCCTTGCGCCGGTATTAAACACTACGACTATAGATGCTGATGTGAGTGTGTCATCTGAGAACGAAGATGTTCCTGTGGCGATGATGGCAAAGAAGTATAAAGACGCAAGGTATCTTTTTGCTGTAGGCATGAGGAATGGTAAGACAAAGGCGGCATTCACCAATCCTGCCCTGAAAGGCAGCTTAACCGTAGAAGTGCTCGGTGAGAATCGAACGATTCTTTTAAAGGATGGTGTTTTTAGTGATACCTTCGAGGCATGGGACGTTCATCTTTACCGAATAGCGGACAAAAACACGAATTGATTTTGTCGTATGCTAAGCCCTGTTGTTTTTGAAAGGTTACATTATGAAAAGAACCGCTGTGGTTTTGGTACTACTCGTGCTCTGCGCAGCAGCATTAGGAAATCCCATAGATCAGAATGTGGAATTTATCAAAAGCGAAAATAAAATCGATGTGTTGGTGGCAGGACGATACTTTACAAGTTATGTTTATGGAACCGAGCATACCAAACCAATGCTTGTGCCATTGCTGAGCCCTTCGGGAATCGAAGTAACTCGAAGAAATCCCCTTGTTGAATTGAAAGGCGGCAGTGACGACCATCAACATCATGTTGGTATTTTCTTTGCCGTCGATAATGTCAATGGAATCAAGTTCTGGAACAACACCGCACCGCCTCCGCAAATCAAGCATATCAAAATAACACAAGCAGCCGTTGATAACGGTAACGCAAAACTTGCGACTGTAATGCACTGGATAGACTCCGGCGGTAATGTATTGCTCGAAGAAAACAGAACTATGGTCTTTCTGGCAGGTGACAATGAAAATGAGTATGCAATTGATTTTAGTATCGACCTTACGGCCAAACAGACTGAAGTCGTATTTGAAGATATCGAAGAGGGAGTATTTGCGATTCGGGTTGCGGACTGTTTGAGAGAGGGCGATTCGAATCTAATACTAAAACCGGGACGGCCGCTGCCTAATGAATCGGTTTCCGGGACAGGCAGGTACTTCAGCTCCAACGGCGATGAAACGGCGAAAAATATATGGGGTAAGCGTGCACGATGGGTAGCTCTGCAGGGTATAAGAAAAGGAAAAGTAGTTGGTGTAGCCATTCTTAATCACCCGGCCAGTATCAACTATCCCACTTATTGGCATGTGAGAAGTTATGGCTTGTTTTCCGCTAATCCCTTGGGACAGGGTGATTTTCAAAGACAAAGCAAGTATAAGAAGAATCTCGTTCAGCCGCTTCACCTTACTCTTAAAAAGGGACAAAAGGCACATTTCAGGTTCCTTGTTGTTGTGTACGAAGGGATAAGGACAACCGGGCAAATGGAAAAACGATTCAGGGAATTCGTAGAATAAGGTTCCCATAAGGATTATGAAGGGAGATTGATTATGAAAAAAATTACACGTAGAAAATTTGTAAAGAGCTCTCTGACTGCTGGCGCCGCGTTAGCGATGCCGTTCTCCCGTGTACGGGGTGCCAATAGTGATATTCGGGTAGGAGCCGCTGGTATTAACGGGCGGGGCCGCGGACTAATCGGCAATTTCCATAATACTCCGGGAGTAAGGGTCGTGGCACTTTGCGATGTGGATAGTAATGTTTTAGACCGTGAAGTCAAAAAATTCAAAGACCGAAATGAAAAGGTTGAAGGCTACAGCGACTATCGGCAAATGCTCAAAGACAAAGCTCTGGATGTAGTCTGCATTGCCGCGCCGGATCATTGGCACGTCCCTTTGGCGGCGGCCTCGGTGATTGCGGGAAAAGATGTATATGTCGAAAAACCCCTGAGTCATACGATATCAGAAGGGCGTTTACTTGTTACTCTGGCGCGCAAACATAAAAAGATTGTCCAGCATGGCACACAGTCCCGCAGTTATGAAACTTTTAACGATGCTGTCGAATATTTGCAGTCCGGCAAGCTTGGTAAAATTCGAATGGCAAAGGCTATAAACAGCCAGTTGCGCGGCCCAATTGGACGAGTGCCCGACAGTGAAACGCCGCCTGGCGTTAATTACGATATGTGGCTTGGCTCTGCGCCAAAACGTCCCTTCAACCAAAACCGATACCACTATAAATGGCATTGGTTCTGGGATTATGGAACAGGTGATATTGGCAATGACGGCATACACCAGATTGACATCGCAAGATGGGGCCTGGGCGTTAAGCTACCGAATGCTGTCACCTGCAGTGGCGGGCAGTTGTTCTACGATGACGACCATCAGACACCGGATACACAGGTCGCTACGTTTGAATATGATGATGTATATTTGATGTACGAAATGCGGCTGTGGTGCCCATATACCCTCGAAGGCCACGACAACGGCAACATTTTCTACGGCGACAACGGGACCGTATCTATTGGCAGAAAAGGCTGGCAGGTAACATTCAAGGATGGCAGTAAAGGGCCGGGAGGCCCGCGCAGCGGTGATACACACACATTAAATTTCATCAACGCCGTGCGCAGCCGTAAAACCAGCGACCTTAACGCTGACGTCGAAGTCGGGCATTACTCTGCGACGCTCTGTCACATGGCTAATATAGCGATGCGGATCGGCCGGAGATTAAAATTCAATGCCGCCCGCGAACGATTTATAGACGATGACCAGGCAAACACGTATCTTACGAAACAGTACCGCAGGGGTTACGAACTGCCGACTCTGTGAACAAAAAGTAAGAAAAATCGGCTCGCATAAGGCCCCTGAACGCCATTTAAAAAATTGGGAAGTTGTTACAGCTATATTTGCACAAATAAAAGGTTGCAAATTTCGACGATTGCCCTTATAGTCTTCAATCCCATTTATTTTTTGAAAGGATTAT
>JAVVFI010000159.1:0-11343 GCA_032250555.1 Sedimentisphaerales bacterium
GGCCGGTTGTATCGTTTTCATGCTTGGTAAGAGTCAGGCCGCACATGCCGAAGATATTGACGTCGCACGCGAACAATTTAAGACCGGCCAATATAAAAAATGTCTTGAGTTAACGCGAAAAGCCATCGAAGACAGCACCTACAGAACCAGACGACATTTGTGGATTCTGATGATTGAGTCGTTGATGGCAATTGGCCAATATGACGAGGCTGCTAAAGAAGTTGACTTAGCTCTGCTTCGGTATCCGATGAGTTCTCGCTTGTTAAAGCTTGGCCATAAGGCACACCAATACTGCGGCCAAACCGAACGTGCCTCCGAAATGCTTCAAAAAATATATCGTTATGGAGGCTCGTTCAAAATAGAATTCTGGGACCCGCCGGACCTGGTGGCTCTCGGAGAAACGCTGCTGCTGCTTGGATCCGAGCCGCGGATTATTCTCGAACAGCTTTTTAACCGTGCCTCGAGAATTGATCCAAGCTGCCGTGAAGCTTACCTTGCTGCAGCAGCTCTGGCATTGGACAAACAAGATTACGAACTAGCCGCCAGTCAGTATCGAAAAGCTCTCGAGCGGTTCGGAGACGACCCGGACATGCATTGCGGTTTGGCTAAGGCATTTTATCATAGCGACAGGAACCTAATGATCAAATCATTAGATGCGGCTATTTTTATAAATCCAAACCATGTGCCTTCATTACTGCTTCTGGCCGAACATCAAATCGATTGCGAAGACTATGCCTCCGCAGACAAATTGCTTGATAAGGGTTTGGCCGTTAATCCCTGGCACCCAGAGACCTGGGCCTTGCGTGCGGTAATATCTCATCTGGGTAATGACCCTAATGAAGTCAAGAACTGCCGCACCAATGCGCTGAAGTTTTGGCCGACAAATCCTGTTGTGGATTATCTGATCGGCAAAAAGTTGTCCCAAAAATATCGTTTTGCCGAAGGTGCAGCATATCAGCGACAGGCGTTGAAATTCGATACAAAATATCTTGCAGCAAAGAGTCAATTGGCCGAAGACTTACTTCGTCTGGGTGATGAATCGCAAGGATGGACTTTAGCTGAGGAAGTTTACAACGCTGACCAGTACAATGTTCTGGCCTACAATCTTGTCAATTTGCGGGATAACATGTCCAAATTCAAGACTCTCAACGCGGAGGGATTCATTATTAAAATGGACCAGCTTGAAGAGGCTGTGTACGGCAAAAGGGTCTTGGAGTTGTTACAGAAGGCTAAATCACAACTATGTCAAAAATACGGCTTTGAATTGAATCAACCCGTTACATTAGAGTTGTTCCCCAATCAGCAGGATTTTGCCGTGCGCACCTTTGGCATGCCCGGCGGCGATGGTTTCCTCGGTGTATGTTTTGGCAATGTGATTACCGCCAATAGTCCCAGGGCTTCCAGAGCGTTAAACTGGGAGTCAACTTTGTGGCACGAATTTTGTCATGTAGTTACACTAAATCTGACACACAACAAGATGCCTCGCTGGCTCAGTGAAGGAATTTCCGTATATGAAGAAATACAGCGAAATCCAGCCTGGGGTCAACACATGAATTCGGAGTATCGTAAAATGATCCTTGCTGGTGAGTTGGTGCCTATTAGCAAGTTAAGCAGTGCATTTCTTAGTCCACCTACTCCGATGCACTTGCAGTTTGCCTATTATGAATCTTCACTTGTAGTGGAGTTTCTTGTAGATAAGTATGGCCTTGATTCACTAAAAAACATTCTTGCGGATTTGGACAAAGGCGAAGAGATTAATGCTGTCATCTCCAGGAGGATGGCTCCGATCGAGAAAATCGAAAAGCAATTTGAAGATTTTGCTCGAAAGCAAGCCGAGAATTTGGCAAAAAATGTCGATTGGGCTGAGCCGGAGACCGGACGAGAAGGTATTTCTGCCCCGGAAGCACTGGCAGATTGGCTGCAAAAGCACCCAAACAGCTTTTGGGCACTTACATTGCAAGCCAACCATCTTTTGGAAGATGAAAACTGGGAACAGGCAAAAATATTGCTCAAGAAGTTAATTTCTCTTTATCCAAGCTATACCGACGAAGGAAATGCTTATAGTCTTCTTGCAAAGATATATCACAAGCTCGGTGAGACAGAACAGGAACGCCTGATACTCAACAATTTAGCTACGGTCTCAGCTAATGCAGTGGAGGCTTATGGCCGTCTCATGGAAATCGCTATAGAGCAAAAGGATTGGCCTTCTATAATTGAAAATGGAAACAAATATATGGCAGTCTATCCTATGTTGGGAAAGGTTCATTTACAAATGGGCCGCGCAAATGAAGAGCTTGGACGGAGCGAAGAGGCTATTGATTCCTACAGACGTCTGCTTTTGCTGGATCCCTCAGACCCGGCGGATATCCACTACCGCCTGGCTAAGTTGTTTCATGACAAGGACCCTGGTACTGCAAAGCGATATGTACTTGAGGCTTTGGCGGATGCTCCACGTTTTCGACAGGCACATCGTTTATTGCTGGAAATCATCAGCGATAACCGTTCTGATTCACAGGATTCCGAGTCCACACCGAATAATGAAGACGACCTTTCGGAAAATCAGGAGGATGTTCCATGACAAAAGTAAAGTGGTTTTTTATTCTGTTGATGGTGGTATGTGCTGGTGTGAGTTTGGTGTTTGCACAGAGATATTACAATCGGCGAGACTCTTATCGAAGGGGTGTGCCTGACTGGGAATCTGATAGGGATTTTTCTCATGATGTTTTCACATTTGTACGAATTCAATATTCATCCGGATACGGTGGACGGGGTTCAAGAGGGGGGTGGGGCCGCGGTCGCGGTTATCGTGGCGGCAGTTGGGCAACGGACTATCCCGACAGCGATTTAAACTTCTCTTATCGTCTTCATCAATTGACTTCAATGGAAGTTAATCCAGACGGATTGGTACTCGAACTGACAGATCCTAAACTCTTAGATTACCCTTTCATCTATATTGTTGAGCCAGGCAGTCTGGTCTTCAGTGAAGAGGAAGTAAAGATCCTTCGTAATTACCTCTTGAACGGCGGGTTTCTTATGGTTGATGATTTCTGGGGTGAAGATGAGTGGTATAATTTATATTATGAAATGAAGCGTGTTTTTCCCGATCGTGAGCCGGTTGAGCTGAGGCTGGACCATCCTATATTTCATGCCGTATTTGATCTCAAGGAAAAGCCGCAAATTCCCAGCATCGGAGCTGCTATACAAGGTCGTGACTATGGTATTACCTGGGAGCGGGAAGATGCACAAATTCCTCATTACAAAGCCATTTATGACGACAAAGGCAGAATGATGGCCATTATCTGTCACAACACCGACTTAGGTGACGGTTGGGAACGAGAGGGGGAGGATGAGTGGTATTTTCGGGAGTTTTCGGAAAAGAAGGCATACCCGCTGGGGATTAATATAGTCTTTTACGCAATGACACATTGAAAGGAAAATGACTTTGGCGACTAAAACTTATGAGTTTGAAAGATGGGCTGTTGAACAAATCGGCAGGGCACGGCAGCGTATTGGTACTGAACTTTCAAAGGTTATCATCGGTCAGGAAAATGTTATTGAGCATCTTTTGATTGCGGTTCTTGCCGGTGGGCACTGTTTGATTACCGGAGCGCCGGGGCTGGCCAAGACATTACTGGTCAAATCGCTCGCACAATTGTTTAACTTAAAGTTTCAGCGTATTCAGTTTACCCCGGATCTTATGCCTGCCGACATCACCGGAACTGAAATTCTTCAGCAGACCGATGGAGAAAGAAAGATGGTTTTCATAAAGGGGCCCATCTTTGCAAATATAATTCTTGCAGATGAGATTAACCGCACGCCTCCAAAAACTCAGGCGGCACTACTTGAGGCGATGCAGGAATACCATGTGACCGCAGCCGGTGTTTGCCATTCGCTCGTCGAGCCGTTCTTTGTCTTTGCAACACAAAATCCTATCGAAATGGAAGGCACTTATCCATTGCCGGAAGCACAGCTCGACCGCTTTATGTTTAATGTCTGGATAGATTATCTGCCGGAGGATGATGAGGTTAAAGTTGTTTGCCAGACTACCACTGCGGAGCCCGAACCCATAAAACAGGTTTTCACCGGAGAAGAGTTACAGCAGTTTCATGGTGTGGTTCGCAAAGTACCTGTGGCTGAGGATGTCGTGCGTTACTCTGTAAGAATTGCAGCGGCATCTCGGCCAGGTCCGAATAATTCTCTTGATTTCATAAATGAGTGGGTCACATGGGGGGCCGGATTGCGTGCATCACAGTATATGGTACTTGGCGCCAAGGCCAGAGCGCTTCTGTATGGCAGGTCGCATGTCAGTTTCGAGGATATTCGGGCAATGGCCTATCCTGTGCTTCGACACCGCATTTTAATCAATTACCGTGCAGAGGCTGAAGGTGTAGTCATTGAAAACCTTGTTGATAGACTGCTTGAATCAGTCAAAGAAAGAATCACCAAATGACAAAAAAAGTCGCAGAATCTGTCTCGCCGAACAATAATAGTAAGGTCGAAGGTATGATTGATCCGACTTCATTGATGAGGATCAAATCAATGGAACTGCGGGCCAAGGTCATAGTTGAAGGATTCTGGAAGGGTATTCATCGAAGCCCTTATCATGGCTTTTCAGTGGAGTTTACCGAATACCGTCAATATACACTTGGTGACGACCCCCGCTATATTGACTGGCGGTTATATGCCCGCAGTGATAGATATTACATTAAAAAATTCGAGGATGAGACGAATCTGCGTTGCCACTTACTCCTTGATCACAGCCGATCAATGGGCTATGGTTCCGGAGATTATACAAAGTCACAGTACGCAGGCACGCTGGCCGCAACTTTGGCATATTTTCTCTTTATACAGGGTGACGCTGTCGGCCTGGCGACATTTGACGATCAAATCAGGCAATATTTGGTACCTCGCAACCGGCCGGGTTATCTGCGCCGCCTGATGCTCACGTTGGAAGCTTCTCCACAGGGCACTACGACCGACCTGGGACCGCCGCTGCAATATGTCGCCGGTATGTTGACAAGACGCAGCCTGATTGTGCTGATTTCTGATTTGCTGACATCTATTGATCGGCTCGAAAAAGATTTGAGCTATCTGTGTGCCGGAGGCCATGATGTTGTTGTGTTCCATGTATTGGATCCGGCTGAGTTAAAATTTGACTTTAATTCACCGGCACTATTTCAGGATATAGAAACAGGACGTAATATGTACGTAAATCCGTCCGATGCCCAGACAGGTTACAAACATAAGCTCGAAAAACATCTGTCAGTAGCACAGTCCATATGTCAAAATCTGGGGATCGATTACCACTTGTTTCCAACTGATCGTCCATTTGATTTGGCCCTGCTGGATTTCCTGCAGGACCGAATGAGACGTAGAAAACGTCTTAGATACAGAAGTACATCAAAAGGCAGGAATAAGGCATGAATTTCCTTTATCCATTATTTCTGGCTGGTATAGCTGCGGTTGCTTTGCCGATTATATTGCATATGATTCGTCGACACACGCGGAAGCGGATAACGTTTAGCTCGTTGATGTTTTTGCGTACTTCAATACCGAGATTCAAGAACCGCACTCGTTTGGAAAACCTGCTGCTTTTAATTTTACGTTGTATAATAATATGTCTTCTTGCATTTAGCTTCTCGCGTCCGTTTTTTCCTCGCGAAGTTCCTCAGAAGCAAGTCTCTCTCCGCAAGCGAATAGTCCTGTTAATTGATACCAGTGCATCCATGCGTCGTAATGGAATTTGGGCTCAGGCAATCAGTGAGGCAAAGTCTGTATTAAAGGATGTTGGCGAGGCTGATCGAGTGTGCGTTATAAGCTTTGATCAAAACACTAAAACACTGATAGGATTTGAACAATGGGCATCGCTGGAACCAGCCCGGCGAACTACGGTCGTTACAGAATATATATCGGAACTCTCTCCGAGTTGGGATTTGACCAATCTTGGTAACGCCCTGGTCAGTGCCGCAGAAGCTATTGAAGATGACCAGGTCGAAGACGGACAACAAACTTATACAATGAGCCGGGTGGTACTTATCAGTGACCTGCAAAAAGGAAGCAATCTTGAGGCAATGAACGCTTATGAATGGCCTGAAGACACGGAATTAGTGGTTAAAGCGATACAGTGCCAGGGCAATACCAATGCGGCATTACAATTAGTGACAGATCGCAGTGGATCTGGCAATACCGATGACGACAATCTACCGGGTATCCGAATCACCAATTCGTCTGATGCGACCACAGAGCGATTTCAACTGAACTGGGCTGATAAGATGGCTGATGAAACATCAAGTAAGGGTATAGATGTGTATGCGCCGCCAGGCCATAGTGTTGTTGTTCGTGCCCCCGCCCGGGAAGACCGTTTACAAGCCCGTAAGCTGATTTTAACGGGTGACGATCATGATTTTGATAATACTCTCTTTTTAGCTCCATATTTACAACAGCAGGTTAATATCCTTTATATAGGCAATGAAGATCCCAATGATTCAAAGGAAATGTTATATTATGTTAAGCGAGCTTTTGGGACTACCCGTGCACTAAAGCCTAATGTCATTTACTATCCGGGCGATAAGGATATCGCAGCCACAGATATAGAGACGGCGCATTTGGTCATTGCTGCTGACAAAATCAACAGCGAGAACCTTGCTCACCTGCGTCAATACCTTGAATCCGGCCAAACAATTCTGCTGGTTATGAAGTCCACTGATGACGTTACAACATTAACTGGTCTTTCCGGTATTGAATCAATCGAATCTGAGGAAGCCAATGTTGACCGATACGCCATGCTCGGCAGGATTGAATTCAAACATCCTCTGCTAATGCCTTTCTCCGATCCTCGGTTTGGAGACTTCACACAGATACACATTTGGAAATATAGAAAGATCAATAACGAAGATTTACCCAACGCTCAGGTTTTAGCTAATTTCGACAGTGGGGATCCTGCATGGTTGGAACTGACAATTGGCAAAGGAACACTGCTTATCTTTACCTGCGGCTGGCATCCTTCAGACAGTCAGCTTGCGCTTTCATCCAAATTTGTTCCGCTGTTTTACTCAATCCTCGAATATGGCGGGGTCCTTGTTGGACGGCAATCACAGTATTTCGTAGGTGACAATATACCAATCACACACTTAATAAAGGCTGCCTCAGCTAACATACAGATTCGCAAACCAGATGATTCTCTCGTTAGTCTGGATACCAACAAGGAAGTCTTTAATCAGACCGATATGCCCGGAATTTATACAATTGAGACATCAGCAGGCAATCATACTTTCGCAGTTAACCTTCCGGTTCGGGAATGCCAAACGGCTGCTATGCAAATTGAAGATATCGAGAGGTTCGGTGTTTCCTTCAAGCAGTCTTCAGATATTGCAGTCGAACAGACTACACAGGCAAAACGTCAAAGAAGTTTTGCTGGAATGGAGTATGAGCAGAAAGTGTGGCGATGGTTATTAGTTGCGTTATTAGTTGTCTCGTTAATTGAGATATGGTTGGCGGGCTGGTTGACGCGTTCGCCTTCTAATCTGTCGGGAGAAATGAAATGATTGAAAAAGCTCTTCGCAAAAAACTCCGGCCAATAGTGAATCGCCGAAGACGTCTGTATTTGATGTGGAGATTGTCGGTCTATTGGTTCATTGCGGGAATCATCGGTGTCGCTCTGGTAAGTGCCGATTGGCTCTTGGGTTGGAATTCGTTAATCGTAAATTGGGGATTATGTATAGCTACTTTGCTGGCGACGGTTTTAGCCTTATACAAATATAGCCAGATGCACATAGACTATCGAGCTGTCGCTCGAAATATTGAGCAGCAACACCCTGATATGCAGGCCCTGTTATTAGCCGCAATAGAACAAGAACCACAGGGATTCGGCGGCCAATTAGGTTATCTTCAGGAACGGGTCATAGGCGATGCTCTCAGACATGCTGACAAACACGACTGGCTTCGAAGTATATCATCAAGAAAGCTTTACCTGACACAGTTGGGTGGAATTGCAGCGCTGTCATTTATCATAATAGCACTTTCACAGCTTTTACCATCTACTCCTTCCTTCTTTACAATCGATAGAGGCGTACTGACCGGTAGAGATTATAATATTACCGTTAGTCCGGGAGACACGACTGTTGAATTAGGAGCCGTCGTAGTTGTTATGGCGCGTTTTGACGGACGAGTGCCCCCCGAAGCAAGTCTTTGGGTAGGTACGTCTGAACAGGACAAAAAGAAAATCGTACTTTCAAAAAACCTTGAAGATCCCGTTTTTGGCGGCCTTATCCCTGAGGTCAATAACAACTTGATATACCATATCGAGTATGCAAAAAAACGTACGGAAAACTTTAGAATCAGCGCTTTCGAGCACCCCTCACTTAAAAAAACAGATGCGAAGATTGTCTATCCTTCTTATACGAAATTGCCCGAGAAAGTTATCAAGGACACACGGCAGATTAGTGTAGTTGAAGGTTCCGAGGTTACTTTGACATTTACTCTTAATAAACCGGTAACCAAGGCCCAGCTTCACGCAAAAAACCAATCAACTATAAATCTAATCGCCGATAATGAACAGCCGAATACCTATACTACTTCAATCACACCTATGGAGAATCAGCGATTTGAGCTATATCTAACTGATGCTCAGGGTCTGACAAATAAAATACCGCCGCGTTTTACAATTGATGTCCACAAGAATCTCCCCCCCGAATTGAAAACTCTATTTCCCAATCGTGACATTGTTGCATCACCTTTAGAGGAATTGAGCCTGGAAGCCCAGGTATCGGATGACTATGGTGTGACCGGCTATGGGCTGAGCTATACACTTGCCGGCACTCAAAGTAGAGACATCACGCTTGGCCAGTCGGTGCTGTCAAACGAGAATTTGCATATTCAGCATTTATTAGCCTTTGAAGAGATTAACGCCCAGCCCGACCAGTTACTTACTTACTACTTTTGGGCTGACGATATAGGACCGAATGACAGGAACCGAAGAACTTCAAGCGATATATATTTTGCTGAAGTTCGTCACTTTGAAGAGATTTTCCGAGAAAGCCAGTCATCCCAGCAGCAGAATAATCAGAGCCAAAACCAAAGCGGTCAACAACAACAGCAGCAGGGCGATCAACTTGCCAAATTACAGAAGCAGATTATCAGTGCTACCTGGAATGTTAAGAAGCTGGCCGAGCTGTCGGGAGGTGTTGATGACCACAAGGAAGACCTTGATGTTGTACAAAAATCGCAGGCTGATGTGTTGCAGCAGGCCCAATCGGCTATGTCAGAGGCAGAAGACACATCCGCGATTAAAACCTTGCAGGAAGCTGCCGGGTATATGGAGACATCACTGGAACACCTGACCAATGCAGGCCAATCTGCTTCAACAGAAGAACTGACACCGGCATTGGCCTCCGAGCAGTTGGCATATCAAGAGCTTCTTAAACTAAAAGATCTCGACAAACAGGTCGCACGGAGTAACAGCAGAGGTAGAGGCAGCAACTCCAGTTCAGGTAGCTCCGGCCGCTCTGAGCAGCAATTACAGCAGTTGGAGATGACACAACAGGAGAATAGATACGAAACTCAGCGATTAGCTCAATCTCAGCAGCAGACACAACGTGAGGATCTTCAGGTCCTTAACAGGCTTCGTGAACTGGCCCGACGACAGAATGAAATGAGCGAAAGACTCAAAGAAGCTCAGGCAGCGCTTCAGCAAGCCGAGAACGAGCAGCAGAAGGAGGAGATTCGCCGGCAGCTCAAGCGCCTTACAGAACAGCAGCTCGAGGCACTTCAGGACGTTGACGAATTGCGGCAACGAATGGAGAGATCGGAGAACCGGCAGCGTATGGCCGATGCGAGAGAGCAGCTCGATCAGAGCCGCTCAAGAATCCGTCAGTCGGCTGAGGAGTTGGAAAAGGGTATGCTCTCAAGGGCAATAACTTCCACAACACGTGCCCAACGTGAGCTGGAACAAATGCGTGATGAGTTTCGGAAAAACACGTCAGGACAGTTTACCGAGCAGATGCGAAATATGCGTGAGAATGCACAGCAGCTCGACCAGAGGCAAAATGAAATAGCAGAGGAGATAAAACAACAAATAGATTCCGAAAGAAAAACACTTACATATACCGGAGTTAACCGTGACTTGGCGGAACGAATCGACCGGCAGAGAGAGGAAGCCGAAAAGTTAATTGAACAGATGAAAGAGGTAAGCGAGCAGTCGGAGACTTCCGAACCATTGCTTTCGAGGAAGCTCTATGATACGTTACGAAAGGCTGGCACCGACAATGTTGACAGGGCGCTTGAAGCAACCGGAGAACTGTTAAAACGCAATTTCCTACCGCAGGCACAGGAGATTGAGAAACAGGCTGGAAAAGGTATCGAAGAGATGAGGAAAGGTGTCGAAGAGGCTGCCGAAAATGTGCTTGGTGATGAAGCAGAATCGTTGCGTCTGGCCAGACAACAGCTCGATGAGTTGATTAGACAGGTTAATGAAGAAGCCGCTCGTGCAGGCAATCAAGACCGGGGGCAGCCAAATGATTCTAACGAGATGGCTGACTCATCATCAAATCAGCAAAGACCTGGTAATGCTCAATCAGAAACTGAAAGCCAGAGGCAGGGCAGGCAATCAGCACAACAGCCACAAGGCGGCAGAGCATCGGCAAATGCCGCTACAGGTGGAAATCGTCAATCAGATTCTGATCCTAACAATGCTCAACAACAGGGCTCACCGCGCGGCAGCTCAAGAAGACAAACTGCCAATGCTCGTCCTGGAAGGAGGGCTGAATCTGGAGGACGAACCGGCCCGGGTGGCTGGCTTGATAATCAATCCGGGCAATGGGACTCAGGTGATCCGAATGGCCCGCTTACCGGCCGAGACTTCAGCCAGTGGTCCGATCGCCTCCGCGATGTGGAGGAGATGCTAAATGAGCGAGACCTGCGCAATGAAGCGGCAAGAATACGGGATCGAGCCCGTTCGATTCGTTCCGAATACACTCGTCATGGTAAAGAACCACAGTGGGATCTTGTGAAGCGGCAAATCACCGATCCGTTGACTGAATTGCATAAGCATCTTAGTGATAAGCTGGCTCAGCTCCAGTCAGATGAAGCGCTTGTACCTATCGATCGCGACCCGGTCCCCGGACGTTTTGCCGAATTGGTACGAAGGTACTATGAAAACCTCGGAGGTGGCGATTGATGATATTACTTGGTTCAATCACTATTCCTGTAGGCCCATGGCTCTGGCTGATTATGCTGGTTTTAGCTGCGGCTGTTGTTCTACTGTTTTGGTCATATCGGCAATCAGTTGAATTAGGAGCGATTCATAAGATTGCTTTTTGTCTGAAGCTTTTGGGGGTATTGGTTCTG